>JANWYD010000015.1:28336-137962 GCA_025057155.1 Chloroflexaceae bacterium
GCCACCCGCGCCGTATGCCACTCCGCCAGCAGTTCGGCCACTTCCGCCCGGCGCTCCGCCTGCGTGCGCGCCCGCTCCGCGCGCGCCGTCGCCGCCGCCGCCACCCGCGCCGTATGCCACTCCGCCAGCAGTTCGGCCACTTCCGCCCGGCGCTCCGCCTGCGTGCGCGCCCGCTCGATGCGCCCGGTTGCTGCCTCCGCCAGGCGCGCTGCATGCAACTCCGCCAGCAGCCTGGCCACGCCATCGGAGCGAGGCGTGTTCAGAGCAGCATGCTGCGGATTGAAAAAACCGCGAGCGTGTGGTTCCGAAGTCGCGTTGGTGATCATGCTGTTCCTCCGGGTAGTCAGGCCTTTTCCGCAGCGGACCGTTGATCAGACACAAATGTTTATTTCGGATCTTGGATTTTGGATTTTGGATTGTTGGTTCTGGAGCCCCATGGGACCTGGCGACGATGCGCATGACTGTCTGGCACAACCGGAACACCTGTCTGTCCGCCACTTCTGACCCTCACTCCCTGGCCCCCTCATCCCGCGGGCGGGATGAGGGGGGCCGCGCTGGTGGCGGAGGGATGAGGAGAATGCCCACCACCTACGCGCGATGGGACAGGAATCCGGGCGACCCGTTCAGGTCTCAGCGCGACGCCGGCCGTGTGCGCGCAAACCGCATCCGAACGACAATGGTTCTAGGCCGGCGCCGCTGCCGAAGCCGTCAGGCCCACGGCCTCAGCATACTTGAGGTACGTATCAACGCCGGCGATCACCACGCGGGCCTCAATGGCCAGCAACTCGATACCGACCAGGGAGACGCGGGCCCAGGCGTCAATCACCACGCCCTTGTCCAGAATGCGATCCACGACTTCGGCCAGGCTGCTCGACGCATTCACCTTCTCGACGGCCATAAGTTCCTCCTGTGCTAGAACGTACACAACATGGGTGCGGAACCCGCAATCCATTAGATACGAAAAGCTCGCGTGTGGGTGTTAGCCCTTCGCGAGCGTTCAGTTAGGGATGTGTTAGGCGTCGGGCGCTGTTGCTAGCGTGCGGCAGCCTGGTTACCCTGCGCTTTTGCCGGCTGCTCGGATAAACCATTCCGCAGAATATACCCGTGGCGCGGCACGGTGCAGAGGTAGGCAGGCCGGGCGGGATCGCGTTCGATCTTGTTGCGCAGGTTCATCACGTGCCAGCGCACCAGCCCTGGTTCGGCGGCATCGGGCGCATATCCCCACACGTGCCGCAATAATTGTTCGCTAGAGTAGACCTCATCGGGGTGGCGCATCAGAAAGTTGAGCAACTCGAACTCGGCCGGGGTAAGCTGGCGCACCTCGTCGTCAATCTGTACGGTTCGGGTTTGCAGGTTCAGGCTCAGGGCGCCGACGCGGAGCACGCCGGTTTCGGCCAGGTTGGGCGCTGACCGGGCGGTGCGGCGCAGCAGGGCATGCACGCGCGCCTTCAGCTCACGGAGATCGAAGGGCTTAACCAGGTAATCATCGCCGCCCACCTCGAACCCGCGCAGGCGATCCTCAATCATATCCCGTCCCGTCAGGAAGAGCACCGGCACGTCGGCCAGGCCTGGATCGCGGCGCAGGGCGCGGCAGAGGGTGAGGCCGTCCATGTGCGGCATAGAGACATCGAGGATGATCAGATCCGGCATAATGTAGCGACAGAGTTCCAGGGCCTCGTTGCCGTCATAAGCGACCCTGAGCGTGTATCCCTCCTGGCGCAGAGCCTGACCGACGGCCCAGACAAGGTCGGCTTCATCGTCAACGATAAGTATCTGGCGCATGATCATCTCCTTGCACGCATCGGAATACGCAGCCGAGAATATCACGCAGCAGGCGGGATTGCGAGAGAGTTCCTCCTGTCATTACACATCGGCGGGCAGACGGATGGTGAAACAGGCGCCGCGGCCAGGCTGGCTCTCGACGCTGATGTGACCATGATGCTGCTGCACGATGCTATAGCTGATTGACAGGCCCAGGCCGGTGCCCATCCCGACGGGTCGCGTGGTGAAGAACGGGTCAAAAATGCGCGACAGATGCTCGGGAGCGATGCCGACGCCGGTATCACACACCAGGATTTCGATCTGCTCGCCAGCGCTGCGGGTTGTCACCGTAATGCGCCCGCCCTGAGGCATCGCCGCCATCGCATTGAGGATCAGGTTGGTAAAGACCTGCTGGAGCAGCACCGGATTGCCGTAGATCATCGGCACATCAGGACCGAACGCGCGAACCAGGTCAACGTTTGCCATCAGAAGCTGGTTGGCGAGCAGGGCAAAGGTCTCCTCCAGCACGTCGTGGACATTCAGCAACCGGTAGCGGTCCTGAGGCGGACGGGCGAACTTCAGCAGGTTCTCGATAATCAGCGCCGCGCGCCTGGTGGAAGCGACGATGTGCTGGAGGCACTGCCGGGCCAGTTCTGGAGCATCGTGGTACTCTTCAAGCAACTGCGCGTTGGTCTGGATAATCGCCAGCGGATTACGCAATTCGTGGGCGATGCCGCCCGCCATGACCCCCAGGGAGGCCATCTTGGCCGCCTGCACCACCTGCGCTTCGAGGCGTCGCCGCTCGGTGAGATCGCGACCTACGGCAATGATGCCCACTACCTTGCCCGCGTCGTCGCGCATGGCCGAACAATTCCAGGCCACAGTGATTGGATGCTGCGGATCGGCGGCGAGCAGGCTGATCTCGGTTTCCTTGACCTGCTCACCCGCCGCGAGACGCTTGAGCATGTCCTGCACCGCCCAGTGTTGATCAGGCGCGCAGAGCTTGACGAACGGCTCGCCGCAAACCTGCTCGGCTCGCAAGCCTGAGACCTGCTCGGCAGCCGGGTTCCAGGTAATGATCTTCCCATCCGGGGTCAGCGAGACTACCAGATCGCTGGCCTGATTGACCACGCCGGCAAGGTGCCGCTCGACGCGGCGCACCTCCTCGCCCAGCTTCTCGCGTTCGGTCACGTCTTCAATCAAGAGCAAGACATGATCAACGTCGGCGCCCTGTTTGAGCGGAACGAGGCGGTAGTAATAATTCCGTTTGCCCAGGCCAGGAGCGGTAAAAGCCACCTTTCCTCCATCGAACGCCGCTCCACTGGCAAACACTTCTTTGACGCGCTCTTCCAGGCGCATATACTGCAACAGCACCGCGGGAAACAGATGCTTGATGGTGCGTCCAATGGTCTGGACGGGATTGCGCCGCAGTTTGAGGAAGAAGTTCTGATTGGCCAGAACGACCTGGAGACGCCGGTTGAGCACGACCAGGGAGATCGGCAGACTCTCCAGGATGCGCTCCATGAACCGTTCACGATGGGCCAGTTCGGCGTACAGTTGCGCTGTTTTGAGCGCAAGGGCCTGCCGCTCGGCCACCAGGGCGGCGAACCACAGATCCTCCTCGGTGAATGGCGGCTCACCCTCCTTGCGGGCCAGGTTCAAGACGCCGTAGAGTTCGCCATCGCTGATCATCGGCACGCAGAGGGCCGAACCGATGGCGTCGCGGCGCATATGCCCGACCAGGTGGGCGGGGGCAGGACGGTCTGGCGAGAGCAGGAGCGGCTGGCGGTGCATAGCGACCCACCCGGCGATGCCTTCTCCGAGGGCGACACGGGTAGTTTGAACGATCGTTTCGGAGAGACCGATGGCCTCGGTGATCTGCAGGTGGTGCCGTTCAGGGTCAAAGGTCATTAGCGAGGCCCAGGCGGCGCGGGTGGCCTCGGCGACCACGCCGAGCAACGCGCGCCCCAGGCTGTTCGGGCTGCGCCGGTCCTGCAGCACATGCTGCCACAGGTCGAACAGCGAGGCCAGGGTTGGCTGCCAGATGCGGGCGGTATCGGGCGAAATAACCGGTTGCTGCATACGGGTGAGAGAACCAGCGCCGCTAAGCTGTTAATTCACCACGCTTTGCACACGCAAAACCCGATTTTGTCAATGAAACATATTGTTGGAAAGCAAATATTTTACGACACGAAATGACTATACTTCATCGTATTGGCCGTAGTATACAAGATACCGGTTACGAGAGTCCAGATAACTACAAACCATCGTATGTTATGCAACCTCCACGTTGCGAATCCTAACGCATCCCTAACGCAACGCTTGTGACACCCTAATAGCCTCGTTCCAACGGCGTGCCATACTGTCAATAGAGTACAACACCACTGTCCCGCATCGGCCTCCCAGGGCGGGACCGTCCTTGCGTCCACGCATATCGGCTGCCGGAGCATTCTGAGGAAGAGGTCTATGACTACTCCTGCAACATCCGCCGCGCGCGGGTCCGGGCCATCCCTGATGAAACTGGTGCAGCATATTCCCGAGACGCGCCGCTGGCGCCGCCAGGCTGACGCTCTGATCGTCATCGGCCGGCAATTCGAGCTGATGGCGCAGGAGCGCGGAGTCGAGGCGCACGTCGCGCTGGGCACGCTGCGTTTCTCGCTCTTTCATCTGCACCAGGGACGCATCGCGCAACTGGCGCCTCTGTGCCGGAGCGTGACAGTGTATGGCGAGGCCGATGTTGAGCCGCCAAAGATCCCCCATGTGACCTTTGTGCCGATGCCGGCAGGATCGCCGTTAAGCCAGGAATGGTTTCTGATCGTTGACAGTCCGGTATTCTGGGCCTCGATGATCAGCCGGGTCAGTGTGGATCGCGCCAATAGCGCAGCGCGACGTTACCAGTTCGAGGGGGTGCTGACAGCCGAGGAGCGGGTGGTCAGCCGCGCCAGTCTGCTCCTCAGCCTGGCGCGGGGCCAGGCGCCTCCCGAGGCGCCTCAGCGCGATCCGGTGAGTAATGCGGCCCGCTGGGCCAGGATCGCCTACGCCCTGGCAAGCCACTCGGAAGCGCAGCGCCTCAAGCTGGTTGATTGCCTCGGCGAGCTGCCCGAATTGCAGTCGCTGCTGGCCGAGTCCTCACTGGAGTACGACCAGATGGTGCCGCTGGCGATGGACGCCCTGCGCCGCTTCTGTGGCACGGTAGGCGAGTTGCTCTATCGCTACACGGACGGTTCCCTGGTGCCGGTTGCCTGGAGCGCGGCCAGTCCGCCGCCGCCGCACTCGCTGACCGAAGGACTGGTAGGGCAGGCTTTTCAGAAGCGCCAGCTCGCTATGCAGGCGCTGGTGCCCACCGATCCCGAGTATGCCCTTCTCGGCGGGGCCGCTTCGGCGCTTGCCATCCCGATCAGCGCCCGCGGCCAGCCCTGGGGCGTGCTGCTGATCGGCCAGGCGGAACCCGATCCGCACGAGGCGGAAGGGCTGGCACGGGCGGTGGGCCTGGCAACGTTGCTGGAACAGTTAATTGATTCTAGCGGGGAGAGCGCCGGCCAGCCTGCGCCGCGCGCGCCAGCGGCCCGGAAGACGGCCTTCGGCGCCACAGCCGCCGCCGCTCCCTTCGGCGCCGCGCCCTTCGGCCCCGGCGCCCCCGCCCCCGCTGCTGCCGCGCCCTTCGGCCCCGGCACCCCCGCCCCCACCGCCGCCCCCTTTGCGAATGGCGGTTTGAACTTGCCCGGAGCGGAGATCTTCGGACCGGGCAGAGCGGCGGAAGGATTCGCGGCGGCGCCCGCTCCGGGGTCGCCAGCGGCCGCGCCATCGCTGGCGTTCAGCGCGATCTCCGCTGCGAGCGCACCGCTGCCAGGGCCATCGGCTCCGTCGTTTGGCCTGCCGACATGGTTGCCTCCAGGAGCTGCAGAAGCGGCGACTGGCGGCGTGGCTGCTGGCCCGGCGGTTGTGACGCCCGGGCCTCAGGCGGGATCGCTGCCGCCCAGCCAGGGCTTCCCGATCTACCAGCGGCGCCTGCTGGGCGCGCTGGTGGCATTTGACCAGAATACTGCCGAGGAGGTCTGGCGCGAAGCCGGGGCGCTTTACCCGGCGGAGGCGCTGTGCACCGAGTTGCTGATGCCGGTGCAGGTGGCGATCGGCGAGGGCTGGCACCGGGGCGAAGTCTCGGTAGCTATGGAGCATTTCGCCAGCCGCTTCGTAGAGAGCAAGTTGCACAATCTGTTTACCGCCCACCGGGATAATCCCCACGGGCCGCTGGCGGTCATCGGCTGCGCCCAGGGCGAACTGCACGAGCTTGGCCCGCTTACCGTCGCGCTGTTCTTGAAATGGGCCGGATTTCGGGTAAACTACCTGGGGCAAACGGTGCCAAACTCAACCCTGGAATCGCTGGTGCGCACCCTGCGCCCCCAGATCCTGGGGCTATCGGCAACCACGGTAGAAGCGGCGCACCATCTAACCGAGGCCGGACAGATCCTCAGCCGGATCGAACCGCCACGTCCGCTGTTCATCTTTGGCGGCATGGCCTTCTTTGAGCGGCCCGATCTGCGGGCGCGCGTCCAGGGAGGCCAGTACATGGACGGCGATCCGCGGAGCATCGCGCGCCGTCTGGCGGCTCAGTTTATCAGGGGATAAGCGCCATGCCACTCGCTCTTTACCTTGACAGCACGCCCCGGGCGGGCATGGGCGTCGCGGAAGCGGATCAGGGAAAGGCTATGGACAGCTTCGAAATTGTGCAACGGCTTGAAGATCAGCGCCTGGCGATCATCGAGGACACCATCAATCAGGCGATGCGGGAACCGTTCTGGGTGCAACGGTATGGCGAAGGGATCCACGTGCGCTTGAAACTGGACCTGGATCGCAATTTTGGGGTGTTGATCCAGAGTATTCGCTACCGTTCGCCAATGATTTTCGAGGATCACACCCGCTGGCGGCGCGACCAGATCCGGGGCTTCGGCTGCTCGACCGGTCATATCCGCGAGATGTACGGCAACCTGTGGCGCGCCATTACCAGGCATGTGCCGGAGCAGTGGCATTCGTTCATTTTCGGATACATGCAAACAGCGCTGGAAAAGCTGGCCTTTGCCGACGCTACGGCACGGGCGGTCGCCGAGCAGCAGAACCTCCTTGCCGAAGATCTGGCCAGGGCGACCTTTGACCGGCACTGGCACTGGCAGGCGGCCTATCGCGCCGACGGGCGCGCGCGGCTGGTGTACGAATGCTGGTATCTGATTGACTATCTGGTTGACGCCCTGGGCGTGCGCAGCGCCACCACGCTGGGCCAGCACGTCCAATGGCAACGTGATGCGTGGATCAGGCGCGGCCTGTGCACCGGCCACATGCAGCACGTCCTCTGGCTGCTGGGCGAAGCGCTGTCGGCGCGGCTCGCCCCGGGGCAGGCGCAGGAGGCCCGGAACGCGCTGGCGGAGGTCGAGGGGGCGCTGGCCTATCAACGTGAGAGTTGCCAGGCGCTCCAGTCAATACAGGACGAATTGATTGAGCAGACGGCGGAACGGCTGATGGCGGCGGGCGTCGCCCCCGGCGGCGAGGAAACAACGACGGAAGTAAGCTGGTACATCGCCTACCTGCTTGACAGCATGGCTGCCGGAGCTGCCGATCCACTTGTCAACTACACCCGCTGGATGCAGCACTGGCTTGCTCACCAGGGGTTGCCCGACAGCCCGCTACGGCTGAGCTACGAGGCCCTGGGGGAAGCCATCACCCGTCTGGCGCCAGACTATGCCGCCCATGAGGCGTTAGCCGTGCTCCAGGTCGCTCACCGGGCGCTCTCCACCTGAAAGATCTTCAACCTGCCCCGGCGATGGTTCAAACCCGGGGCATCATCTGGAGGGCCGCGGGAAGGCTGCGCCTCCTCTCAACTCCCGTTCCGCCCGCGACGGCAGACCCGACCCGGCATCGCTGGGGGGCGCGCCCGCCGCGGGCGGAACTACCGGATCGCGGAACGTTAACCCTGCGGGCTGCGTCCGAACGGCAACCCGGAAGGTCGCGCAGCGCAACGATGTCTTAACCTGTGAAGGAGAGATGTTCATGATCAGTTCTGCGGCGTCCGTTTCGCTTCCAGCTTTGCTGGGAGTTTCGGCCAGCGCCGGATGCCTGCTCAGTCTCGATCAGGTGCGGCATCTGGCGATGCTGGCAGTACAGCGCCGCCCGGCGGATCTGCATGCGCGGATTATCTTCGGCGGGCCGCTTGGCGATCTGGAAGAGGGTACGCTGTGGGGCGATCCGTGGCAGAACGCGCCGTTTTTGATTATTGCCGGCGAGCAGGGGGCCCTGGCCCTGGTGTCGCGCGCCGAGGGAGAGCGCTTTCGCTGCGTGATGCTGAGCGACCCGGAGCGGGTGGACCACGCGGTGATGGCGCTCTCCCAGTTCGGCGACGAGACGCTGAGCCTGCCGGAACTGGCCGCGCCCGAGCCGCAACGCGCCTTTGTGGGAACACTGGTTGCGGCGCTGGTGGCCGATCCGCGCTTGAACGCGATCGATCTGCCCGCGCTGATGCCCGCCGAGCGGCGCTGGATCGAGCTGGCGCGGGTCTCTGGCCGCTGCCCCGACCTGCCCGCCCTCTTTGCCACTCCCGACCTGCGCCAGGCGCTCCACGAGCAAGGGGTGGATCGCGCGCTGATCGGGACGTTGAGCGCCGACCGGCGCCAGATGCGGGTGCTCGCTGCGATAGGCGGCAAAGGACCGGCGACGATCGGGTTGCAGGGACGTCTGGTTGACACGGTGCTGCGCAGCAGACGCCCCGGCAGCACCGCCAGCGCCGCCGAGAGCGGCCTGGACGCCGAGGGGCAACGCTGGCTGGGAACCTCGACGCTGACGGCGATCCCCCTGCAACGGGACGGCACTCTCTGGGGGCTGCTGCTGGCGGCGAGCCAGCGCCCGCTGGCGAACGCCGCGCGGGCAGCGTTGCACGGTCTGGGCGCGCTCATCAGCGCCACGCACGGGATCGCCGCGCCAACCGTCGGCGAGGCCGCTTCGCCAGCTTCTGCCGCCCGCTCCCCCCGACCGGGCGCCGCGGCGCCCGCTCCGCGAACCGGTGAGGTCGGGCCGATGCGCGCGCGCCGCCAGGCGGCGCTGGCTGGCGATATCGGCGCATTGTTCGAGCGCCTGACCGATGCGGTGGTGCTGGTGGACGGCCAGGGCCGGCTGGTGAGTTACACCTCCGCGGCGGCGGCGGCCCTGGGCCTGGGGCAAGCGGCGCGCGGACACAGCCTGGTCGAGAGCGGCGCGTCGTGCCTGACGCCACTGCTGAGCGAGGCGCTGATGGCCGATGGGCCAGTGGAGGGAACGGTGCAGTTGCCGCGGGGCGGGCAGGCAAACGTCACGGTGCGCGGCATTGACGATGCCCTCTGGAGCTTCCTCATCTTCCCCGCCGGCGAGCCGAAGAGCGCCCCGCCGGCGCCGCAGCCGAAGCAGCCGGCCGCCCTGAGCGAACGCGAGCAGCAAGAGACCTTCCTGAGCAACTTTTCGCGCGTCATTCAGGTTCCATTACGGGAGTTGCGCACCCTGATCACCAGCGTGCCGGCAGCAGGCGAACTCAACGAGCAACAGTCGCGCCTGATCGGGCAGGTGGTGCGGCTGAACAGCGAGTTAACAATGCTGGTGAACGACCTGCTCTCGCTAGGGCAGATCCGCCTTCAGGCCCAGGAAGTCGGCGCGCCATTGCGCCTCGATCTGCTGATCGAAGCCGCCGTCGGCCTGCAATACGCCGAGTTCGGGCGACGGGGCCAGCACGTGACAGTGGACCTGGCGCCCGGCCTGCCGCGGGTGATCGGCTCTGAAGAAGGGCTGGGCCGGGCGATCAATGCCTTGATTGACAATGCGATCAAGTACAGCCCCGGCGGGGCGCACATCCGCGTCGCCGCGCGCCACGAAGCCGGCAATGTTCTGGTCATGGTCGAAGATAGCGGGTATGGACTGAGCGAAGAGGAGGCGGCGCAGGTCTTTGAACCCTTCTACCGGGCCGAAAGCGCCGAACGCGCGGGCGTATCGGGCCGAGGTCTGGGGCTGACAATCGCCAAAGCAGTGATCGAGCAACACGGCGGCCAGATCTGGGTTGACAGCCGTCCCGAGGGCGGCAGCACCTTCACGTTCCGGCTGCCCTGCGCTGATACAGACGCCGCCGGGGGAGCGTAATGCTGCGAATGAGGGTTTCAGATCTCTGGGCGGCCCTGCCTGACAGGCGCTCCTCCGCCGCGCAGAGTACAGTGTGGAGGTGTGGAGGTAAAGGGGCGAGGGCCAGACCGCCTGGCGAGATTCGAGATTCAAGGACGCCTGATCCAGCGCCAGGCGAGCGGCTGGGAACAGCGCGACCCCAACCTCACCCTGACGCGCTCCGTCCAATCTGCGATCCAGCCTTTGCGATTAACAATCGCGCGAAGAGGGGATGTACGGGGATGAAGTACCGGGTGCTGATCGTTCAGGCGAATCCGGCGCTGAGCCAGAGTTGGGAACAGGCGCTCACCGCTGCAGGGGCCGACCACGGCTTGCAGGTCCATGTGCAGAGCGTGCGTTCGGTCGCTGCCGGCCAACTTGTGGCCGGACGCCAGCCCTTCGATCTGGTCATTGCCAGTCTACAGGTCGAGAGCCTCAGTCTCATCCGCCGGCTTCGCAAACGATGGCCCAACCTCCGCGCCCTGTTGCTCCACCCGCCCGACGCGAGCGCGGTCAGCCTGCGCGAAGCGGAACTGGCCGGTTGCAGCCTCGCGCCGCAGCCGGCGTCGGCCAGAGATCTGGTTGCGGCGGTAGGCAAGGCCCTCGAGCTGCCGTTAGGGATCGGGCCGGCGCCGCAGCCCGACACTGATCGCCCGGCGGCGACGATGGCCGATGTGCTGCTGCTCCTTGATATGTTGCGGCGGCAGACGCAGGCGCAATTTGTGATCTACACCGATAATCTCGGCAACACCGTGGCCCAGCAGGGGGATGCCGCGAACCTGGAGGTGGACGCCATCACCTCGTTGATTGCCAGCAGTTCAATCAACATTGCCGAACTAGGACGGGCGCTGGGCGACCAGCAGGTCGGCTGCCTGATTGTGCTGGAAGGGGTCCAATTTGATATTTATGCGACCAACGTGGGCAGCCAGCACCTCCTTGCCCTTGTGTTCGCCAAAGAGTTCGTGGAACCGCGGCTGGGCTATATCTGGCTGCAACTCAAGCGCAGCGCCCAGCAACTCAAGGGGATGCGTCTGGTGAAAGGAACGCCGGGCGAAGTCATCGCCGCCGAACTCAGCGCCTCCCTGAACCGCGAATTCGAGCGCCTGTTTGGCGACACGTTACAGCATCAAGAATGACCAGGAGCGCCAGCATGTCACGTTCTTCTATCGTTCTGTCTCCAGCCCATCTGGCGGCTATCCAGAACTTGCTCGCCCAATTCGGCCAGCAGGCCGATGTACGGTGCGCATTTCTGGGCGACCTGAGCGGCCAGGAACTGGCAAGCTGGGAAGGTCGCGGGCAGCTCGATGTGTCGAGCGTCGCCGCGCTGGCCGCGGGCGATCTCATGGCCACGATGGAGATCGCGCAACTGCTGGGGGGTAAGCGCACCTGTAATCTGATTGTCCAGGAACATGACGATATGACCATCCTCGTCTCGCGGGTTGGCGAGGGGCTGTTCCTGTTGCTGGCCACAGCCAAAGACGTGCCCCTGGGATGGTCGCGACTGGCAATCAAACGTGCAGCGGAACGCATCCTGGCGATCGTCGGCAAGGCCGCCATGACGCCGCCGCCCTCGGCTGTAAACGACGATTTTGTGCGCAATTTCGCCGCCCACCTTGATAATATCTGGTAGGAGGAATGTATGTTTATCAACTGGGCGCTGGGCGAAATCAATTTGAAGATTGTATACTACGGCGCGGCATTGAGCGGCAAGACTACTAATTTGCAGTTCATCTATGCGCGCACGCCAGCTAATTTGCGCGGACGGCTTATCTCGTTGAAGACCCAGCAGGATCGCACGCTGCTGTTTGATTTTCTGCAACTGGAGATCGGGAAGGTTGCCAACCTTAGACCAAAGTTCAAGCTCTACACTGTGCCCGGTCAGGTCTACTACGCCGCCAGCCGGCGCCTGATCCTCCAGGGCACCGACGGCGTCGTTTTTGTGGTCGACTCGCAGGCTGGACGCATGTCGGAAAACGAGGAGTCCTGGTACACTATGGAACAGCACCTGATCGAACTGGGCCATGACCTCAACACGTTTCCGATTGTGGTCCAGTTCAACAAGCGCGACCTGCCGCACGCCCTGCCCGTCCAGGAGTTGCGCCGGCGCCTGCCGATTGAAGGGCGCCCCTGCTTCGAGGCGTCGGCGATCAAAGGCTACGGGGTCTTCGATACGCTGAAAGCGAGCATGAACAGCGTGGTGGCAGCCGTGCGACGCGCCGTGTAGTCGCGGAGGTAGCGGTGATGTTTTTGCAGGGCAGTTTCAGCACCATCAGCGCCGCAGCCCTGATTCAGACGCTCTGCAACGAGCGGCGCGCGGCGCAGATCGAAGCCTGGCGCGAGAAAGCCGTGGCGCGCGTCTGGGTGGACGAAGGCCTGGTGATTGCCGCGCAATGCGAAGGGCGCGAAGGCCCTGAGGCGGTATTTCGTCTGATTGAGTGGCCCGATGGCCTGTTCAGGGTCGTGCGACTGCCGGCCAATGTTCAGGCCACGATGGCCGTGCCACCTGAAGAGTTGCTGCTCGAGGCGGCGCGCCGCCGCGATGAGCGCATCGGATGAACCGCAACCGGCGTCGCTGGTTAAAGGGTGCAGGGAAACCGGGTTTCCCCGCACCCCTTCTAGCGCAGGGTGCAGAAGGTCCGCCTCCTCCGAGGACGACCGCTACCGTTGAAGGGGAACGATGGCCACATCAGACAGCGCAGTTACGCGCCGCGACATAATCATGCTCATCGTCCGGCGCGAAGCGCGCGAACTGCTGGGCGACTGGCGCATTGTGACGCCGATCCTGCTGCTGGCGCTGGCGCTGCCAATGCTGCTCGTCGCCGCCGCGGGGCGGATCGTCGGCTTTCTGGAAGATGCCAGTTTCGCCATACGCCTGATCCCTTTCGGCGCGCTGCTGGTGGGCTTTCTGCCGGCCAGTTTTTCGCTGATCGCTGCGCTCGAGTCCTTCGTGGGCGAACGCGAGCGGAACAGTCTCGAAACGTTGCTGGCGATGCCGCTCTCAGATGCCGAGCTCTACCTGGGCAAGTTTCTCGCCGCTCTGCTGACGCCGCTGGTCGCCAGTCTGGCGGCGATGCAGATCTACGTGGGATTGTTGCTCGGGTTCATGCCGGAGCTGTACTTCGGAATGATGACCCTGCCGCGCCTGCTGCTGCTCATTCTGCTGGTGTGCTGCATGGCCCTGGTGATGGTGAGCGGCGCGGTCGTGATCTCGGCGCATATTTCGACTGTGCGCGCCGCCAATCTTATGTCGAGCTTCATTCTGGTGCCGATGGCCGGGGTGATGCAACTGGCGGCGTTCTGGATCATCAACGAGCGCTGGGCGCAGCTCTGGCTGATCGCAGCGGCGCTGGGCGTGCTGGCGGCGATCCTTGTCCGCGCCGGGATGCGCACCTTCAACCGCGAGGAACTGCTGGCCCGCGAGCACCGCCAGGGGCAGTGGCAACCGCTGCGCCGACGACCGGCGGCGCGCGCCGCGCTGCTGGCGCCCCCGCCCCTGGCCCTGGTGATCGCCCGGCGTGAACTGGCCGAAACCCTGAGCGACTGGCGGGTACTGCTGCCGCTGGGCGTCCTGACAGTGGGCCTGCCGGCGGCGCTGGTGGCCGCGACAAACTGGGCGCTTGGCTTTGTGGCCAGCGCCGAGGTGCTGGGACGCCTCGTGCCATTCGTGGGCGTGCTGGTGGGTTTCGTGCCGGCCAGCTTCGCCTTGATTACGGCGATCGAGTCGTTTGTGGGCGAACGCGAGCGGAATAGCCTGGAGGCGCTCCTGGCCATGCCTCTCAACGACCGGCAGTTGTACACGGGCAAGCTCGTGGCCGCGCTGCTGGCGCCGCTGGCCGGCAGTCTGGCGGCCATGGGCGTGTTCCTGGGGCTGACGCGACTGATCCATCCGGCGCTGTATGCAGCGGGAATGACGCCGGAGGTTCTCACTCAGATCACGCTGATGCTAATAGCGATCTGCGTGTTGATGGTCGCCGGCGCGGTGGTGATCTCGACGCATACCGGCAGCGTGCGCGCGGCGACGCTGCTGGCCTCGGCGGTGCTGTTGCCGACGGCAGTGGCAGTGCAGTTGCAGGCGCTGCTGTTCATCGCCCGACGCTACGATGTGCTCTGGTACATGCTGGCGGCAATGGCGCTCGTCGCTCTGGCGTTGATCCGCAGCGGGCTGGCCGGATTCAACCGTGAGGAGATCCTGTCGCGGGAGCATGAGGATCTTAGCCTGGGACTGCTCCGGGCGCGCTTCCGGCTTTTCTTTTGCGAGCACCAGCCCGCGGGGGTATTGTCCGCCAGCTATGCCGGGCTGCCCTTTTCACCCGGCCGGTTTTATCGCCAGGAGTTCCCCGCCCTGCTGCGCGAGCTGCGCCTGCCGTTGCTCTGCGCGCTGCTGGCCGTGGCTTCCGGCCTGGCCCTGGGCTGGTACTACGGAACCCAGGCCCCGCTGCGCCCGCTTGTCCGGCTGCTGGAGGGCCTGGGCGACACCCCGGCGCCATCGCCGGGCCTGGCGCTGGGGATCTTTGCCAACAATCTGCGGGTCTCCCTGCTCTCCAACCTGCTCTCGGCGCTGAGCCTGGGGCTGTTCGCCTTCCTCGTGCCGTTCGTGGCCTTCACCCAGATCGGCTTCGTGGCCGGGGCGCTCACGGCGCGGGGAGGAGAGTGGCTGGCCCTGGGCGCGGATAGTCCATCGCAGTTTCTACTGGCCTACGTGCTACCCCACGGGGTGATCGAGTTGCCGGCCTTTGTGCTCAGCGCCGCGCTGGGCCTGCGCATCGGCGCGGCGCTGCTGGCGACGCCGCCAGGCTTCACGATAGGCGAAAACCTGCTGTGGAGCCTGGCTGCCTTCGCCAAGGTCTGGGTGCTGGTGCTGCTGCCGCTGATAGCCGTCGCAGCCGCTGTGGAGGGACTGATTTCACCCCTGATTATTCGGCTGCTGTATGGGGGGTGAGGAGGTGTGGATGATGTGGAGGCGTGGAGGTGTGGAGGTGTGGAGGTGTGGAGGGTCTGGGATAGCTTTGTCTTTCCAGACCCTCCCTTTCTCCAGGGGTGCAGAACCCTCGTAGATCCCTCCCTCAATCCGGCAACTCTCGATGAACCTCCAGCCCGTACTCACGGGCCACTTCGAGCAGCACCGCGGCGAGTTCAATCGAAGCGGCGATTTCGTCTTTGTTGATCGAAACGCTCTCAATGCACAGGCCGAGGGGAATGTGCCCGGTGTAGGGCTGATCGAGCACGCGGCGCAGGATGTCGCGACAGACGGCGATGGAACGGCTGAGGGGGGCGTCATCGTTCAGGATAGCCGCCGCGGTCGCGTCGGGAATGGCAATGCCCAGCCAGCGAATAAAGGCCATAGTCGGCTCGCGCCCGACGGGAACGAAGTCGAGCAGAATGCGCCGGGGTGTGAGACCGCGCTCGGCGCAGTCGCGGGCGTAGTCGTTGAGCAGGCGCACGGTTGGTTCAGCGTCGTAGACAGCCTGAGAGATAAAGTAGCGGCACCCGCGTTCGGTTTTCTGAATGATCCGCAGGCTCTCGCTACGCTGGGCTGAGTGGCGCTCGGCAATAGTAACACCGCCGAGCACGAAGCCCGCAGCATGGGCGGCGGCGATCTCCGAGGCGCGGCTGAGAGCGATGCTGCTGTGAGCCAGTTTGGAACTCGACAACCCCACCAGTGACAGGTAACGCACCCCATAGCGTTCGTGGGCCTCGTCGAGCCAGGCGGGCCAGCTTGCTTCGGTTTCATTGACGATGCACTTGTAGGTCACTGTGGCCAGACCGGTCAACTCGCGGAGCAGCGCGGCGTAGATCGGCGGTTCAATGGTGGGCAGGAAGGGAAAGGGACGGGGCTCGGCAGTGCGGGCGGATTCGTCCTGGACATCGTAGACGACGAGGCCATCGAGGGGCAGGGCGGCGACGCGCCCTGCAAGTCGGGTCGCAGCGAGGTGGATACGCTCTGGAGGGGTGTTGGCGCGGGGAGGTGTGGTACCGTAGAGGAGCACGAGCCGGCGAGGATCGGTGAGAATATGTTCGAGGGCCATTCTGCGTGTTCCTTTGTGTGAAGTGGCACAACGAGCAGAGTGTACGCCGTGGGCGGAAGGATGTCAAGGCAAAGCGCCAGGCCGGCGAGGGTTAGAGCCGGCCCTGCCTTCCGGATTGCCGCATCCAACCTCATCATTCCAGCAAGTGCTCGGCGAAAATCAGGCGCCGGGTGCGGGTCTCGGAGCGGAGGATGAGCGAGTTGGTGGTGGCCCGGTCGCCCTCGAAGCGCACGCCTTTGAGCAGCAGGCCATCGGTGATGCCGGTGGCAACGAAGAAGATCTGATTGCTGCGCACCATATCATCGAGCGAGAACACGCAACGGGTGTCAAGACCGGCGGCGGCGACGGCGGCCGCCTCGTCGCGGCTCTGCGGAGACAGGCGCCCCAGCATGCCGCCACCGAGAGCTTTGACGGCGCAGGCGGCAATCACCCCCTCTGCCGTGCCGCCAACACCCATCAACGCATCCACGGGGCTATCATGGGAGGCGGCGAGCACCGCGCCGGAAATATCGCCATCGTCGGCAAGCATCACCCGCGCCCCGGCGGCGCGGATCTCTTCGATCAGGTCGGCATGGCGCGGGCGCTCCAGCACGAAGACCGTCAGGTCACGCACCAGCTTACGTTTGGCGCGGGCAATCAGCCCCAGGGTCCAGGCGGCGGGGGCGTCGAGACACTCCGGGACCAGCGCCGGAGCGACGGCGCGGTCAACCACGAGTTTGTCCATATACACTGCGGGCGCCGGGGCCCACATTGCTCCGCGCACGGAGACGGCGGCAACGGCCACGGCGCCGGGTCGCCCGCGGGCCAGCAGGCGACGCCCATCAATCGCGTCAACCACCACATCCACGGCGATTCCGCGCCCGCTGCCCACCCGCGCGCCTCCCACCAGGGCCTCGGGCACCACCTGGCGGCCCTCTTCGCCGCAGACAATCCGCCCATCGAACTCCAGTTCGTTCAGGGCCGCCACCATGGCAGCCGTTGCAGCCTGATCAGCCTCTTCACGCCGCCCGAGGCCCATCCAGCGGGCCGCGGCCAGCGCCGCCGCCTCGGTGGCCCGCACCAGGTCAAGGCCGGTATTGCGGTTCAGGCATGGTTCGGACATGCTGGTCCCCTTGAGTAGATCTGGCTGCGCGGTCCCTTGCGCACCTGTTCGGGGGAGATGCAGCGGGCGCGAACCCGCCGCGGACGACCAGAAACGTGCACCTCGGCGTCTCTCCGCGCCCCTCCGCATCCTACGCGAGCGACCGGGCGCCCTCCTCCTCTCCCACCGCGGTCAGCAAGTTTTGCCCCTCCCAGGCCAGCAGGCCGCCCTCCAGTACGGCCAGATTATTATAGCCCCGACCGACGAGCACGGCTGCCGCGCGGGTGCTGCGGCGCCCGCTGCGACACACCAGCACCAGTCGCCGGTCGCGCGGCACTGCCTGCGGGTCGCTGAGCAGGGTGGGCAGCGGCACAAGCATCGAGCCGGGCACGCGCCCGTTGCGAAACTCGCGTGGTTCGCGCACATCCACGACCAGCGGCGGGTCAGGGCTATGCAACTCGGCCCACAACTCGCGCGGCGCCACCACTGGAGCAGGCCGGGCATCGAGCGGCAGGAGCGGAATGTGAGGCGCGCCGCCCCCCGGCAGGGTGCGCTTGGGCAGGCTCTGGCACTCCAGAAAAGCACGCCGCTCACACTCATACACGCACACCGCCGGATCGAGCACGCGGTAGAAGAGCGTATCAATAGCCGTATCCTCGTCGAGAATCTGCCGGGGGTCAAGGTGCTCGAAGAAGCCGCTGGCCTGCATCCGCTCCAGCACCGGGCCGCGCACGCGGGTGAAGAACAGTTCGCCGCCCTGTTCGAGGAGCTTCTGGCGCAGATTTTCAAGCATTCTGATGCCGCTGATGTCAATATGCTGCACGCTGTGCATGCGCAGCAGCAGGAAGCGCTGGCCGGGCGTGGCGGCAAGAATGGCGTTGAGAGCCTCTTCGACGTGATTAACGGCGCCGAAGTACAGATCGCCGAGAATATCAACCACGGCCAGTTGCGGGCATTGTGGCCGCCCGGCGTGGGGCTCCCAGTGCTTGAACTCGGCGTCGGGAAGGACGGCGACCACTCGTGGCGCGCTGGTGCGGAGCAAATAATAACCCAATGACATCAGCACGCCGATCAGAATGGCGAACTGCAACGGCAGCAGCAGTGTGGCCACCAGGGTCACACCCATAATCAGCGCGTCGCCAGGATCGCCGCGGCGCAGACGCTGCATTGACCTGAGATCGATCATGCTCCAGGCCGTCACCACCAGCGCGCCGGCCAGTACCGGGCGGGGCAGGTGCGCCAGCAGGGGCGCGAGGAGGAACATCGCCCCCAGAATGAACAGACCCGAGAAGGCATTGCCGAGGGCCGTTTTCGCTCCGGACTGGAAGCTCAGCGCCGAGCGGTTAAAAGAGCCGGAGCAGGGATACCCCGAAAAGAACCCGGCGGCGATGTTGGCCATCCCCTGACCTACGAACTCCTGGTTGCTGTCGAGGCGCTGCCGCGAGTGGCTGGCGATGGCCCGGGCGATGGCGACGGCTTCCACCAGGCCGATGATAGCCAGGGCCAGGGCGCCGTTCGCCAGATGGCCGATCAGCTCCAGGTCGAGCAGGGGCAGACTGGCCAGGGGGGGCAGCCCGGCGGGTTGGGGACCAAGTACGCTCACGCCCATTCCTTCAAAGCCGAGCACATAGGCGGCGACGGCCACCACGGTCACGCCAACCAGCACCGCCGGCACCTGACGGGTGATGCGCGGCCAGAGAAAGATAATCAGCATCGTAGCCACGCCCAGCAGGATCGAGGGGAGATGGGCAGCGCCAAGTTGGCGGGCGGCGCCGACCAGCGTTTCGAACAGACCCGCCGAGGGGGGCAGATCAATGCGCAAAAGCGGTTCGATCTGATTGGAGATGATCAGGATGCCGGCCCCGGCCGTAAAGCCGACCGCCACCGAGTCAGAAACGAAATTGACCAGCAGCCCCAGGCGCGCCATGCCCAGCAGCAACCGAATGACGCCAGCCATCACCGCGATCAGCCCGGCGGCGGCGACAAACTCGGGCGAGCCGGGGGCGGCGATCGGCAGCAACACCGAGAGCGTCACGATCGAGGCGGTATTGGTGGGGCCACTGTGGAGATGGCTCGATGACCCCCAGAGCGCGCCGGCAATCGAGGCCACCATCGCCGAGTACAGCCCCATTGCCGGGGGCAGACCTGCCAGCAGCGAGAAGGCCAGGGCCTGGGGGAGCAACACCAGGCCCACCGTAACCCCGGCGAGCAGATCATCGCGCAGGGCGCCCCGCGGGTAATGCCGCAGCAAGCGGACGGGCTGGCCCAGCAGCAGCGGGACGGTACGGAGGTGGCCGAGCATCGGCGTTCTCGTCACAGACGGTCAGGCGCAGCAGAGGGAACGGTACCACCGGCGCGGGGATGTGTCAAGGGAGGCGGATGGGGATAGTGTGCGCCTCTACCGAACACGTTCGCACCGCCGCAAAGGGCTTCAAAAAGCTCATTCTCTTCGTGCTCTGCGGCAAACCTGAACAGCTAGAGCACTGACCAGAACGCTTGATTCAGCGTGGACACGGAACCGCGTGGCTTGCGGTGCGCGTGCCGCCATCGTTGCAGAGCAACCTTTTCGAGAAACGCTATACTGTATGGCGGTCACGGCGCGTCATTTTCACAGGTTGAACCGTAGGGCGCGCCAGCGTCGTGCGGTCTGGCCCGCGGGGCCACGGGGGGGACGGCCCGGCGGGCCGTCCCTGCTATGCTAAAATGATATTCCACGACGACGCGATAGGGAACGACGATGCAGGTCCTTGTGACGGGGGGCGCGGGGTTCATAGGCTCACACCTGGTCGAACATCTGGTCGCGACGGGCGATCACGTGCGGGTACTGGACAATTTCTCCACTGGTTCGCTCGATCGGCTCGCGCACCTCGGAACGGACGTGCAAGTGCATACGGGTGATGTACGCGACACTGGCGCGCTCGCTGCCGCTGCGGAAGGGACGGAGGTTATCTACCATCTCGCGGCAATAGTTTCCGTGGTCCAATCAGTAGCGCAACCGGTTGAGACCTTTGACGTCAACCTGACCGGGACGCTGCAGGTGCTGGAAGCAGCGCGGCGCGCAGGCATTCGTCGCGTGATCCTCGCCTCCACCTGCGCCGTCTATGGTGACACGCACAAGCTCCCCGTCAGCGAGCAGGACCCGCCAGCCCCACTCTCGCCCTACGCGGCCTCGAAGCTGGCCGCCGAGGAGGCCCTCAAGCTCTACACCCGGCTACACGGTCTCGAAACCGTCTCTCTCCGCTTCTTCAACGTTTACGGGCCGCGGCAGGACCCGACCTCGCCCTATGCGGCGGTCGTGCCGCGCTTCATCGCCGCCTTGCGCGCGGGAGGACAACCTACGATCTATGGTGACGGCCTGCAGACGCGCGACTTCATCTATGTCGGCGACATCGTGGAGAGTCTGCGGGCAGCGGCTACCCTGCCCGGGATTGCGGGGGCCGTCTTCAACGTGGGGCGGGGCGAGGAGACCAGCGTGCTGGACCTGGCGGAGACGATCGGTGCCTGTCTCGGCCGAGAGGTGCACCCGATCTTTGCGCCGCCCCGCGAAGGCGAGGTGCGGCGGTCGCGCGCGGATGTGAGCGCCTTTGCCGCCGCTGGCTTTCGGGCCCGCGTTACGCTGCGTGAGGGGCTGGCTCGGACCATCGAGGCAGGATAGACACGCTGCGGCCGGGAGCTGCCCGAGGCGCGAAAACAGAAGGCGTGAGCCAGGAGCGTTGAACAGATCCTGACTCACGCCTTATTGCGGTCGGCGCAGGCGCTCGAAGCTGTATGTCGAGGATGTGATCCTGGATCGTCGCCTGATACGCCTGGGCTACACTAATACTAATATAGCAGAGAAGCGTTGTAGTCTTCGCTTTTGATCAACACTTTGTTCGGGCCGGCTTTGGTGTCCAGCCCAGGGTTTGGCCACTACCCATCCTTCTGCGAATGCGTGGCGTCTTGATCGCCTGGGTGGCTTGTCGTATACGGCAACGTACAGTTCCAGGGATTCAGGCCGTAGAGAGCAGTGTAGGCGGCCAGCTTCGCCAGCTCATTGGCGACATGGCGGCGGCTGGCAGGGATATTCCACCAGCGGTCGGCGGCGGGCGGTGAGGCAAAGGCGACGCTGATGCCCCGCCCGGCGAGCTGCTTCTCCAGGCTACAGACCGCCCGGCGGCTGTGGTACCAACTGGTGACGACCAGAATGCGCCGCACGCCGCGTCGCTCCGCTTCAGCGATGATCACTGCGACATCTTCCCAGGTGCTCTCGGAGGGAAGGAAGGCGACGCTCTCCGCTGGCCAGCCCCGCTCGTAGCGGATGGCCAGCACCGCCTCGCGGTCTCCAGGTCCTCCCGTCTGCCAGAGTTCGGGGGCAAGGCCTCGGTCGCGCAGCTCGGCAGCATAGCGGAGGCGCTCGAGGCCTCCGCCCAGCACGGCGATCACCTCGGCCGGGCGGGGCGCCGAAGGGATCGCCAGCCAGCGCCCGAGGGCGCCCAGCCAGTCCTCGGCAGTGAAGGCGATCAGCACCAGCGCCAGCAGCGCCCCCAGGCTGAGGACCCGACGAAGCCGGACCCGATCCTGACCGCCTCGCTTCCCCATCTCTCGGTTCATGCCCTCGCGGCCCTGCTACGCCACGTGAGGTGCGTACCTGGGTGCTTCTGTGCTGGAGCAGCGCTGGCGCGACGGACCGCTAGAGTCGGTGATGCGTGGTAGCTTTGTTCCAGGAAACAGCGCATTAGATTGGGTTCACACTCCGCGGAAGGATAACACCACCCGCAGGGTGCGGATGATGATCAGTAGATCGAGCACCAGGCTCTGATGCTTTATATAATACAGGTCGTAGCGCAATTTGGCCAATTGATCCTCAATCGTAGCCCCGTAGCGGTAGCGCACCTGCGCCCAGCCCGTGAGGCCTGGTTTCACGCCGAAGCGCAGCCGGTAGTACGGCACCTCACGCTCCAGCCGCTCGACCATGCGCGACACCTCAGGCCGTGGGCCAACCACGCTCATGTCGCCCTTGAGGATGTTCCAGACCTGCGGCAGTTCATCAATGCGCGCCTTGCGGATCAGCCGGCCCACCCGTGTAATGCGCGGGTCGTTCTTCTCGGTCCACTTATCAAGCCCTAGCTTCTCCAGACCGATCTTCTCAGCGTTGGGGATCATTGAACGGAACTTGAGTGCGTAGAAACGCCGCCCGTACCGTCCGTGACGCTCCTGACGGTAGAAGATCGGCCCGGGACTGTCGAGGTAGATCGCCAGGGCGATAAAGGGGAAGATCAACGCCAGTCCCGCCATCCCCACTAACCCCACAATGATGTCGAGCAGGCGCTTGAACAGCCGATAGACAGTTGGAAAGTTACTATTGAAGGTGTCAACGAACCACTCCGGTCCCAGGTGCTCTACCGGCACCTGGCCGAGCACCTCCTCATAGATGTTCGCGACCGAGCGGATCTTCACACCGTACTCATGGCAGAGTGCCAACGACTTGAGGAAGCGGTCCTCGCCGTGGTTCGTGACGGCGACGATTACCTCGTCAATGCTACGCGTGCGTACCAGCCGGTCGAGCACATCGTACCCTCCCAGCACCTTGATTCCGGCGACGGTCTGGTCGTGCAGAGTCGGGTCACGCTCAATGAAGCCGACGTACTCGTACCCGGCGGTCGCCTGCTGCGTGTCGCGCACCAGCATTGAGCCGGTCTCGCCCGCGCCAACAATCACGGCTCGATGGCGCAGGGCCGGGTTGTTGAAGAGCCTGATGTAGGCAAGGCGCCAGGTCAGCAGCAGTGGCAGCCCCAGACCGATTAGTAACGCCGGGACAAGCCGCGGCGGCGGGCTCAGGTCCAACAGGTTCAGCCAGCTCGGCGAGATCTGCTCTGCCAGCAAGGCCTGGCGTCCGAAGATGAAAAAGATGAAGAGGTAGATCAGGCCGGTAAGCAGCGTTGCCGACACCACGCGGCTCATTACCTGCAAGCGGTTGCCCGAGATCTGCAGGTCGTAGCCGTCGATCAGCATAAGCAGCAACAGCCAGACGGCAACGGTGAATATCAGCCAGAGCATGGTTTCCTCCTCCAGCTCCCACGCTACTATTTACGTAGAATAACGCAAAGACCTGACCAGCAGGCACACGGGCTGTCTTTGTGCGCGCCGCAGGATCTCCGCGCCTGCCTGTCAGGTCTCCCGTGCAGTCGCCGTAGTTGGGTGGCGTCTTAGCGCAATAGCCCGTTGAGCCAGATGGCCAACCCGCCGGCCAGCGCGATCATTACAATGTCGCCTACGATCAGGAGTAGACGGCGCTCGGAGAAGCGGGGGATCAGCTCGAAACGGGTGGTCGCAGGTATAGTTGTATCCTTCGTCGTCGCGTTGATCATCGCGTTGCCTCCTTCGAAGTTGCGTGAACGCTGTGGAGCGTGTCGCTATGTAGTCGCTCAAGGGCCGCCACAATGCGCCGCGCGGCCTGGCCGTCCCACAGAGGAATCCCGCCGGATGGCCGGCGGTCCCAGTGATAATCGCCGTCGAGGATGGCGTTGAAGAGGGCCGCGAGCCGCTCGACCCGGGGGCCGACCAGGGTGTTGGTGCCGTGATCCACGGTAATCGGCCGCTCGGTGTTGGCCCGCAGGGTCAGGCAGGGGACGCCCAGGTAGCTCGTCTCTTCCTGAATACCGCCTGAATCGGTCAGCACCAGACGTGCCTCGCTCATCAGGTGCAGAAACTCCAGGTAGCCCAGAGGTTCGGTCAGCCTGAGGTCGCCCATCGCGCTCAGGCCCAGGTCCTCGATGCGCTTGCGGGTGCGCGGGTGGACGGGGAAGACGATCGGCAGCCGCGCTGAGAGGGCGCCGAGTGTCGCCAGCAGGTCACGCAGACGCGCGGGGTCGTCTACGTTGGAGGGCCGGTGCAGGGTGAGGGCGGCGTAGCCCCGGGGCGCGAGTCCTAGCCGCTCCAGCACGCCTGAGCGCCGGGCCAGGGGTAGCAGCCGCACCAGGCTGTCGATCATTACGTTACCGACGCGAACGATCTTCTCCGGCGCGACGCCCTCGCGCAGCAGGTTGGCGTCGCCGTCAGCCGAGGGCGTGAACAGCAAGTCGGCAATCTGGTCGGTGAGCAGGCGGTTAATCTCCTCGGGCATGGTCCGGTCGCCCGAGCGCAGCCCGGCCTCCACGTGGGCCACTGGCACCAGCAGCTTGGCGCAGACCAGGGCCGCCGCCACGGTGGAGTTCACGTCGCCGTAGACCAGCACCAGGTCGGGCCGGGCCTCGGCCAGGGTTTTCTCAAAGGCCACCATCACCGCCGCTGTTTGCTGGGCGTGGGTGCCTGAACCGACGCCCAGGTGGTAGTGGGGCGCCGGCAATCCCAGTTCGGCGAAGAAGATGTCCGACATGTTGACGTCGTAGTGCTGGCCGGTGTGGACCAGTTCCTGCTCGAAGCCCCCGGCCTCGGCAACAGCCAGCCAGACCGGCGCCGCCTTCATGAAGTTCGGGCGCGCGCCGACAATATGCAGGAGTCGCATCTGATGTTCTCCGTGTGGGAGTGTTGATGTGGTGAGACGCCTGGCGCCTGTGTGGATACCCGGGTCATCCTTCAGTCAGGCAGGGGCCTGGGGACAGTTCTCAGGTGTAGGGTTTTCCGGCACATCCTCCAGTCGCCATCCGGGGCATTGGGACGCCCAACTCCCCCTCTCCGCGTAGGTGAGAGGGGGGGCAGGGGGGTTCACAAGCGCATTGGAATGCCGAAAACCCCTTCGCGCTCGAAAAACCCTACACCTGAGAGCCCGGGGACAGTGGGTTTCCCCAATCTCCTGTCACTGTTCGATGGTGATCTCGGTTGTCAGGGTGAAGGGCAGCAACGTTTCCACCGCCCAGGCCAGCACCGGGGAAGGCTCGCGCCGGTACCAGTGGCGGCTCGTCCAGCCCTCCTCGATCCGCCACGCCGCGGCGTCGCTGACGAGGCGGTAGGCCACCCGCGCCCCGCCGGGGTAGACTGCCCGGGCCACCCGCGGGGACTCAAGTTCCACCCGGCAGGGCGCCAGGTGCAGCCGCCCGACAAGGGCGTGTTGCCAGGCACCGTCGAGCTGGTCGGCCAGCGTGAGGCGCGAGGGGCCGTGGAGCCGCACGCTGCGGCGATGGCTGACGGGGCTGGCCAGGCGGCGGTAGCCGTCGTGCTCGCCGGTGACGGTGGGGCCATCGGCGTCCTCGCTGACAGCGACGATGCGCCCGCGGGCGGCCTCGGCCACCCGAAAGGGGCCGGCGAAGATCGACTGGTCATAGCCGTCGACGGTGACAGTGGAGTGGGCCGCGGCGCTGCGGAAGTAGTCGCGCCAGTGGCCGGCGGGATACTGGTACACGCCCGGGTCAACCACGAGGGCCTGGCCGCGCGCCCACAACTCGAAGCTCAGCGTATCGGCGTGGCCGTGGCCCAGAAAGTGCGGTGGCCCCAGGTCACCCGCATCGAAAACCAGGTAGACGGCCTCGGCGCCGCTACCCGCGCGCAGCACGGCATAGCCGCTGTCGCGCAACGCCGTCACGGAGGGGCAAGGTCCCGCAGCACGGCGGGGAGCGCCGAGCAGCCCCTCGGCCAGGGCGAAGATCGCAGGGGCCGGTAGCGGCTCGTCCTCGACACTGTCGTTAAGCAGGGGCAGGCGCCCGTCGGGCCGGCGCAGGGACAGGGCGAAGGCCCGCATGCGCTCCAGAGCCGCCCATGCCCTTGGCGGGGGCGCCTCTCCGCTCGCCAGGCAGAGGAGCGCAAGCTCAAGTGCGTCCAGCCAGACGGCCATGTGGTAGCCAGCGGAACGCTCGTTGTGGCCCCCATCGGCCAGCACCTGGGCGTCCAGGGTGGCCCAGAAGAGTTCAAGGCCCTGGCGCTGCCAGCGGGGCGCGTCGGGCAGACCGGGCAGCAACAGGCCCACCCATGCCAGAGCCTTCGCGTTAGCGACCAGGTGGTTGTTGTCGAGGTCACGCTCCAGGTGATCGGCGAGGAAGGCGGCCTGCCGGGCGATCGCCGCCGCCAGCGATTCATCGCCGCCCAGCAAGCGCCAGGCCGCGGACCAGACCACCAGGCGCTGCGAGGTGGGGTGGGGTTCCCACGCCGGGCCGCGGCCAACGGGCACGCGCGCCAGCCAGTCGCGCCAGAGGCCCAGCAGCGCCGCGCGCCGCGCTGGGTCGTCGAGGTGAGGCCAGGCCCACTCCCAGCTATGCAGCCTGAAGGCCCAGAGCGGGTCGGCGACCGGAGACGCCAGCCAGTTGGCCGGCGGGGCCAGGGGCTCCGGCGGCTGCCCGAGCAGTGCAACCGTCCCCGCGGCCACGTCCCAGGCGGCCGCGAGGGGCGTAGCCCGGCGCAGGGCGACCAGGCGGCGCAGAGCGACGAGCTGCGTCGGCAGCGCGGGGCCGCTGGCGCCGCCGGCCAGCGCCGGCGCCGGGTAGAGTCGCGAGGCCAGCCACGGGTCCACCAGACCGAGTCTGAGCCGGCGTTCGAGGCGGCGAAGCACGCGCCGCGGCCCCGCGCGGCGGGCGGTCAGCCAGGCGGCGCGGAGTTTGAGGGAGCGATCCAGACGCATGGGAAAGATCACCGGAGGAGCCTTGAGAAAGCTGCTATTTCTTGATATTCACCGCAGAGGACGCAGAGGGCAGCAGAGTCTGTCTTTGCTTCGAAAGCATTGATGCCGATGGTTCAGACACGCACCCAGTTGCCCTGGAAAAGCCAGGGTAGAGAGAAGCCGTCTGTCAGTGCGCAGCGCGGTCGGCAACAACCTGCTGCAGAACCTGCTCCATACGGCGGGCAAGCGCTTCGCGATCGAAGTGCTTGGCCACGAAGGCTCGCCCGCTTCGGGCATAGTCGGCCAGCCGCGTCCGGTCGCGCTTGAGGGCAAGGACAGCCTCGGCGAGCTGCCCGGGGTCATTGGGCGAGACAACTACGCCGCCGCCACTGCGCCTTACCAGATCGGCCGCCTCACCGCCAGCCGCGAGGATCACCGGGCAGCCGTGGCCCCAGGCCTCGAGCAGCTTCGAGGGTACCGCGTCGTCGAGGCTGGCGTTTACAAGGGGTACCAGGCAGGCATCGGCAGCGCGGAGGAAGGCGGGGATGGACTCGCGCGGCTGCCGGGGCAGCACGGTTACATTGCTGAGGCTGAGGCGCTTGGCCTCAGCCACCAGCTCAGGTTTGCGCACGCCGTCGCCGACGATCAAGAAATGCACATCGTTGTGCTCGCGCAGCCGGTCGGCAGCGTGGACGGCGATCTCAACTCCCTGAGCAATGCCGATCAGGCCGGCGTAGAGCACGACAAACTTGTCGTCGAGTCCTAGTTCGCTCCGCTTGTAACCGTTCAGATTTACCGGCACGCGATCGAGGTCGGCGCCATTGTTTACCACCGTGAGCTTCTCCGGCGGCACCCCGGCGGCGATTAGCTTGGTGCGCTTGCGCTCCGTAACGGGCGTGATATGGTCCGCGCCGCGGTAGAGGAAGCGGGCCAGCGCTGCCAGGGCGCGGGCCAGCGGCGCATTGGGGGCCAGCTCGCCGGCCTCGATCACGACCTCCGGCCAGAGGTCACGGACGTCGAAGACGAATGGGATACGCAGCGTGCGGGCCAGGAACCAGCCGGCCAGGCCCACAAACAGCGGCGGCGATGAGGCCAGGATCACATCATAGCTGCGACCGGAGGTAAGGCCGGCTACGATAGCCGAGCCGGCGAACGAGAGGTTATTGGCCAGCCGGCGCCAGCTTGTGCGAAACGACGAAGCGTACACCCAGGTGCGCAGCACATCAACGCCGTCCAGGCGCTCGATGGCGCGCAGTTTGCCACGGTATTCCTCGGCTACCACGCCCGTAGGGTAGTTGGGAAAGCCGGTGATCACCGTAACCTGGTGGCCAAACGCGGCCAGCCAGCGCGCCAGGCTGTGCAGCCGCGCGGGCGGGCCGCCCATCTCGGGCGGATAGAAGTGGGCGAGGATTAGAATGCGCATAGGTGCTGTTGCCACGGACCGACCAGCGTCAGACGTGGTGTATTGCCTGACCGGGAACGCTCATCCATATTGACATTCGTAATGGCACAATCTGGATTCAACACAATCGAACCGAAGAAGGCGTCGCGAATCGTCCGGTCGCGCAGGGTATTCCAAGAAGTGACATCGTGCTGGCGTTTCATCCACCGTACAAGCGCCCGTACACTGAGTTTGCAAGTGGTTTAAACCAATCCCAGGCAAAGGGCGCTAAACGCGCAGCTCTCTCCCACTGTGGATCGCCTCGCGGGCGAGGAAGGTGACTCGGGTGGTGAGGACCAGGCTGGCGAAGGGGATCGGCGCCGGGCCGCCGGCCCGCACCGCCTCAACGAAGGCCCGGAGCTCGGCGGCGTGGCCCTTGTCCTGGCGCAGCAGGGTGCGCTCGACGCGCCGCTTCCCGTTGCGCGCCAGCTCGAGGGTGCGGAAGTCGTCAAGGGCAGCGACCCGCCCCCCGCCGAAGATCTCGACCCGCTCCTTGGGAAAGGCCTTGTCGCCCCCGGCCGCATAGAGAATGCTCCCCACCGAGCCGTCGCTGAAGCGAATGTGAATGCTGACATTGTCCTCCTGGAGCGCGCCGGACGGCGACTGCGCGGCGGTGGCGGCTACGCTCACCGGGTCGGCCCCGCAGAGGAACTGCAGCAGGTCCACAAAGTGGCAGACCTCGCCGACAATGCGCCCGCCCCCCTCAGCCGGGTCGTGAAGCCATGAACTGGCCGGCACAAACCCCGCGTTGACGCGGTAGTGCATCATCAACGGGCCGGCCCCGGCCAGAAAATCACGCATGGTGACTGCCAGCGGCGCAAAGCGGCGGTTGAAGCCCACGAGCAGCAGCGGCGGCGCTGCAGGCAACGCGCCGTTGGGCGCACCCTCGGCGCGCTGCTGCGCCGCCTCGTAGGCGGTGACCACGGCCCCTAACTGCTCCTCACTTACCGCCAGAGGCTTCTCGACAAAGACCGGCTTGCCCGCTGCGATGGCGCGGATCACCAGGGCGGCGTGGGAGCCGTGGCGCGTAGCCACCAGCACTGCATCAACTTCGGGGTCTTCCAGGATGCGGCTGGCCTCGGCAGTGCAGTAAGCTGCGCCGTAGCGCGCGGCAACGTGGCGGGCGGAGAGGCCCGTGGCGCTGGCCACGGCCCGTAGCGGCGCGCCGGGCACGCTCGCCAGTGCGGGCAGCAGAGCGCCCTGGGCGAAGGCGCCCGCACCGATCAGGCCCAGGGCCACCGGGCGCGCGTTGGGCACGCCCCGACCGGCGCGGGCGACACCGAGGCGCGTCGCAGGTGCGGCGCCTGGCCGCTCCAGCCGGACTACCGGCGCCAGGCGGGCGGCGGAGTCGGTCTCGGGATAGTTGATCACTACACCCAGGGCCTCGCTCGCCCGCTCGCCGGTGATCAGCGCGTAGGCCCGCTCAGCTTCGGCGATCGGGAAGCGGTGGGTGATCAGCGGGGCGACCTGCACGCGCCCCTCGGCCAGCAGGTCGAGGAAGGCCTGCATGTTACGGTTCTCGGTCCAGCGCACGTAGCCGATAGGGTAGTCGTGACCCTGCTCCTCGTAGCTCGGGTCGTAGCGCCCGGGGCCATAGGAGCGCGAGAGGCGCAGGTCGAGCTCCTTATCGTAGAAGAGTTTGCGCGGCACATTAAGGCCCACGAGACCGACAGCGACCACGCGCCCGCGATCGCGGCACAGCTCGGCAGCAAGGCGCAGCGGCGCACTGGAGCTGGTGGAGGCAGTGATCAGGGCCGCGTCAACACCGAGGCCGCCGGTATGCCTGGCCACCAGGGCGCGCATGTCCTCATCGGAAGCGGCCGCGCCGATGGCGCCGAAACGCAGCGCCAGCTCGCAGCGGGCAGGGCTGAGATCCATACCCAGGACGCGACAGCCATTGGCTCTGAGCAACTGCACGGTGATCAGGCCTATCAGGCCCAGGCCGATGACGATCACTGTCTCGCCGAGGGTCGGCGTGGCCTGGCGAAGGCCCTGGAGAGCGATCGCGCCCACGGTGGTGAAGGCCGCCTCTTCGAAGATGTGGGATTTTGGATTTTGGATTTTGGATTGGGGATGGGAGGGGTCGCTGTCTGGATCGGGGCGCTGAAAGGGAGGGATCTTCACCGCCAGGTTGCGGGGGATGAAGACCACCTCGGCGTGATTGGCGTAGCCGGCTCCGGCGCAGGCCACCGCGTCGCCGACCTGCAGATCGGCGACCCCCTCGCCGACGGCGATCACCGTACCAGCGCAGGAGTAGCCCAGCGGCGAGAGACTGTCGAGTCGGGTCATTACCTTCTGGTAGGTGGTGAGCAGCCCCTCCTGGCGGACCTTCTCCAGCACCTGGCGCGCCAGGTCGGGGCGCTGGCGGGCCTTGTCGAGCAGACTGGCCTGAGCCAGCGTGACCATCGCGCGCTCAGTGCCGGCGCTGACTAGCGAGGCGGCCACGGCCACGAGCACGCCGCCGGGACGCAGGGCCGGCGGCGGCACATCGGCGACGGTGAGCTCGCCGCTGCGGTAGTTCTGGGTGATCTGTTTCATAGGGTTACCCGCTCCAGCTTTCCGGCATCTAGTTCGGAGATTACGAAGCGCAGCTTGCCCGCGCCGGAGCGCGGCAGGCTTTCAACATACTCAACGTGCACCACCAGATCCACGCCGACACGCCTGGCTATCTCTTGCCTGAGGAGTTGCTCGTCGCCCTGCGTGTAGCCCGCCCCTCGCACCACGCGGACGGTGATGACCCCGGGCTCCCGCTGCACAATCTGCGCCTCGCGGATGTGCACCAGATCCTTGAAAATAGGATCCATTCGCCCCACCCGGCTGCCGTTCGCGAGCACGATATAGTCTTCTTGCCGCCCGTCAATATGCGCGACGATGCGCCCGGGACGGCCGCAGGGGCAGCGTTCCTCGCTGACGGTCACCAGGTCCTGCGTGTCATAGCGCAGAAAGGGAAAGGCCGGGTTCGCGAAGCCAGTGCCGATGATCCGGCAGCCTGGCCCATTGGGGTTGGGCAAGAACTCTACTGCGGCGAAATCTTCATCAACGTGCAGCCTGCCGAGCGGGCACTCGGAGATGTTGGCGACCGCCTCGGACAACCCGTAATGCTGGCGCGGCCGCACGCCGAAGGCCCGCTCGATGAGGGTCGCCTGCTGCGGCAGCAAGTTCTCGGACCGGATTGTCACCCAGCGCACCTGATAGCCCGGTTCAAGGGAGCGATCCAGCATGTGGGCGGCGAGGAGGGCCAGCAGCGAGGGGTAGCCGTGGAGCCAGGGTGGTCGCCGGCGGCGCAACTCGGCGACGTATGCGTCGAGGGTGTCGGGCGCCATATGATACCCGCTGAAGAGGATCTGCCGTCCCGGAACGTTGTAGCGCCAGAAGGGCGGGCGTCGCTGCGCGAGGGGCACGACAGGACGCCCGGCAAAGCTGCCGCACCACGTCTCCGGCGTGATGCCGTGCCAGCGCCGGTAGCGCCACCAGATCGCCCACTGCTCCTGAAGAGCGCGGCGTGTTGTCATAAAACCCAGCCCGCCGCCGGTGGTGCCGCTGGTGTGCACAGGGACAAGGTCAGTGGGTCGGAAGGCGCTGGAGATCAATTCGGGATAGTGCGCCTTTACGATATCTTTGGTGAGGATAGGCAGACGGTGCAGGTCGTCGAGACCGGTGATCGAGGCGGGATCGATCCCCGTGTCGGCGAACAGGCGACGGTAGAAGGGTGAGGAAGCCGCCACGGTCTGGACGAACGCCGCGAGCCGCCGGTCGCGATATGCTGCAATCCGCTCCGGCGTCCAGCGGCTGCGCGCCTCCACCTCGGCAAGGAGCGCGGGAAAGTCGCCCCCAAAGCGCCGCCTCTGGACCGACCAGCCCTCGATGCTACAGGCAAGGTGCTGGAGCTGCGCCGGCAGGCGCAGGTAGAGCTGCTCGCGATCGAAGGTTGGCTTCTGCATACAACTGAATTCCTGCTCTCTCGATATGGCCCTTCCAGCCGAAGCGGGGTGTGAAGTGAAATGTCTCGTAGTCTGGAATCTTGCTAAGCGGGCCGTTACGGGGCAGGTAGTTGACTGTGACTTCAACATAATCCAGTGGCAGCGCAATCTAACCTTATCAGCGACGGCGACGAGCACGCCGCCAGAGCGCAGGACCGGCGGCGGCACATCGGCGACCGCCAACGCGCCGCTGCGGCAGTTCCGGGTGATCTGTTTCAGGGGGATTAGGCGCACCGTGGTATGGAGATTGGGCATAACGTTCGTCGAACGTCAACGAACTGCTGCATCCAGAGCTCAAGGGTTAAAAGTTGCCAGATCTGTAGCGACCAGTCCTGCTGGGCATTGCGGTGTTCGCGAATCAGCTTCTGGACAGCCTTTGGTTCGAAGAAGCCTCGCCGGCGGACACGCTCCTCCGAGAGCAAGTCGTCAACCATCTCCCGCAGATCGTTGCTCAGCCAATAGTCGGCCGGGGCGCCAAACGAGGTCTTGGGTCGGTCTAGAACGCAGGCTGGCAGGATGCCGCGCATAGCCTGGCGGAAGATGTACTTCGTTGTGGGCCGGAGCTGACCTTTCACTTTGAGCGAGGGCGGGACGTTGCGCACAACAAACTCGACCAGCTCGCGGTCGAGGAACGGAACGCGCACCTCCACCGAGGAGGCCATGCTCATCTTGTCGCTATAGGTTAGATTAAGGCTGACCATAAAGGTCTTCATCTCGAGGTAGAGAAACTGATTGAGCAAATCGGCGTTAGCCACCCGGCCAAGTTGTGCCTTATGCGTACTCAATGGTTCATAGTTCGCGACCTGCGCCTGCATAGCTTCGCAATACAGCTCTGCTTTTTCTGCATCATTCAAGAACGTGTTGTTCATTAGGAATGCTTCCTGTGGCGAGAGGGATGCGCTGCGCACCATCTTTTTCGCCAGCCGCATCCACCCCTTCAAGGCTGAGCCGCGCAGGGTAGGGAGCGTGTAAACCACGGGCTCGACCAACCTCCGACGCAGCAGCGCCGGCAGCCGCCGGTAAGCCTGTGCCCAGTGATGGGCGTAATGGCGCCGGTAGCCTGCAAACAGTTCGTCGCCGCCCACTCCGGAAAGCAGAACTTTGACATCGCGCCGGGCCTCACGCGAGACCAGGTAGGCCATAATGATTGCGGGATCGCCGACCGGCTCGTCCAGGTGCCATACCAGGCGGGGCAGCAGGTCCACTACATCGGGCTCGACGACGATCTCGCGATGGTTGCAGCCGAAGGCGCGGGCCACAAACGCCGCAACCTGCGGGTCGTCGAGGGTCAACTCGCCGATGCGGTAGTGAGGCGGAAAGGTGATGGTGAAGGTTCTCACGGGCTCTGCTGCGACCTCCGCCATCATTGCCACGATGCTGCTCGAGTCGAGCCCGCTGCTTAGGAACGCGCCAAGCGGCACATCACTGATCAACTGCGAGCGAACGGCCTGGCGGAAGTGGGCGCGGAGCTCCTCGATCACCTCACCCTCAGAGAGCCTGTAGGCTACGCCACGATCAGGGAAGCGCACGTCCCAGTAGCGCACGATCCCGAACTGCCCCTTACGAAATAGGGCGTAGTGGCCAGCGGGCAGTTTGTAGACTCCTCGGAACAGGGTCAGCGGATCGGGCACCCAGAGGAAGGTAAGGTACTGGTGCAGGGCCTCCAAATCTATGCCGACGCTCATCTCAGGCAGTTGAAGCAACGATTTCACCTCCGAGGCAAAGGCAAGCCGGTCACCGCGCTGCGTGTAGTAGAGCGGCTTGATTCCGAAGTGATCGCGGGCCAGCATCAGCAGCGGATCCGCCCCGCGCAGGTCGCAGATGGCAAAGGCGAACATACCGTTCAAACGCCTGACGCAGTCGGGGCCCTCTTCCTCATACAGGTGAATGATGACCTCAGTATCGGTATTGGAGCGAAACACGTGGCCCTTGCGGCATAGTTCGGCGCGGATCGGGGCGAAGTTGTAGATCTCGCCGTTAAAGACGATCCAGACCATCCCATCCTCGTTGCACATCGGCATATGCCCGGCGGGCGAAAGATCAATGATCGCCAGCCGGCGGCTGCCGAGGCCGATGAAGGCGCCGTCCGCGGCAAAGTGCTGCCACTGGCCCGCATCGTCGGGGCCGCGATGAGCCATTAGTGTGTTCATTGCTGAGAGCGTCTCAGCGTCCCCCCAGTTAACAGTGCCGACAATGCCACACATACCATTACCTCTGCATATCGTGGCGCGTTTTTGCGCTGCCATTGGCATATTCTGAAACAGAGCGGGATCCTCGCGACTATGTTGCCAGCGATCGTTCAATCTGCGAAGCGAAGGGCAGCTGCTTATCGCTCGTGAAGATGACGCAAAGACCTGACAGGTAGACGCACCGGCCAACCCTGTTCACGCTCCGGGGCCCTGACGCCTACCCGTCAGGGCTCAAAAGCGGGCTCTTTTCAATTGTTTGGCAGCTTGCCCACGACGGCGCGATACGTGCCCTTTGCGCCGCGCTGGATGGAGTTGAGGCGCAAAAGGGGGCCGCCTCGATCTCAAGGACGCGCCAGCGATCGCTGTTGCTGCGCGTGCGGCAAGCCCAGCGCGCTCGCAAACAGTTCCACGTTTTCCCGGATCGCCGCCGGGTTATTGGCGAAGGTCATAGCGAAGGCCCTGGCTGACTCGGAATGCTGCTGGTAGGCCTTATCGTCCATGTCAACACAGTGCTGCAGCGTGGTTCTCCAGGCCATTTCGTCATCGAGCGGAATACCCCAGCCGATTGGCCGATCGGCGAACGTAAACCAGGGCGTCTGGTCGCTCAACAATACCGGGCAGCCAGCGAGCAGCGCTTCAAGAATGACGTGTCCGAAGTTTTCGCCGAGGGTCGGAAAGAGGAAGAAGTGGCTTTGCGCCAGGGTGCTCACCACCTCCGAGTGCGCCAATTCTCCGTGGTAGGTTATGGAAACGTGCTTTGGGGACCGGGCTATCAATGCCTGACACTCGTGCCAATAGGCTAGATCTTTCTCTTCAATGGGACCATAGACATCGAGCGAGATCTCGCCCTGTAGCGGCGCGAGCATGGCAATTGCCTGTTTGAGGTTCTTCTTCGGCACCAGCCGTGACAGAAATACAAAACGTACATTGCCGGCTCGTTTTGAGATCCGGGAAATCTTTGGAGCTAGCACCTCTGCCGCGGGGGTCATATTCGAGGCGATGCGTATCTGAGCGCGTTCTCCGATGATGCGCCGAATATCCTCCTGCTCAAGCGGCGTGGAAGCCTGCCAGATCACCTGGTTGGCCAGGCCGGCGTGAAGCGAAAGGTTGATATAGAGCTGTTTCTTGCGCGTCCGGATTTTGAGCGCGCCAGGCGAAAACTCGCCTCGCGGCGCGAGGATGACCTGTGAGCCGGGTAGGAGCCCCAGTCGCCGGAGGACGAGGAACCTGCGCGCCAGCGGAGCGAAAAAGCTGTTCAGGTAGATAATGGCCGGGCGCACCTCTCCGACAAGTGCCAGCAGGTGACGGAACGAGAGCCGATCGGGCGAGGCGTAGTACACCTTGCCCTTGCCTACCTGTACCCAGGCGTTGCATTGCACATCCGGGTAGGGTTGCCTGTCGCCAGCGTCCCGGTCCCTCGCCAGAATGTAGAAGTCGAACTGGTCGCCCAGGCGCTCGACGAGGTTGGCGATCGAGCGAATGGGTCCGCCTGACTTGAATCCGGGCAAATAGTATTCGAGGACGATCAGTATCCTTGGGGTGGTGTGCCGGCCAGCCGCTTCGACCATGTCACCTGCATCCTTCCTTACGCAACTATGTTCTGCCGCTGTAGCCAGTCGTGCAGAACGTAGATCCCCCACACGCGACTCCAGCCAATCTGCCCGCGCTCGAAGCTCTGCCAGAGGTTGGCCAGCCCTTCCCCGCGAAACGGGCCGCTCCCCCGCGAGGCATCGTCGCACAGAACCGCGCGCATCTCCGCACGCAGGCTTTCGCGCAGCCAGACCGCGAACGGCAAAGTGAAGCCGTGCTTTGGCCGGTTGACACACGCCAGCGGCAGGGCGCCGTCCAGCGCCCGGGTAAGCAGCGGCTTGGGCTGTGCCGGGTCAACTTTGAGCGCCCCCGGCAGCGCGAAGACCCGCTCGACCAGCACGTGGTCGATCAGCGGGACGCGCAACTCCAGGGCGTGGGCCATGCTCATCTGGTCGGCGTCACGCAGAAGCATGCTGAGCATGTAGGTCCGCATTTCAAGGGCGGAGGCGCGGTTGATCGGATCGTAGGCCCTGGTTTCGACCTCCAGCTCGCCGAAGCACCGCTCCTCCCATCCGGCCGCCCTGTCCAGGAGCTCAGGCGCGACCAGGGCGGCGATCTGGCGCTCCGTGAAAATCTGGCGCGACGCGAAGTACGGGTGCCGCTCCGCGCGTAGAAACGCGCCCGCCCGCTGGACCATCGGGCTGCCGGGCGCCCGTTCCATCAGGGTTGCCGTTCCGCGCCGCACAGCCGGGGGAAGCCAGCGTTTCGGCGCGCCCCAGCGTTCCAGCAGCAGGGGTTTGCGGTAGCCCTCATAGCCGCCAAAGAGCTCATCGCCGCCCAGCCCCGAGAGCGCGACGGTCAGGCCGGCTTCGCGGGTCACCTTCGAGACGAAGTAGGTATTCACCCCGTCAATGCTGGGCTGGTCGAACGCGGCAAGCACCTCTGGCAATGCTCGGCGCACCTCATCGCCGCGCAGCAGCAACTCGTGATGCTCGGCGCCGATATGGCGAGCCGCGATCCGGGCATAGGCGCGTTCATCGTACTCCTTCTCATCGAAGATGACGCTGAAGGTCCTGACCGAGGCGCCGCCGGACTGGCGCATAAGCGCAGCGATGGCGGTGCTGTCGATGCCGCCGCTGAGAAAGGCGCCGAGCGGCACATCGGCCACGAGTTGCAAACCCACGGCTTCACGGAGTTGCTGGGCGATCTGCGCATATACATCCGGCGGCGCCAGCGGCAGGACCTGGTCGGGAGCGGGCAGTTGCCAGTAGCGCCGGGTTGTGAGCGCGCCCGCCCGCCAGAGCGCCATATGCCCCGGCGGCAGGGACCTGACGCTCTCCACGAGGGTAAACGGCTCCTGAACCGCTCCATAGGCCAGGTACGACTGCAGGCCGGCGGCATCCAGGCGGCGGGGAACCAGCCCGGACGCGAGCAGGGCGCGCACCTCGGAAGCAAAGAGCAGCAGGCCCTGCCCCTGCCAGACGTAGAGCGGCTTCACCCCCAACTGGTCGCGGGCCAGCAGCAGCGTCTGCTCCCGTTCGTCCCAGATCGCGAAGGCGAAGATGCCGCGCAGACGGGCCACTGCGTCGGGACCCCAGGCGGCATAGGCTTTGAGAATGACCTCCGTATCGCTCTGGCTGCGGAAACGCTGGCCGAGCGCCTCCAGTTCCCGGCGCAACGCGCGGAAGTTGTAGATCTCGCCATTGAAGGTGATCCAGGTGTTACGGTCCGGATCAGCCATCGGTTGGTGGCCGGCGGGCGAGAGATCAATGATCGCCAGCCGGCGATGACCGAAGCCGACCGCCGGATCGGCTGCCCGGAGCAACTCGACACCCTGGTCGTCGGGGCCGCGATGGCGCTGCGCATCGGTCATGGCCTGCAGCCGGGCCAGGAGAGACTCCGACCATAACCCGGTGAAAAGCAATCCGGCGATGCCGCACATAGGCTAAGGCCTCCTGGCGCTCAACAGTTCATCGTACTTGTCAAGGTAGACCTTCCCGGCCGCCTCCAGCGAAAAGCGCTGCTCAGCGACGCGCCGGCCGGCCTGGCCCATACGGCGGCGCAACTCGGGCGCCTCAATGAGCTCGGCCATGCGATTGGCCAGAGCCTGCGCGTCACCAACCGGGGTAAGGTAGCCGGTCTCGCCTTCGACTACGGCCGTCTCCGGCCCGCCGCAGCGGGTGCTGATCACCGGGAGGCCGCAGGCCATCGCTTCGATGATCACGATGCCCAACCCCTCTTCTTCAGAGGGCAACACAAACAGCGAAGCCTCCTGAAAAAGATCGCGGAGCGCCTCGCGGGAGAGGTCAACGTGTATCTCAACGCGACGCTCAATTCCGAGGGACCGCGCAAAGGTCAGGTCCTCCGGCGAGGGGGCGGTGGCGCCGGCTAAAATCAGCTTCGGCGCCGCGGGGAGCGCCTGGATTAACCTGGCATAGGCTGCGAAGAGCATTCGGCAGTTCTTGCGCGGGTCACCCCAGCGGCCGACGCTCAACAGAGGCCCATCATAGCGATAGTCGCCCGGCCGGAAGAAGGCCGTATCAATGCCCGGAACGCTGAGGACCAGCCGCTCGGGTGGAACCAGAGGGGCGAGCAATTGTCGCGTATAGCTGCTCTCGGCGAACACACAGGCCGTATGTCGTAACGCAGCCAACTCGATCGCCGTAACGGCACGGGTCATTGCCGCGAGCCAGAGCTTGCGCCAACCCCGCAAACGCTTGAGCCTCGCGACACGCTCCATCCGCACGGTAGTCGCTACAAACAGGCATACCGGGCGACCAACCTCACGGGTCACAAGGGCCCATGCCGGCGTCCCGGCCACAACCTGGATCAAATCAAACTCGGCTAGCAGCTCAGTGAGGCAGCGGCGCGGCTGGTAGCGCTGAAACTCAAGCTCGGCAAGAATAGCGCCAATATGGCGATATGGTAAACCTTGCCACTCTCCTGCGGTGCACCGCGCGCCTCGCCGCCAACTACCTGGAGCAACCAGGCGCACACTGTTAGGATCACGGGACGAGGTTGCCAACGAGACGATCGCAGGACGATAGCGCCCTGACCGCTCCAGCACCTGGTGCAAGAATTGAGCTACGGACGACACACCACCACCTTCAGCGAGGGCGGGCACTACCAAACCTATTCGAAACGGCGCCACGCTCAAGTGAGTCCTCCTAAAACACTTTATCTTCAAACCTTTTCACAAAATACTTGCGTCTTCCATTCCCAACATTCAGAGTTTTTGCAATCCATACAACAAATACACATATCACCAAAAGCACTACAACTCTTTGCGCGGTTTGAATAACTAAACTGACATATGAATTCTCGATGTCTATTAAATCCGGTATAAGAGCCAGATAAACGGGCGCCAGGCCTGAATAGGCGAGTTTTCGAACAAATAGCGCAAGGGCAAATCCCAGTACGATGCAGGCCAGCACTACCCCTGGCCAACCGCTAAAAATATATGCCTGTCCAAAAATAGTCCTCACCGAAGACGTTTTCGTGCTGGATGGATGATTTAAATAAGCAATGCTAAATGAAACCCCTTCTGTAATGACCGGCTTATCCGGCCAGAGAGCGCGCGGGACAACATAGGCTGGAATTGCCAGAAACTGATGAAAACCCTCATACGGCAATTCTGAAGGTGTTTTTCGGAGAATTACGCCGATGTTCTGACTTATTTCAGCTTGTCGTCCCATTACCTTTTCAGAAAACATATTCCAACCGACATCCACACCCTGCCCCCATGTCTCTCGGAAGGCTTTCAAGGAAGACTGCACCATTGATGATGGAGAATTGACGTTGAGATCGTTTATATTTTGACGCAAATACTCGGTCACAGGCACTATCGCTATTCCAACATACAGGCTAATAAGAATATAGGGAATATATCGCAAAAGATTATAACCACAGAAAAGGGCAGAAAGCGCCAATAGTACGATCAACCAGAATGCCGGCTTCATTGTTCCCGAAATTATAGCAAAGATTAATTCTACAACTCCAACGAGGATCAGAAGTCCGAAAGGCCATTTTCTTTGGAATACTCGAAGCGCAACCAGTGAGACCACAACGTACGCGCCGCTCTCCAGGTAGCCAATCCACTGATGAAAAGCTGAGAAGGTTCCCCAGGCGCCCGGGTCAGCAGCATAGGAAATGCCAACCACAGAGATTCGCACCAGTCGCACTAGCACAACTAAGAAATAGAATACCAACACGATGTGGGGGGTTACAATGATCAGGTCTGCAAAAAACCTGGAACTATGAATGCTTGGCCGAAACAATAGCAAACCAGATCCATAACCAAGCCAAATACTTGCAAGTCCTGTCGTCACCAGCAACAACGCCCAGGCAGCATACGGGTAATTAATACCAACAAGATCATCTATCGAGTCTATCAAGACCGGATTGAAGAAAGACGCCAGTCCAGGAATACCGATAAGAGCAACACACCAAATCGTCATGAGGAATGGGGGATGAGCTAGTACAGGCATTCTTTGATCGTGTAAACGAAGAAACTGACCTCCAAGCATAAGTAGGGCTGTCATCAAACCGAGGAAGACAATGTAAAACCAGAGTGCTCCCGAATAGGTAGCAGTATCGGGGTCAAACATTGCAGAAAGGCCGACAAGAAGCGCAGCAAAGAGGCACACCAGTACCAGAGTAGGCATTAACGATCTGGAAGTCCGCCAATCGCGTCCGCGAGACGTGCCAACACTGCTCATAGCCAGGCATCCCAATCTTGTACGAATAGATGATCCTCACTTGCTATCATCTGACTGAGCAAAAATTCTTTCTCGAAATCGATTGATCAACGCAGAGATTTCGCGATTCGAGAATAAAAGGCTCGGCCCGGTTTCTCTGCCTATAAATACACCAAGCAATAATGAGACGACCATATAACCAAGCAGTGACGTAATCGCGGCGCCGATCAACTGAAATGCTGGCAAAAGCAACCAGAGTAATAAAAGTGTAACGATAACACCTACACCCTCTGCTATAAAAAGGTACTGAGGCCGTTCGAGGCTCTGTATTGCAGCCGTAAGAACTTGATTGAACGCGGACACACCGCTGGCCAAACACAAGATAATGGCAGTTGGTATGGCCGGTTTGAAAGCGTCTCCGAACAATAACGGAATAATCACTGGTGAAAGAACTGCCGCAATTCCGGCAAGCACGACTGAAAGTGCAAGGCCCAGCCACGTACCCTGAGCGATCACCGCCCCCCTTTTTTCTGATGATGCACCAGCCGCTCTGGGGAGTAGAACTGCTGCAATAGCATTCACAAGCGGAACTACTGCGTTGCTCCACGCTAAGCTCGCAACATATAGACCAAGAAGTTTCGGGCCAAGAAAGCCCGCAATTAAAATCTGATCGAGTCGCAAATTTATAACCGCTGGCAGGGTTCCCAACATGTTGGGCAGTCCGAAACGCAGCAGTGACCTCATCCTTTCTGTTGAAGGGCGCCAACCTCCCCTCATTCGAATGGCGACGAAACCAGCGGTCAGAACACCGGTAATCGAGTACCAAATCAAGAAATCTTGAGACAAACCGACAGGATCTCTCTGTGAGCTTGCTGTATGAAAGACTAAGACACCAATCCATGTGAGTGGCGGAACGATTCGCAGTACATTCCAGACAAGAAGTTCGTTTCTACCACGGAGCGGATGAATTGTAAAACCAAAGACGGCACTGATCGGCAGCCAAAGAAGATAAACTTGCGCGGCCTGGATAATAACTGAACGCTGGGCTTCTAATGCCAGGGGCAGCAAAAAGTAACCGATTATCACAAAAGGCAAACAACCAAGGGAAGCAATGCACACAGCAGAGGACAGCCACCTGAGAGCTTTATCAGGTTCCCTTGCGGAGTAGTAGACCAAAGCATCTGGCACACCTAATGTAGACAACATCGCGAGTAACATCGGAATGGTCTGGATTGCAGCCAGCTCTCCTCGTCCAATTGGACCTAATAGCCGGGCCGCGAGGGTTCCAGAGATTAGGCTCAGGCTGGCCAGGAAGACATTGGCGCCCATCGTAAGGGCGAGCGCGCTCCCAAAAGATGATGACGACAGAATGTAATGATAGTATCTTCGCATCCGCAATATCATTCTAAAGCGCCGCCTCTTAAAATGGGCGCCATATTCGCAGTCGTTCCTCTACGAACATAAACGTTCATCGGAATTTTTTATTAGCGGCAGGAATTATCTGGCATTGCAGGGCTGCAACAAAATATTGCAACGGCTCAAAGGCATGAACTTCAGCACAATACCGCGATAGAAACAACGAGTGCTGCCCGACATTTGCACCAACATCGACACAAACCGCATTCCTCCTGCGGGCAACAATGTCCCGCATCAGCAGCAGTTCCGCCTTTTCGTATGCTCCAAAGTAATAGACCCACCAGTCTATATATTGACCCAGATCGCCCTTATACTTCAAACCATAGAAGTTCACCTCAAAATGACGCGAGCCACTCCTCTTTGGATTGACAAATCGGTTGATTGTATAATATCTTAATCCGACACGGAGCCACTCTTGGCGGCCCACGAATCTCAGGAGCGTGTCTATGTTAAACATGGCTTTTACAGTTTTCAACGATCCCCGTGCGCTGTGTTCATATGGCAGATTGACGGGCATTGGCTGCTGACCGCAAGTCTCAAGACGTTATATCCCAGTGTAAAAGAAGCCATCGATGTGTGCCGCAGGCCTGCCATGCCGAAGAGCGGGGTTGAAGCTTATGTCCTGGATTGAACGCATGGGACCGTTCTCCGATGATCTTCACGGCTTTTTTTCTCCAGAGCAGTGTATGTCTGTTTGCGGTGAATGGGTTCCTCGGACTGCTTGTACATACTGCAACGCCATCAATAAGTTTCTACAGGTCATCTCGTATGACCACTCATTGATTCTGATAGACCCATTCCTGGACAGCTTAGCCCGCAGTTTTTCGTCATTCCTTAACTTCATCAGAAGATCCTCCAGAGCCAGGTGATCACCCGCCCGAAAGACAAATCCGGTCTCACCAACCGTGATAAGATCCGCGCTTGAGCCAACCTTGTCACTTGTGATCACTGGAACCCCGCAAGCCATGGCCTCATTCACCGTTACGCCCCACGACTCCCGCGTGGCCGGGTGTACGAAGACATCAGATATCGCAAGGTATCGCGGCAACTGCGAATAGGAGACAAATCCGGCGAGATGGACCTTATCAAGCTGCTCCTGCGCTATCAACTGTTCAATGGAGCCACGAAGCTCACCATCCCCTACAAGGATCAGGTGGGCGTCAGGACATTTCTTGACCAGCCGCGCATACGCGCGAAGTAGCGTCATAGGATCTTCGCGAGGCACAAACTTGAGAATACCCAAAACCACGAAATCCTTTGGGGATATCCCCAGATTAGCCCGAGACTTATCCCTCTCGGCAAAAATCTTGCTGGAAATGCTTTTCAGGTAATCATTATCAACATTGTATGGAAACAAAAACAACGCCTCGTCCTTGAACCTGTAATGTCTGAGGTATTGCCTGGCCAGGGTGCCTGTAGGATGGCCCGTAACATAGAGCTTGAAAAACCACGGAAGCGTCGCCTCTTTCAAGCGCCACTTCCACGAATTCTCCTTTTGATAGAGAAGCACATTATCTGTGCGAATGCCAACCGGGATAGAGCGCAGTTTTCCCGCTAATGCGATAGCAATATACAACCATTCTCGATAACCCGAAACTACAATCAGATCATGGTTGGCTGCAAGCATTATCCGAAGCAACTTGACCTGACTGATCACATCACCGCGCGAGACAATTTTGCGGTATCCGGACAAGGTGTCATTATCCCATTGACGAGTATGACCTAATTCAGGATCATGAAAGATATCGGGAGTTGTTGACTTATTAAAGTAGACAGTTAAATCCAGATCGGGCAGTGCGGCGATACGGCGAAACAGCGGCCCATCAAATTGGGTTGCGCGAGGCTGAATAATGCCGAGCGAGAATTTGCGCATCATGACTAACACTCCTTGAGACGGTTGATTATTTGAATTGCTTATTGTTGCCGAAACCGTTCATTCCAAAAGTAGTTCACACTTCGATATTGATATCCTCGAAAACCGTGCATCTTCAACTGGTCAATGCATGACTTTCGTATGTATTCGCCGTGAAATTCTGCGATGATCAGTCTGGTTCGTGGCAGCCATTCCGAACCGTTTAACAACACTTCCAACTCTGCACCCTCAATATCTATTTTTAGGATGTCCAGAGCGACGGCTCCAGAGCTTTGTAATAGATTACTGATCGTTGTGCACTCAATCTCTACCCCCTGTGTATCAGCATTTATCACTGATGCCCCGGAAAACGAACCCGATAAATACAGTGTCATCTCTTTATTCCAGAGGCCCTTTTGGAGCAACTTGACACGATCGGAATATGGCTGCAGATTTTGTTTCGCAATCGCGAAATTTGCCGGATTAGGTTCAAGGGCTTTGACAGTGCAGTTTTTAAATCGATTCAAGAAATAAATAGACACATCTCCGATGTAGCCACCTGCATCAATGATAAGTTCTGGTTCAATAAACCTGTCGATTCGGCCATACTGATGTCTTATCAGATTATCAACTAGCTCGCCCACGTCCGTTGTTCCTGGCCGAAAGTAAATTGGGTAGGGATAGTTCTTAAAATTCACATGGCGCTGAGTCTCTCCAGGCAGAGGTTGACGGTACAATGTTCGATACACGCCAAACCCCTCTGACTTGATAACACAATACCGGTTTAGTAACCGGGAAGCAGACTGGTAAATAGGTCCTCTGACATTGATTACGCGCCGTATAGCCGTGCGCACCTTATCTCTGTTTTGCACCTCGCTACGCAGTTCGGCGCGTGGATGTTTAACATTATCGCTGCTAGTAGCCATGTTCTTTACACTCCTTTCCTTTCACATAGATCACCGTGTTTTATCTCTAGAAAGAGCTCAGAGATTGCTATACCGCCCATACACGAGGTGCATCGGCCGCTGACCAGGCGCGGCTGCGCTCATACTCCACCACCGAGACCAGAATCTCATCGAGCGAACGGGTGGCCCGCCAGCCGAGCAGGGCCTGGACGCGGCGGGTGTCGGGCACGCGGCGCTGCATATCCTCGAAGCCGGGGCCGTAGGCCTCGCTGTAGGGCACGCTGACGATCGGCGAGGCGCTGCCGGTCAGGCGCCGCACGCGCTCGGCAAGCTCCCGGATGCTCACCTCTTCGGGATTGCCGATATTGTAGAGGCGCCCCGGCGCCTCGGGGTGCAACGCCAGCCCGATGATCGCCTCCACTGCGTCACGCACGTCGCAGAAGCAGCGGCGCTGCGTGCCGTCGCCGAACACGGTGATCGGCTCGCCCCGCAGCGCCTGGCGCACGAACCGCGGGACGACCATGCCGTACTGCCCGGTCTGCCGCGGGCCCACGGTGTTGAACAGCCGGAAGGGCACCACCTCCAGGCCGAATTCGCGCTGGTAGGCCAGGGCCAGAAACTCATCCACCATCTTGCTCGCCGCGTAGGCCCAGCGGCTGCGCCCCGTCGGCCCCAGCAGCACGTCGTCGTCTTCGCTGAAGGGGATCTTGAGGCCCTTGCCGTAGACCTCCGAGGTGCTGGCGATCAGCGTCCGGCAGCGGTAGCGCAGCGCGGCCTTGAGCACTACCTCGGTGCCCATGATGTTTGTTTCGATCGTATGTACAGGGTGATCGACGATCAGTTGCACCCCTACGGCCGCCGCCAGGTGCACCACGACCTGAGCCTGCGAGGCCAGCCGGTCCAGTACGGTCTCGTCGGTGATGCTGGCCCGGGCGAAATGAAACAGCGGGTTGTTCAGCAGGTGGGCGATGTTATCAATGCTTCCGGTCGAAAGGTTGTCAATAACCAGCACCCTGTAACCCCGGCCGATCAGCGCGTCCGCCAGGTGCGAGCCGATGAAGCCGGCGCCGCCCGTAATAAGGAAAGTCGGCCCGATCGGGTGATTAATAGCTTCCACGTTTTTCTCCTTGCCTGGCCGGGTCGTCGGGCATGTTTCGCCGCGCGGTCGTTTGGGGGAGGCGCGAAGGTCTACGCCACCTCGCGCTTCGCCAGGACGGGGCCGAGCGCGCGCCGCGTATCCACCACCAGACGCGCCGTTTCTCGCACCACGGCCCAGTCGTAGGACGAGTGGTCGGTGGCCACGACCACGCAGTCGGCGTACTGCAGCGCGGTCTCCAGGTCCTTCACCGCGCTCAGCGACACGCCGTCGTAGCTGAAGCTCGGCACATAGGGGTCGTGGTAGCTCACCTGCGCGCCCTTTTCGGCCAGGAGGTGGATGATGTCCAGCGCCGGGGACTCGCGGATGTCGCTGACGTCTTTCTTGTAGGCCACCCCCAGCACCAGCACCCGGCTGCCCTTCACCGCCTTCCCGGCGTCGTTCAGGGCGTCCTGCACCTTCTGCACCCAGTAGCGCGGCATGGCGGTGTTGATCTCGCTGGCCAGTTCGATGAAGCGCGCGGTGTAGTTGAGGGTGCGCAGCTTCCATGAGAGGTAAAGCGGGTCGATCGGGATGCAGTGCCCGCCCAGTCCCGGCCCCGGCGTGAACTTCATGAAGCCGAAGGGCTTGGTCGCCGCGGCCTCGATGACTTCCCAGGCGTCCAGGCCTAGCTTGTCGCACATCAGCAGCACTTCGTTGACCAGGCCGATGTTGACCGCGCGGAAGGTGTTTTCCAGTAGCTTGACCATCTCGGCCGCCTCGGGCGACGAAACCGGGACGATGGCGGCGATCGCCGCGCCGTAGAGCGCCTGCCCGACTTCCAGGCAGGCCGGGGTTACGCCGCCCATCACCTTGGGGGTGTTGGCCGTGGTCCAGTCCTTGCGCCCCGGGTCAACCCGCTCGGGCGAGAAGCAGAGGAAGAAGCTCTCGCCGACCTTGAGCCCCGGATCGTTCTGGCTGAGGCGCGGCAGCAGCACCTCGGTGGTGGTGCCCGGGTAGGTGGTGCTTTCGAGCACGATGAGTATGCCGGGGCGCAGGCGGGTGGCGATCGACTCGGCGGCATCGGCGATGTAGGAGATGTCGGGGTCGCCGGTCTTGTTCAGGGGCGTGGGCACGCAGATGCTCACCGCGTCGCACTCGCGCAGCGCGGCGAAGTCGGTAGTGGCGACCAGCAGCCCTTCGGAAGCCAGCGGGCGCAGCCGCTCGCTGGGAATGTCCTCGATATACGAATGGCCGGCGTTGAGCGCCTCAACCTTGCGCCGGTCAACGTCAACGCCTACCACCCGGAAGCCGGCCTCGGCGAAAACCACGGCCAGCGGCAGGCCGACGTAGCCCATGCCAATCACGGCGATCCGCGCCTCCCGATCGGCGATCTTTGTGAGCAACTGTTGGCGATAATCAATCATTAGTCTTGCTCTCTTTCTCTGATTCGGAGTTGAAGATCTCGGAGGGGCTACGCCCCTCCGAACCTCCCCGTACAGGAGCGGTTGGAGGAGGTATGGGGAACCCGGGGTCGTTCAAATCCCTGCCAGGAGGGGACGGGGAACCTGGCGGCCCCTATGCCTGCCCCTGCTGGAAGGGACGGTGCACCGCTTGCTCAGGCCCCGAAGGTGACCTGCACGGTCATTCCCCAGCGCAGGCGATCGTCCCAGGTGTCAGGAGCGATCACTGCGGTGTAGTGGGTCTGGCCCTGCTCGCTGCGGCTGAGGAACTGGATGCGCTCGACACGGCCCGTCAACGCGAGGTCGGGGAGGGCAAAGGAGGTGATCGAAACCTGGTCACCCTCACGCACGCGCACAATTTCGAGGTCGGTAAGAGCGCGGACCTCCACGCGCCAGGCGGAAAGGTCGGCCAGCACAATCACGGGGTCACGGCCGCCGGGCGTTTCACCGGGCACCACCTTTACCGCCACGACCGTGCCGGCGATGGGCGCGCTAAGGGTGGCCTGGGCCAGGCGCAATTCGGCCTGTTGCAGCCGAACCTGGCTCTCCACCACCGCCGCCCGGGCCAGGGCCAGAGTGCTGGGCGCGGTCAGCAAATCCTGCAGACGGGCCTGGGCCTGCGCCACCCCGGCGCCCGCCGCGGCGAGCGCACCCGCTCGCTCGCCGCCAGTCAGGCGCGCCAGGCGCGCTTCAGCCTCGACGAGGGCCGCGCGGGCGCTGGCCAGTTCGGCCGACTGGGGTCCTGCCAGGAGCAGGTCGAGGTTGGCCTGAGCCGCGGCCACGGACGCCTCGGCGGCGGCCAGGCCGGCGATTTCGTCCTGGCGCCGGGCTTCATACTCGACTTTGGCCCGCTCAAGGGCCGACTCGGCATTGGCCATGACCAGCTCGGCCCGCGCCAGGGCCTCGGCGGCTGCCTGACCCTGCGCATCGTCGCCGCTGTTGCGTTGGCGCTCGGCATACGCCGCGCTGTAGGTTACCTGAGCATTTCGCAGGTCGTTGGCGCGCTCTTCCATCAGGCGACGCGCTTCCTCCTTGCGCGCCGAGAGCGTGGCCCGTTGCTGCTCCAGGTTCGCTCGCGCCCGCTCAACCTCGGCCCGCGCCTTGCGTACCTCGGCGTCACGGGGGCCGGCCTCCAACTGTCGCAGCCGCGCCCTGGCCTGCTCGACGGCGGCGCGGGCGGCCTCGATGTCGGCGGGGGTCACCTGACCGGCGATCTGGGCCTGACGGGCGCGCGCCTCGGCCACCTGGGCCTCGGCCTCGGCGATCTGGGCCGGGCTGGAGCCGGCGGCCAGACGGTCGTACTCGGCCTGGACACGGCTCAGGGCGGCTCGCGCCTCTGCCACCTCCAGATCGAGGTCGCGGGAGTCCAGGCGCAGCAGGGGGTCGCCAACATTCACCGTGTCGCCCTCGCGCACCAGCACCTCCACGACCGGAATGCCCGCGAGGGGCGCACTCAACTGCACACTCTGCACCGGGGCCACCAGCCCCTCAACCACCAGTTGGTTTGGCGCGGCGGCCTGCGCGACTGAGGGGGGGCGCGAAGAAACGGGCACGGCGGTCGCCGTGGGCGCCGGCCCCACGGTGACGGGCGGCGTCCCGATCGCGGCCTGGCCGCCAAGGAGATAGGCCGCCAGGGCGATCAGGGCGACGGCGACAATCACCAGAACGGGTCGAACAAGGCGGCGCATCTGGCGCTCCACATCAACTCACACGCATCAGACACGACGAACTGGGGATCGCTCGATCAACGTTCGAGCTTCGGCACGATGCAGACCTCGCCCGGATGCGCCAGGCTCAATCCACAATCCAAAATCTGCAATCGACAATCGCACTAACGCCAGCGTTCGGGCGCCCCTGGCGGGCCGAGCCTCGCTGGTGGCCCGGCCTCTCCCAGAACAGGGAGCGGCTTCGCCCCATCAAGCGGCGAATATGGCAGCGCCGGACCGTATCCGGGCGCCGCGGGGGCCCGCAGCAACGTCTGCTGGGGCTCGGGGGCGCCAAGCATCCCCACCGCCGGGCGCTCGGCCTGGTTGAGGACGACGCCAAGGAGGTCAACCTTCGTGCGGGCCAGGGCCTGGCGCGCCCGCAGCAGCTTGTCGGCCTGGGTGCGGCCGGCCTCAACCACGAGCAGCGAACCGTCACACGAGCGGGCCAGCAGGGCCGTCTCAATCACCTCGAGTACGGGCGGGCTGTCGAACACCAGGACGTCGGCGTGCGGTTGGAGGGCCCTGGTCAGCGTCAGCAACCGGCCGGGGGTCAACAGTCGCGCGGCGCTGAGCAGCCCGAGCTGGGGCTTCGGCCCGCTCAGCAGCAGCCGCAGGTTCTCCACGCCACTCTCCACCGTCTGCAAGTAGGGATCGCCGACGCCGTCGGGGCGCATCACCGTGGTCAACCCACGGTCATTCTGCTGCTCGAACAACTGGTGGATCATAGGACGGCGCAGATTGGCATCAACCAGGATCACCCGCAGCCCGGTCTGCGCCAGGGCAATCGCCAGGTTCGCCGCCGTCAGGCTCTTACCCTCACCCGCGTCAGGGCTGGTGACGATCAGGGTGCGGATCGGGCGCGCGGCGGGGTCGCTCTCCAGGACCAGGCGCAGCATACGGTAGACTTCGGCGCTGTGCGAGGCGGGCCGGGTGCGGGTCACCAGGCGCTGGTGCGGTTTGCGACCCTCCAGGAAGCCCATCGCGATGATGGTCGGCAGCCCCGTGAGCTGGGCGATGTCAATTTCGGAGCGCACCCGCGTATCGAAGAACTCAATCGCAAAAACAAGCGCGCCAGCGAGCAGCAGAGCGACCAGGGTCACGATAGCGATCATGCGCAGCGGCCCTGAGCTGATCGCTCTAATCGGCGGGGAGGCCGGCTCGACGACGTTCAGCCCGCCGCGTCCGGTCGCGTAGGGGTTAGCCAGCAGCGTTCCGGCCTGCCGATTGAAAGCCGCCACTGTCGCGTTGGCGATTGCCGCGGCCCGCTGGGGGTCGCTGTCGCGCGCGCTTAAAACGATGATCTGCGTGTCGCGCACGTCTTTGATCGCCATCCGCTCGGCCAGTTCCTCGGGAATGGTTTCCAGCCCAAGCTCGGCGATCACCTGCTCGAGCACGGGGCGCTTGAGCAGCAACTCGCGGTAGGTCTTTACCAGTGAGCTGCGACTATCGGGGATGAGACGCTCGGCGACCTCGGGGCTTGGCGCTCCCGCTGCGACGAGCAGCGTCGTCCGCGCCTCGTACACGCGCGGCTGGCGCTGGGCGATTACATAGCCGGTGGCGGCGCCGAGCGCGCCCATAATCACGACGAGCCACCACCAGCGCTTTGCGATCTGAATGTACTGGGCCATGCTACTCCCGTTAGCTTACCGGGCACGCTCCGCCGTTGCGACATTCGTCGCCTCGCCTCGCCCGTCACTAGGCACGCTCCGCCACTGCGACATTCGTCGCCTCAAGCGGCGCCCTCGATAAGCGAACGATCCCATCGGAAGACCCTGAGAGGGCCGTGCCCTTCAGGAACGCTTCCGCCGAATGGTCAGTGAGAAGAGCAGGGAAATCAGGTTTTCCTGCGCCCTGGCTTGCGAGAAAGTTTTCGAACAGTTTTGTTTTTACAGAACCTGATCAGAAGACCTGGTCATTATTTCAGGCTTCAACTCTGTAAACAGGACTGCCTGGTTTTTAACACACTGAGTGTAGTGAAGCATTTATGTCCTCTCACAGTAGCGCGCCACTCCTCACCCTCCCCCCCTGCCCCCTCCCTCTCCACCTCAGGCGGAGAGGGAGGGGGCGCCGAGCGCAGCGGGAAACTTCACTAATGCCAATTTCTGTTGAATAGAGTGCGGCGCATCATCCTCGGATCTCATTCAGACGCCATATCCGGCAATCGCAAATTCAAAATCCACAATCCGAAATCGCGACGGTATATCCGGCAATCGCAAATCCAAAATCCACAATCCGAAATCGCGCTACAGCCCCCTCACACCTCGCGCCTGCGGATCTGCGCCGCGCTGAGCTCCGCAGGGACGGCGCGGTTGCTAAGGAGGGCGAGCAGGACACGCACACGGTCGCCGCCGTTAAGGCGGGCGTCGAAAATCGCCTCTACACCCTTGAGGGGACCAGAGGTGATCACCACCGGGTCACCGGGGTTCAGGCCCAGGAAAGTCTCGCCCCCGACGGCCACAAGCGCCTTGACACGCTCCTTGATCGCGGCGATGATTGCATCGTCCACGGCCGCAGGCTCGCCATCGAAGGCCACCAGGCCAAGGGCATAGGGCATATACTCGAAGGTCGAGACGCCCATCTCTGCCAGGTTGGTGCGCACGAACATGTAGCCGGGAAAGTAGGCCGCCATCGGCTTCGCTCGCGGGTTGACGCGCTGTACCGGAATGCGCGGGTAGAAGATCGTACAGCCCTGGGACGTGGCGTGATGGTAAAGGGCTTCTTCTTTATGCGACTTGCTGCGCAGGACGTACCACTGTGCTTGCATAGGCCCCCCTGTCTTCTCGTTCCTGGATCCGGCCGCGTGAGTGGCAAGGTCGCTGCACAACCCATTTATATCATCTGGAATCATGGGGCCTTCGCAGAGGATGAAACGTCATTTATTGAACGGCCATGTAAGGATCATTTTTAAATGCGCATTATTAACCAAGAGATCATCAATTACAGATCAAGAAAGGACTTGCCAGCCTCGCTCGGTAGAGAAAAAGGGAAACCAGGTTTCCCCACCGCTCCACATAAACGGTCGAGAAAGAAAAAGCCCCGGAGGGCTTTGCCCTTTATTTCAAAAATGTAATCATGAAACGCGCCCCTGAACTAGCTTCACCCCCATGACCCTCCTCGCCACAACTCTCGCCCGTCTCCGCTCCGCATGGCAGCACGCCGGCCTGCGACGAGCGGGGAGCAGCGCCGGCTGGATGCGCGCCGAACGGCTGGTTCGCCTTGCGGGGGGGACCTTTGTCGGGATCTGGCTGGCGCGCTACTACGGCCCGGCGGACTTCGGGGTCTATAACTTCGCCATCGCCCTGAGCATCATCGTCATCTCGCTGACCACCCCAGGGCGGGATGGCATCCTGGCGCGCGAACCGGTGCGCGACCCGGCGGGCGCGGGACGGCTGCTCGGCAGCACCGCGCTGCTGCGCCTGGCGGGCGGCCTGGGGGCCAGCCTGGCGATCGTCGCCCTGGCCGCCGGTGTGCGGCCCGATGATCCCGCCGTGGTGGCGCTGACGGCGATTATCGGAGTGACCGGGGTGTTGCAGGCTTCTACCATGATTGACCTGTGGTTCCGTGCGCGACTGGCGGCCCGCGACCCAGCCCTGGCCCACGCGCTGGCCTACCTGGCTGCGGTGCTGCGGGCGGGCCTGATCCTGGCCGGCGCGCCGCTGATCGCCTTCGCCCTGCTGATGACCCTGCTGGCCGGGCCGCTGACCGTCTTACTACTCGCCGCCGCCTACGCTGACGCAGCGCCGTCGCTGGTTGCGCTTACCTGGGCCGGCTTGTTCGGGTCGTCGGGAGTGGCGCGCAGCAGCTTCCTCACCGCTGACAACTCCACCGGGCTGCACCTGGCTGCCGTGGCCCTGGGCTGCGTGGCCAACCTGGGGCTGAACTGGTGGCTCATCCCGCCCCTGGGCGGGCCAGGCGCGGCCATTGCCTCGCTGATCTCCTGCTGGCTGGCCGTCCACGGCTCGTGCTTTCGGTTCCCGGCCCTGCGCCCCACCAGGGTGACTATGGCCCGCGCGCTGCTTTGGCGAGATTTTTGTGATGGGTACGTTATACTATTTCGGCTTGTAGATTCTGGATTCCTGTAGAGAGACCGGGCGGTACTACGCATGTACTTTGTTCAACAGAAATTGGGATTACGCGACAGCCTGGCGCGCCTGCGTTTCGCCTTCCGGCTGCTGGCCCTTCCGGGGCAGCGGCGATACCTGGGCCGCTGGCTCATCTCGTTACGCCCCGGCTACTTGCTGCGCGCCGGGCTGCCCTGGCTGAACTTCGACGCGCTCGACGCCCTCGCGCGACTGGAGCTTCGAGGGCGGCAAGTATTCGAGTATGGCAGCGGCGGCTCGACGCTCTACTGGCTGCGACGGGGGGCCACGGTGGTATCCATCGAGCACGACCCGGCCTGGTATGAGCAGGTGCGCGCGGCGATCCCGCCTGACGCGCCGCTCGACTACCGGCTGGTTCCGCCTGAACCGGCCCCCGCCGACTCCGCCGATTGCGCCGACCCGGCAGCGTACCGCTCATGCGATCCCGCCTTCGCCGGGTGGAGCTTCGCCCGCTACGCGGCTCAGATTGACGCGTTTCCCGAGGGCAGCTTTGACCTGGTGCTGGTTGACGGACGCGCGCGCCCGTCGTGTCTTGCCCATGCCGCGCCGCGCGTGCGCCCGGGCGGTACGTTGATCCTCGATAACAGCGATCGCGCTTACTATACGACGCGCCTCGGCTCGCTGTTCAACGGCTGGAGCGCCACCGTTTATGCCGGGGCCACGCCCGGCGCGTCCATCTTTAGCGCAGCAACGTTCTACGTCCGGGGCGACGCTGTGACCAACCTCCCACCTGAAGCTGCAGCAGGGAGGGTCACAGAGAGGGCAAGCTCTCCCCATCCCGGTTGAAAGTAAGGGTGAACACGCGCCCGTTGTGCAACGTGTCGTTATTGGGCCCAGGGTTCGGATTCTTCCAGATGTGGCCCGGCGCCGGATCATCGCGCCCTCCTCTGCGAACCCCGCCCTCGTGTCGGGGTAACACGCCATATCGCCTGATAGGAGGAACATCTGATCCTCCAGGTGAGCGAAGGGGCAAGTTATTCCTGAAATGTGCAGGCGCAACGGCGCCGGCATTGCGAAACCACCGGTGCTCGGACTATACTGCAGAAAAAAAGCAGTCACATAGGGAAGGTCAGGGGCCATGGCAGTTGATGCGCGTCAGGCCAGACTTCGGATGCGCTGGGAAGAGGGCGATGAATTTGTGCTGAGCCTCGATCCCCTCCAGGGACATTGGACCGAAGAACAGTACCTGTTGCTGAGCAACCAGACCAATCGTCTGCTGGAGTACGCCGACGGCTACATCGATATCCTGCCAATGCCGACCGATAAGCATCAGGCCATTATTGAATGGCTGTTTCTCGCCCTCAAAACCTTCATTGAGCAACTCGGCGGCAAGGTTCGGTTTGCGCCTTTGCGGATGCGCGTGCGCGAAGGGATGTATTACGAGCCTGATATTCTGCTGGTTCGCGATGCGCGCGACCCGCGGCGCCAGCATCGCTTCTGGCTTGGCGCTGATCTGGTCGTCGAAATCGTTAGCGAGGACGACCCGGAGCGTGACACCAGGGTCAAGCGAGCGGACTATGCCTGCGCTGGCATCCCTGAGTACTGGATTGTCAACCCGCTTGACCAGACCATCACGGTACTCGTACTCGAGGGTGAGGCATACACGGAGCATGGCATTTTTCGTCGCGGAGACCGGGCCGCATCCAGGCTGCTCGAAGGTTTTGCGGTGAGCGTGGACGAGGTGTTTGACGCGGAATAGGCATCCCGCGAGGCCTTATACGAGGCACGGGGAAACCAGGTTTTCCGCGCCTCTCCCATCGAAGAACTTGCCGAACGCATAACGCAGCTCCCGCCATGCCCCCCGCTACAGCGCTCGATGTTCCCGTGGTCCTGATCCTCTTCCGCCGGCCGGCTCTGACGGCGCGCGTCTTCGCTGCTATTGCCCGCGCCCGCCCTCGGCGTCTCTTCCTGATCGCCGATGGCCCGCGCCCTGACCGCCCCGGAGAGGCCGCCGCCTGCGCCGCCGCCCGCGCCGTCGTAGAACACATTGACTGGCCCTGCGAAGTGACCCGCGATTACGCAGCGCAGAACCTGGGCCTGCCCGCGCGTTTCGAGACGGCCCTCGACGCCGTCTTCGCCAGCGTGGATCGGGCTGTCATTCTGGAGGACGATTGCGTGCCCGGCGACAGTTTCTTTCGCTTCTGCGCCGAATTGCTAGAACACTACGCCGGCGAACCGCGGGTGATGGCCATCTCCGGCAACCGCTTCACCCCTATGAGCATTGACGCCAGCTACGCCTTCTCCCGCTTCCCCCATTGCTCTGGCTGGGCCACCTGGCGGCGCGCCTGGCGTCTCTACGATGGGGCCATGGCCGACTGGCCGCACCTGCGCGAGACCGGCTGGCTCCTGGACCTCTTCCGCAACCGGCGCGCTGCGCGCCGCTGGCGGGGCATCTTTGACGCCGTCTATGCCCGACAGGTCGATTCGTGGGCCTACCGCTGGACGTACAGTTGCTGGCGCCACCGTGGCCTGACAGCGCTCCCGGCAGTCAATCTGGTCGAGAATATCGGCTTTGGCCCGGACTCGACCCACACCTCCAATCCCGATAGCCCCACCGCCAATCTGCCGGCCGGCGAACTGGCGTTCCCCCTGCGCCACCCGCCTGCGCTGGCGCCCGATGAACGCTCGGATGCCCGCACCCAGCGCCTGTTGTTCGACCCGGACCTGCGGGCCAAACTCGCCTGGCGCCTGCGACGTCTGCGGCGCCTGGCCCGCGAGCGGCTGGGTTGGAAAAGGGTATGATCCTCACCCTCCCCCTGCCCCCCCTCTCCACCTGCGGTGGAGAGGGAGGGGGCGAACAGGAGGGGGGCCAGAAGGCGGGCGGAAATGCAAGGCAACCTGCTTTACAGACCACTCAGTAGTGTGTGAACTAAGTTTTTCGCTAAACCCACCCCCTCCCCAACCCTCCCCCGCTGGGGGAGGGCGTCCGGCTCCTCCACCTGCGGGGGGAGACCGGGAGGCGGGCGGAAATGCAAGGCGCCTTACTTTACAGACCACTCAGCGTCCTCAGCGGATCAATACAGTCAGCGCCCTGGAACACCAATGCACATCGTTATGCTCTCAGACTGGGAAACGCGCGGCGGGGCGGCGGTGGCGGCGAGCCGGCTGGCTATGGGCCTGGCGGCCGCCGGGGCGCGGGTGACGCGGCTGGTGGTCTTTCCCGACCGCCAACCCCACCCGTGGCACACGGAGCGCCTCGGCGCGCCGTTGTTCTCCTTGCGGCGGGCGGCGCGTCGGGTTGCGCCGCTGGCAGCGCAGGCTCTCCTCGACCGCCTGGCGCGCCCCGCTGCTGAGGAGGCCCTGGAACGGGCCCTGCGGCGCCTGCGACCCGATGTGGTGCATCTGCACAATCTCCACGGCGGCATTGGAGCGGGATGGTCGCCGCGCTTCCTGGCCGTGGCCGCCCGGCACGCCCCGGTGGTCTGGACGCTCCACGACATGTGGCCGTTGACGGGCCGCTGCGTATACAGCTATGCCTGTGAGCGTTTCATGAGCGGGTGCAACGCCGCCTGCCCTACCCCCCGCGTCTATCCCGCCCTGCCGCTCCACCTGGTAGGACCGGCCTGGGAGGAACGTCGGGCGCTGGTGGCCGCCACGCCACGCCTGGCCGCGGTAACCCCCTCGCGCTGGATGGCCGCCACGGCCCGGCAGGGCCTCTGGGCGGGGCGCCGGGTCGAGCATATCCCGAATGGCCTGCCGCTGGACCAGTGGCGGCCCCTGCCCCGTGCCGCGGCCCGGCGCGCCCTGGGTCTGCCCATCAACGGCCCCGTGGCTTTGCTGGCAATGCCTGACCTGAGCGATCCCCGCAAGGGCGCCGGGCTGCTGCCCGCCCTGGGCCCCACCCTGCCCCCCGGTCTGACCCTTCTGGCCATGGGCGCCGGCCGCCCGCCCCTGCGCGCGCCGGGGGTGCGCGTCGTCTCCCTGGGCTTCGTGGCCGCCGCAGATCGCCAGGCAACCATCTACAGCGCCGCTGACCTGCTCATCCACGCCGCGCCTCAGGACAACGCTCCCCTGACCGTTCAGGAAGCTCTGGCCTGCGGCACGCCTGTGGCCGCCCTGCCCGTGGGCGGCCTGCCCGACCTGGTGCGACCGGGCCAGACGGGCTGGCTGGCCGCCAGGCCCGATGCCGCCGGTCTGGCCGCGGTTGTCGCCGAGGCTCTAAACGCCATTGCCGCTGGCGCCGATCTCCGCGAGCCTTGCCGCGCCGTGGCCGAGCGCGAATATGGCTTAGAATTGATGGTTGAGCGCCATCTGGCGCTGTATCGGGAGATTGGCAATGCTTGAGGCGAACCTGGCCCGTTGAAACGGTAGGGAGAAACCGGGTTTCCCCACACCCCGGCTCACCTGATGCGCCATAGCCGATCCACAATGTCAAATGTCTTATCAGGACGCCATATACTGCAATCCAAAATCCAAAATCCAAAATCCGAAACGGCATCAAGATGGAACTTCTCCCCCTGGCCCTCACGGCGCCCGCCTGGGCGGCCTACGCCCCTCTGCAGCCGCTTCCGCCGCCCCGGATGCGCGATCCGGCGCGACCGCTGGTGAGCATCGTCACCCCTTCGCTCAACCAGGGACGCTTCCTTGAAGCCACTCTGCGCAGCGTCCTTGAACAGGATTACCCCAACCTCGAGTACTGGGTCATTGACGGCGGGAGCCAGGACGAGACCCTGGCTATCCTGCGCGCCTTCGCCGGCGACTCCCGGCTCCACTGGCTCAGCGAGCCGGACCATGGCCAGTCCGACGCGATTAATAAAGGCTGGGCCAGGTCGCGGGGAGAAGTGCTGGCCTGGATCAACGCCGACGACACCTACTTCCCCGGCGCCATCGCCGCGCAGGTAGCCGCCCTGCTCGCCGATCCGCGGGCCGGAGCGGTCTACGGCGACGCCTGCTACACCGACGCCGCCGGGCGGCCCCTCGCGCGCCTTGCCGGGCGGCCCTTCTCGCCCGAAGCCGTGCTGCGGCTCGAGATCCCCGTGCAACCCACCGTCTTTCTTCGGCGCGACCTGGTGGCGCGCGTGGGACCGTTGCGCCTCGAACGGCGTTTCAGTATGGACAGCGACTACTGGGCCCGCGCCATCCGCTACGCCCCCTTTCGCCGGACCAGTCATCTGACGGCCACCTATCGTCTCCATCCTGAGTCGAAGACCGTGGCTCAGGGACGCGGCTTCTACGACGAGTGGCTGGCGATCGCCGAAGAGTACTTCGCCAACGTGCCGCCTGCGCTGCGCGTTTCCCGGCCCGCTGTGCTCGCCGATATCTACGCCGCCATGGCTAATCTGGAAGCCGGGAGCGCACGCCTCGCCAGCGCGACCCGCTACGCCACCTATGCCTGGACCCTGGCCGGCCCGCGCCCGCGGCTGCTCAAACTGCCCCTGGTGCTGCTCGATCGCGCCCTGGGTCTGCGCCTGGCCATGCGCGCCACGGCCCTCTGGGGGCGTCTGAGCCTGAGATGAGCATGGGCGCTGCAAGCGTCACCTCCGGCAGGGTCCAACGGTACAAGGGCAGAACGATCGCTCTGCTCCAACCATTCCCCGGGGGAGGTACGCATGGCTGGCTCGCATCTTGCGCGGGCGTGGATCATCGCCGCGCTCCTGGTCGCCTCGGCCCTGTTCGCCCACACGCCGGCCCGATCCGGCACGACGCCTGTGCTGATCAATGAGTTTATGCCCGCGCCCGGCAGCGGTCGCGAATGGGCCGAACTGATCAATCTGGGAAACCTGCCCGCCGACGTGGGCGGCTGGCGCATTGATGATGATCTGCCGGGAAACAGCGGCCAGGCCCTGATCCCTGCGGGGACGGTGATCCCCCCCGGCGGTCTCTTCGTGATCGAGTGGAACGCCAGCTTTCTCAACAACACTGGCGATACGATACAGTTGATCACCCCCGAGGGGCGCACCGTTGACGCGCACACCTACGGGAGCGCCAGCGTCGATCTCAGTCTGGCGCGCCAGCCTGACGGCGGGCCGGTATGGGTCTGGGGTCCGCCGACTCGCGGCAGCCGGAATGCACCACCAGCCGATCCCCCCACTGCCCCGACCGGTGAGAACGGCACGCTCACGCCCACTGCCACGCCCTATGACGCACCAGCCATTCCCACCGACGGGCCCGTAGATGCCAGCCCGACTGCCCTGCCCACGGCAACGGCGAGCGCAGAGCCGACGGCCACCCCGGCCCCGTCTGCGACGCCGACGCTGACGCGCACCCCCTCGCCGACACGCACGCCCACACCGAGCGCCACGGAAACTCCCGTCATCGCGCCGGGCATTGTGCTGATCAACGAAATCGCTCCCAGCGCCGATCCCGAGTGGATCGAACTGTACAACCCCGGAACCGAAGCCGTACAACTCACCGGCTGGCAACTCGAACGTCTCTCCAGCGGCCAGCCGGTGAGTCGCGGCTTGCCTTCGCTGACCCTCGGACCTGGCGAGTATGCGGTGATCACCCTGACGCGAGGCACGCTCCCCAACGGCGGCGCCAGCCTTATCTTGCGCAGTTCGACAGGTATGGCAGTGGACGGTCCGATCATCTACCCCGCGCTCGAAGGTGAGGCAGTCTATGCGCGCGCGGGCGATGGCGCCGCCATCTGGAGTGTGGAGTACCCGCCATCACCGGGCGCGCCGAACCTGCCGCCGGTCCCAACTGCTACGCTCACGCCCGCGCCCACCGCGGAACCCTCGCCCACGCGCACCCCTTCGCCCACCGCGGAACCCTCGCCCACGCGCACCCCTTCGCCCACGCGCACCCCTTCGCCCACCGCGGAACCCTCGCCCACGCGCACCCCTTCGCCCACGCGCACCCCTTCACCGACACGCACGCCCTCCCCCGCACGCGCACCGGTCGCGTCCAATGGGAATGCCGGCTCCGTGCGACCGGGCACGCTGCTGATCAATGAGGTGCTGCCGGCGCCCAGAGAGGCGTTTACGCGCGAGTGGATCGAACTGTTCAATCCGGGGCAGGAAAGCGTGGACACGACCGGCTGGCGCCTGGATGACGCCAGCGATGGCGGGGCGCAGACCCTGGGAACCCACCTGGTCGCCCCCGGCGCCTATTTGCTGGTGGAGCTTGAGCGCGCGATCCTCAACAATAGCGGAGACACAGTGCGCCTGCTCGGCCCTGCAGGCGAGGCGGTTGACGCCTATGCTTTCGGACCCACACCGCCGGACCGCAGTCATGGACGCGACCCGCATACTGGCGCATGGCGGCTGGAACCGTATCCCTCGCCCGGCGCGCCCAACCCGGCGACGGGCGGCGAGCGCACGGCAGAAGAACGAACCGCCGCAACGCGGAGCACCCCCTCCGCTTCAGGCGCAGCCAGCCCGGAACGGCGCCAGCCTGGCAGCGTAGCGACCGTGGAGACCGGGCACGCTGAGTCTGGCCGATCCCAGGCGATCGCCACGCCGGGCGAGATGGGCGCGCCGGCTCCGCGGGCGGCGCCGACCTACGCGGGCCTGATCGGCACACGCTACCACCTGCCGCCCACCCCGACAGCGCCTACCCCCGCCACGCCCGTCGCAACGCCGGCAGCCGAAGCGTCGCCGGCGCCGCGACGAGCGCACGCCGGCCTGGCCCTTGGCGGACTGGCGCTCATTATTGTCGCCTGTACGCTGCTCGTTGCCGAACATAAACCAACACCCGCCCGGACGGATCGAGACAGTATGGTATAATTCCAGGATAAGACTATGGTTAAGGAGCAGCCGTCGCCAGGTTGCCACTGATCCACACCTCACGGCCCGGTGAGCAGGAAAGGAGTTCGAACATGGCTGATTTACACAGCCTGATCCGGGAACGCCTGGAACAGAATCGCTGGGGCATGCTCACCAATCAGGGCTATGTGCTGGGCTTCGACGTGGGCAGTTACGGCCTGCGCGCTGCGCTGGTGGATCTCCAGCATCGAACCTTCGCCTCCGTCCATGCCGAACTGCCGAACGAGCCGCCCGACCGGGTGGTTGATCAGGCCATCAGCCTGGGCCAGACGTTGCTCCGGAAGAGCGACGTGACCGCCGAGCGGCTTGTGCGGGTCGGTGTGGGTTTTTGCGGGCCGGTAGATATGCGCTACGGCACTGTTCGGCTGTCGCCGCGCATGCCAGGCTGGGAGAACTATCCCCTCCAGGAGCGTTTCGAGCAGGCCTTTGACACGGTAACGTTGATTGACAACGACGCCAACCTGATTGCCCTCGGCGAGGCGACCTTCGGCGTGGCCCGGGGCCACCAGCATATCTTCTACATGCACCTGAGCAGCGGCGTCGGCGGCGGTCTGGTGCTCAACGGGCGCCTCTACCATGGCGCCACCTCCACCGCGGGAGAAATCGGCCATGCTGTGGTAGGCCAGGGCTGGGACGGCACCGGCCGTCCTGAGACGCTCGAGGAGCGCGTCTCAATCGCGGGGTTGCTGCGCTGCGCCAGCCGCTACGGCCTGGAAACCAGCGACCTGGAGCAGATCTTCGGCCCGCACCCCGCGGCGCAGCGCGTGGTGCGCGAAACGATTGACCTGCTGGCCGTGCGCTGCGCGCAGATTGTCGCCCTGATCGACCCGGAGATGATCGTGCTGGGCGGCATTGTGGTGCGCATCGGCGGCGACTCCTTCGTGCAGGCCATCGGAGCGCGTCTCAACGATTTTATCGCTCCCCAGTTCGCGCGCCCCCTGCCGGTGGTGGCCTCGATCCTCGGACCTGAAAGCGTGACCGTCGGCGCTGTAGCCCTGGCGCTCGACAGCCTGTCAGATTGACTGCGCGCCCAGACGCGCGGGGGCAGGCTACGCTTCTCCTCGCGCCCTTCCAGGTAAAGCAGGTGTGATGCAACGTCTTTGGCGCTTGCCTCTACATAGTTCTGGCAGCCCCTCAGAATTAACGAAAACCGATCTGGCCGGGCGTTGTAGCCGCTTTACCTCCCGCTGGGGGCGGACGTTGCATCAGCGCTGGTTGAGCAGGTGAGAAGGTTTGCGCCTTCGGCAACGCAATGCTATAATGTTAAGAGTTTTCTCCGGGCGCACCTGGCAGGGAGGATAGACCTCTCTGCTTGTTGTTGCATGGCGCAGGAATGCCGTCACGAGACCGCCGTCCGTAGGACGGGCGCCGCAGGGCTTCGGCCTGCAGCCCTTCCGTTGAGAGGCGGTCGCGTAGTCATCAGGAAGCTATGGACGCAAAAGTGATCGTCTTTGGCGAGACCGCCATTGACCGCCTGTTACAGTGGTTACGTTCGACGGGACAACCTCAGGACATTACAGATCTGCTCAGACAATATCTTGAGATCCTTAGCAAGGCGGTGAGGGAGGAGAACGAATGACCGCTGCGCCCACGTTACCCACCGACCAGCAGGCCCTGGCCGAGGAAATCTATCGCTTGATGGTCGCGCAGGGCGCCATGTTCGCCTTTGATACGCCCATCCGTCAGACGCTTGCCAATCTGGCCGCGTTCCTGGCACGTCGTGACGGACGGGATAGGGCGGAACTTGAAGCGGCGATTGATGCGGCCCTGAGCGCAGACAGCCGTTTCACCCGTGAGGTGGTGAACGGCGAAGTGCGCTTTGTAACCACTCGCAAGGGCGCCTACGTGCCGCGGGATGAAACCGACACCCACAGTTTCAAGCAACGCCTGCACGACCCGGAGAATCCGCTTCCGATTGATGATATCAGCGTCGTTGTCTCCACTTCGCGCCCGGCGATCACGACCGTCGAGCCGGTATATATTTCAGATTACTGGCAGATGCAACTGGCAGCCGCCCCGGTCGAGAGTGAGGCGGAGGCGGTTGCGGCGACCGCAGCGCCGGCGCCTGCGGCCGAACCGAGCGTTGAGGAAGCGCCAGCGGTGGTTGCAGAGGCCCCGGCCCCTGTTGAGGAAGTAGCGCCTGAACCTGCTCCCGCCGTGGTGGAGATCCCCGCCCCGGCCCCCGTTGAGGAAGCGGCTCCCCAACCCGCGCCTGCCGTGCTGGAAATGCCCGCCCCGGCCCCCGTCGAGGAAGCGGCTCCCCAACCCGCGCCTGCCGTGCTGGAAATGCCCGCCCCGCGACCGGCGCAACCGCCCCGCAGCACCGTATTCACCCTCAGCGATGGCACAGCCATTGACCTGCGCCGGCCAGTGGACGAGATTATGGCTGAGCACGGCGAGGCGCTCGCGCGGGTCCTGGCTGAACGCCTGGAGCACGACCCGCTGCAGCGCATCGTCAGCTTTGGACGGAAGTATTACCCCGAGGCCAATCTGGCGAGTTTCGGCAAGAACGATCTGCGGAAGATCCGCGACTATATTCTGGAACGCAACGAGCCGCTGCTTGACACCGAGATCATCGCCGATCTCTACTACCATAACCCGCGGCAGGCGGACTACGAGGGATTCCGTTTCTCGCTCAACTACCGGCTGCACCGCGAGAAGGACTTTGAGTTTGTTGGCGTCGAGGGGGCCTATCTCTGGGCTACCAGGGGGTTGGCGGTCACCAGTGGCAAGCGTGTCAAGGCCGCCGAGATGGGGCAGATCACTGCGTACCTGGTTGAGGGCTACGACGATAGCCTGGAACTACAGAGCATCGAGGCCATCAGGCAGAGCGGCAGCGTTACCCGACTGCTGACCTTCTTCGAATGGGAATATGGCGTTCTGCCGCTCGACGCCGGCCTTGCCGCGCTGCTGCCGCCCCCGCTGCTGCCGGAACAGCGGAGCGCCGTCCTGCGCTTCGAGTCGCCCCAGCACTTCACCAGCTACCTGGTTGAGGTGCGCTTCTCCGCCGGCAACCGCGGCGGCTGGCTTCAGGGGTTGGAGGAGTTCTTCCATGAGCATCTGGTGCCCGGCGCCCTGATCACCATCAGTCGCACCGGCGAACCAAATCTCTTCCACATCACCTACGAGGAGGGTCCCGAGCAGACTGAGCGCCTGCTCACCTTTGACGAGAAGAAGAACCGCCTGGCCTTTGCCAATGTTTCGTTCTACTGCGTGGTGGATGAAGATCAACTACCCGCTCAGAGCCGCTACGGGCGGTTGAACCGCCTCAAGGCGTTCCCCATGGGCGAGCGCCGCAAGGCGGAACTTATGCTCGAACATGTGAGCGAAACCATTGGGGAACAGATGGGCACGCCGGCAGAGCCGCGCTACGCCGTTACCCTCGATGATCTCTACGTCGCCTTTAACGTGCTGCGCCCGGCGTCGCGCGCCTACCTGAAGGCCCTGCTGGAACGCAGCGAAGACTTCAGCGCCGATGAGTCGACCCCTGGTCTCTACTACTACACGCCTGCTCCACGCGCCAGCGCCGAAGAGGTCGAAGAGGAAGAAGACGAAGCGCCCGAGGAGCGCCCATCGCTGCGCCAGCGCTATAGCAGCCGGTACGATGAGGACGAGTGAGGTCGCGTATGACCTTTGAGGAACAACTGGCCCGCCTGGGCGACCTGGAACGCCCCCTTGCCCATGCCGAGCTCAAGATCCTTTCGGACCTCGGTCCGGAGCTGTTGAAGGCATTCTGGGCGGCATGGCGCGGGTTCCCTGTCGAACGCCGCCTGGCGATTATCCGTGAGCTTGATGAACTGGCGGAAGACAATGTGGATCTGGATTTCCGCGCGGTCTTTCGGGCCTGTCTGAGCGACCCCGACGGCGAGGTGCGGGCCGCAGCCATCAACGGGTTATGGGAGGATGAGAGCCTGGCGACGATGAACCGGCTGATCGCCATGCTCGAAGACGAGGCCGGGGTGGCGCGCGCGGCGGCTACGCTGGCCCTCGCGCGCTTCGCCTACCTCAGCCAGGTCGGCGCCCTATCGGCGGCGGATGGCGCGCGCTTGCTGGCGGTGCTGCTGCGCGTCGCCACCGATCCCGAACAACCCCTCGAGGTGCGCCGGCGCGCTGTGGAGGCCCTCGGCTACTTCGCTTCGTCCAAAGAGGCCCAGACGGAGATCGGCCGGGCCTATGCCCACAGCGACCTGGCTATGCGCGAGAGCGCTCTGCTGGCCATGGGCCGCTCGATGCGCCCCACCTGGTTCCCCTACATCGAACGGGAGTTGAAAAGCCCCTCCCCGGCCCTGCGCTATGAGGCCGCCCGCGCCGTCGGCGAACTGGCCGAAGAGGGGCGCCCTCTGCTGCCCGCCCTGCTGCCCCTGGTTGACGATGACGACCTGGAGATCTCCCTGGCGGCAATCTGGGCGCTCGGTCAGGTGGGCGGTTCCAGCGCCCGGCGAGTGCTCGAACGCCTGGCTCGCTCCAGGGACCTGTCGCGCCGCCAGGCCGCCGACGAAGCGCTCGCCGAACTCGCCCTCGATGAATGGTGAGCCGCGCCTGTCATTCGCTGCACCGCCGTTTCTACGGAAGCGTCTATGCCTTCTTATTACTCCCGGCTGGATCAACTGAGCGCTCCGTACCGGTACATTTACCTCTCTCCGCACCTGGACGACGCCGCCCTCTCCTGCGGCGGCGCGATCGCCCAGCATACCAGCGCGGGCACTCCTGTTCTGGTGGTTAACATCTGTACCGGCGCCCCGCCCGCCGGAACGCCCCTCAGCCCCTTTGCCAGCTTGATGCACCGCCGCTGGAACCTGTCCGCCGATGAGGCTATGGCGCGCCGGCTGCGCGAGGATGCCGAGGCCCTGGAGATCTTGCGCGCCGATGGGTTGCGACTCGACCTGCTCGACGCGATCTACCGGATGCCTGAAGCGTACACCGATGATGACAGTCTCTTCGGCCCGCCAGCAGAGGGCGACCCGCTGGCCGGCGAATTGCAGACGCGCCTGGAGGCCCTGGCTGACCGCTTCCCCGACGCGGTGATCTACGCGCCGCTTGGTGTGGGGCGCCACGTTGATCATGTGGCCGCCTGTGGGGCTGCCCAGCTCCTCAGCCGCAGCGGCGCCAGCGTGGCTTTCTATGAAGATTTCCCCTACGTGCGCAACGAACACGCCCTCGTCCAACGCCTTAATGAACTGGGGGGCCCTGACCGCTTCCTGCCCCTCGTCACCGGCATTGACAGCACCCTGACCCGCAAGATCGGGGCGATTGAAGCGTACACCAGCCAGCTCGACATGCTCTTTGGCGGCGCCGCCGCCATGGCCCAGGCTGTGCGCGATTACGCGGCGCGGGTCTCCCCCGACGCCGGCGCCTACGGCGAGCGCATCTGGATGTTCCGGTAAGCGCACCTCCCGTCGCCTGAACGGGCAACTGCCATATCGGGCTGTGGAGGTGCGGAGGTATGGAGGTGTGGAGGTGGAGAGGCAACACGTTGTCACACCTCCACACCTCCACACCTCCACATCTCCACACCTCTACGCCTCCGCATGACCCGTCCGCAGAGGTGAGGATCACGTGACCGGGTATAATCCATGTCTCAGCCCACCATAGACAGTATGCTCGTCCGGAGTGAACGGACCGCCCCCCTGGCGCTCGGCGAGCCTGACCCGACGACGTGGAACGCCTTCGTTGACGCCCATCCCCAGGGCAGTCTCCTGCAACACGGCGCCTGGGGGGAACTGAAGACCGGCTCTGGCTGGCGCGCGCGCCGCATCGCGGTCCTCGGCGCCGACGGGGACCCCATTGCCGGGGCGTTGTTGTTGATCCGCGCGCGCTATGGATTGAGCGTAGCTTATACCCCGCGCGGGCCGCTGTTTTCCGGCGATCCGGTTGTTGACCGGCTGCTGCTGGACGGACTGGAGCGTGTGGCGCGCCGGGCGCGGGCAGTGCTGCTGCGCCTGGAACCGAACCTGCTCGAAGACGATCCCGCCGCCGACGCCCTGCATACCTGGCTGCTGTTGCAGGGACTGCAACCCGTCCAGACCATTCAGCCCCGCAGTTCGATCCACATTGATCTGCGGCCATCCGAGGAGCGTCTGCTCACAGCCTGTTCCAAAGGGCATCGCGCCGACATTCGGCGCGCCGAGCGCCATGGCGTCGTTGTGCGTTCGGGTGATGTGACCGACCTGCCCGTTTTTTTCGTCTTGATGCAGGGAACCGGTAAACGGGCGCAGTTCGGGGTGCACAGCGAGGCCTACTATCGGGCGGCCTGGCGCCTCTTCCAGCCGCGCAGTTGTCTGTTGATCGCCGAAGTGGAAGGGCAAGCGGCGGCAGCGCACCTGATCTTCGCCGACGCCCGGGCGGGTCGGTACCTCTACAGCGGCGCCAATGAAGTCGGCCTGCGCTCGGGCGCGAACCATCTGCTGACATGGCACGCCATGCGTTGGGCGCGCGCTCAGGGCTGCACCTGCTACGACCTGTGGGGCATTCCCGACGCGCTGGGCCGCGCCGCGACGGCCCCGGACGCGGAGAGCCGCGCGGCCCTGGAAAACGCCGCCCGGCGCGACCCGCTGATCGGGGTCTACCGCTTCAAAAAGGGTTTCGGCGGCAAAATTGTACGCTACCTGCCGGCCTATGATCAGGTGCTCCTGGCCCCGCTCTATCCCCTGGCGCTCAGGCGTATAGGGGCGTAGCTCCGGCGTCTGCGGAGGATGTACATGTTCATGCGTCTCCTGGGAGCGAGGGCATCTTGCCCTCGAATCATGACGAGGGCGTGACGCCCTCGCTCCCGGGTCTGGGGGGTTACCCCAACTCTGAACACGTACCGAAGGAGAGGGTTTGGGCGGGATTCGCCCTCCCAGGAAAACAAGGTTCCCGCGGGGGAGGGTTTGGGCGGGCTTCGTTCTGCGAGGCAGACTCTGTTTTTCCTTTTCGGTGGCGTGCGGCGCAGCCGCGCGGGCAACCCATGGACAAACCAATGCCAACCCTACGCACCTTGCTGGCCGGCGTGGCTGTGCTACGCGCCGATGGCCCCCTTGATATTCCTATCACCGGGGTGGTCTACGACTCACGCAGGGTCGAACCCGGCGCGCTGTTCGTGGCGATCAAAGGCCAGCACGCCGACGGGCACGCCTACGTGGACGAGGCCGTAGCACGGGGGGCGCGCGCGGTGCTGGTTGACGCGCGACAGTGGGGCCATGCTCCGGCGCCCGACGAGGCAACCCTCGTGGTGGCCATTGATAGCCGGGTCGCGCTGGCGCCTCTCGCCGCCGCCTTCTATGACTACCCGGCGCTGCGCCTGCGCGCCATCGGTGTAACCGGCACAAAGGGCAAAAGCACCACCACTGATCTCATCAGCCAGATCCTCGATGCCTGCGGCCATCGCACGGGGTTGATCAACACCGTGGATTTCAAGGTAGGCCCGCGGCGCTGGGCCAACGATACCCGCCAGAGCACCCCCGAGGCCCCTGAAGTGCAGGCGCTCCTGGCGGCAATGGTGGCCGATGGCTGCGACGTCGCGGTGATCGAAGCCACCTCGCATGCTCTTTCCGCCCGCTGGAACCGTCTCGGCGGCTGCCTCTTCGACGTGGCAGTGTTCCTCAACCTCGGTCACGAGCATCTGGACTTCCATGGCACCCTTGAGCAATACCGCGCCGATAAGGCGCGCCTCTTCGAAATGCTGGGTGAACGCACGCCCTCGGGAAGGCGCAAGGGCGAAGCCTGGGCAATTGTCAACGCCGACGATCCCCACCACCAGGCCTTCCTCCGCGCGGCGCCCGCGGCGGCCCGCCAGTTGCGCTTCGGCACGGGCTCCAACGCCGATGTGCGCGCCTATGAAGTGACAGCCAGCGCTACCGGCGCGGACCTCACGGTTGACACGCCCTGGGGCAGCGCGCGCCTGCGCCTGGCCCTGCCCGGGGCCTTCAACGTCTCCAATGCCCTGGCGGCCCTCAGTGTAGCCCTGAGCCAGGGCGCGCCTCTCGAACAGGCCGTCGCCGCCCTCGGCGCCGCTCGCGGCCCGCGCGGCAGAATGGAGCCGGTGGTGATGGGGCAACCGTTTGACGTGATTGTGGACTACGCCCACAATCCCGAGTCGTTTGAACAGGTGTTCAGCATGCTGCGGCCCCTGGCCCGGGGACGGATCATCGCCGTCTTCGGCAGCGCCGGTGAACGCGATGTGGCTAAACGGGCCATCCAGGGGGAGATTGCCGGACACTACTGCGATCTGCTGGTGCTTACCGATGAGGATCCGCGGGGCGAGGACCCGCTGGCGATTATCGCCCAGATCGCCGCCGGCGTTGAACGGGCGGGCCGTCGGGCCAATCAAGATTACTGGATCATCCCTGATCGTAGCGAGGCTATCAAGGCCGCGATGGCAGCCGCCCGGCCCGGTGATGTCGTGCTGTTGCTGGGGAAGGGCCACGAGGGCAGTATTATCTACGCCGACCGCAGCCGCCCCTGGGACGAAGCCGCCGAGGCGCGGCGCGCCCTGCAAGCCCTGGGGTACACGGCGCCCGCCGACAGCGGTTGAACATGACAGGCGCCTGTTTTTACCGCAGAGCGCGCAGAGGAGGGTGGAGGATTGGGTTCATTGAAAGCCTCGGCGCCTCTCTGCGCCCTCTGCGGCAAGTGCTGTACGGGTTTCCCCATCCTCCCTGTCCGCGAGGAACAACAACGATGCGCGCAGTCAGCGCCCCGGATAGCGCTCGCAGCCAGCCAGGCGGCTCCATTCGCCGGCGCATGTTCGTTCTGGCCCTTCCCGCTGTCGGCGAGCAATTGCTCAACACCATGGTCGGCCTGGCCGACGTGTTTCTCGTGGGCAATCTGGCCCCCGCGACGGCGGCGTTGCTCGGCTACGACAGCGCCGCCGCGCTGACGGCGGTCGGTCTGGGCAATCAGTTTTCCTGGATCGTCATGGTGCTGTTCATGGCCGTCGGCATTGGCGCCACGGCCCTGGTGGCCCGCGCCGTGGGCGCCCGCGACGAGACCAGCCTGGGGCGCATCGTGCGCCAGGTGGCGCTGCTGGGGGTGCTGGTCGGCGTCACGGCCACGGCCCTGGGGTTGCTGGCAGCGGAGCCGTTCCTGGCCACCCTCAACGCCCCCCAGGAAACCCGCGCTATCGGCGTGGAGTATATCCACATTACCGCGCTCACCTTCCTCCCCACCGCGTTGCTGATAGCGATCACCGCCTGCCTGCGGGGCGCGGGCGACACCCGCACGCCTCTGCTGCTGATGCTGGCAGTGAACACAATTAATATCGCCGTAACCTGGCTGCTGGTAAACGGGCAACTGGGCATGCCCGCGCTGGGTGTGACGGGCGCGGCGCTGGGCGCCGCCCTGGCCCGCGGACTGGGGGGCATCGCCGCTGTCGTGCTGATGCTGCGAGGCCACGCCGGGCTGCGGCTGGTCCTCGAGTGGCGGCCCGACCCGGAGATGCTCCGGCGCCTGGTGCGCGTCGGGTTGCCCACGGCGGGGGAGCAGTTCGTCTTTCAGGCGGCGCTGCTGATCTTCGTGCGCTTCGTGACCAATCTGGGCGCGACGGCCTACGCGGCGCACAATATCACCATTACGATCGAGTCGGTCTCGTTTCTGCCAGGGATGGGCTATGCCGCCGCCACCGGAGCCCTGGTAGGGCAGGCTCTGGGCGCGCGCCGGCCTGACGAGGCCGAGCGCAGCGCCTACGAGGGCCTGTTCCAGGGCGGCCTGATGATGAGCGCGCTGGGCGTGTTGATGGCGCTCTTCCCGGCGCAACTGGTATCCCTCTTCACCAACGATCCAATGGTAGTGGCGGCGGCCACGCCCCCGCTGCGCGCCGCCGGTCTGGTGCAGCCAGCCCTGGCGGTGAGCTTCATCCTGCTCGGCGCGCTGCGAGGCGCGGGCGACACCCGCTGGCCCCTCTACAGCCGCCTGTTCACCACCTGGGTGGTGCGCCTGCCGCTCACCTTCGTGGTGGTGGGCCAGCTCGGCGGCGGGTTGCCCGGCGTGTGGCTGGCAATGTGCACCGACTTTACCCTTCAGGCGATTATGGCGCTGTGGCGCTTCAGCTCCGGGAAGTGGCAGAAGATTGAAGTATGATTGACCTGGCCCCGCGCAATCCCTACGCGCTCGAACTGGCAACCCCGCTGCTGGCCGCGGCGGGGAGTCTGGGCTACGGCGTCGAGGTAGGGCGACTACTCCGGCTCGGGCAGCGCGACGGCGGGCACGGCCTGGGCGCGCTGATCACTCGCAGCACCAGCCTGCGCCCCCGGCGCGCCCGTCCGGCCTCCACGCTGGTCGAAACCCCGGCCGGCCTGCTCTATGCCAGCGGCGCCCCCAATCCCGGCCTGCGCGCCGTGCGCCAGCGCTTTGCACTGATCTGGGCCGCCTGGGAGACGCCGGTGATCCTGAGCGTCACCGCTGCCGACGAAGCCGAACTCGGCGCGCTCCTGGCCGAACTGGAAATGATCGAAGGGGTGCGGGGCGTTGAACTGCCGCTCCCAACCTTAGGGGCGACCGAACCGGCGACAGCGGCGCGCCTGGTCGCGGCGGCGCGCGCGGCCACCCCGCTGCCGCTAATTGTCAAACTGCCCGTCTATGTTGAGGACCTGGCGGAACTTGCCGCGGCCTCCGCCGCTGCCGGCGCCGACGCGCTCAACCTGAGCGTCGGCCCGCCCGGCGCCGCCATTGTAGCGGGCCGACGCGTCGAGGGGCGTCTCTGCGGCCCGGCGCTGCGGCCCCTGGGGCTGCGGGCGGTGGCCCGGGTTGCGGGGACGGTGGACGTGCCGCTGATCGGCGGCGGCGGGGTGATGCGCGCCGCCGATGCCCGCGCCCTCCTCGACGCCGGGGCCGCCGCTGTGGCCCTGGGCAGCGCCCTGCTCACCGACCTGCGCGCCGCGGGGCGGATTATGGCCGATCTGTCGCCGAGACAAGGTGCAAACCCGAGCGGTCCGGGTTGACAAGCGCCTCCGCGCGCTCGCCTGGCCGGTTTGTGGAGGTGTGGAGGTGTCGAGGTGTGGAGGTGTCGAGGTGTGGAGGTGTAAAGATGTGGACCAGTCTGCCGAACTGGAACGCCCCGAACTGAACCGTGCCTCATAGCTATTCCTGTTGAACACAGTGCACAGGCACCATCGCCAGGTCTCATTGGGAGCCCATATTACGGCAATCCAAAATCCGAAATCCAAAATGGCATCAGGTCTGCTGCGCCGGACGGCGCTGCTGCTGATCCGGTTCGTTCAGATCCTGAAGGAGGTCGTCATCGCTGAGATTCAACGGCACCACCTCCTCGGCGCTCAGCGTCTCATCGGGTTCCTCGGCGTCCGCCGGCTCATCCAGTGGCGTGATGGTCGTGTCGACCTGCGCGACATAGTTCTTGAGCGTCAACAACTGTTTTGCCAGCAGCGGCGCCTGCGACGCGGTGAGCGCCCGCGTGAGTTCGACATCGAGCAGGGCCGAGGTTCCGGCGCCGGGCAGCACCGTCGCGCGTTTGACCGGCGCGCCGAGGCGGGCGAGGGCGTCGAGAGCCTTCCCGACAGCGCGGTTATCATCGTGGAGATGAATGCGCAGGCGATTTACCGGCGCGCCAAAGTTGAGCCGCGCTTCGACCCACTCGAGGGTCGTCAAGGTGAAGAGGAACAGCAACGCCCCGACGATCGCCAGCCACCCCAATCCCGTCGCCACCGTCACCCCGATACCGGCGCAGCCCCACAGGGTGGCGGCGGTGGTCAGACCACGCACCGTGGTCCCGTGGCGCAGGATCGCCCCGGCGCCCATAAACCCGATCCCTGAAACAACGTAACTGGCCACCCGCAGGGCATCGCGTTCGCCGGTCAGGTCGCTGAAGCCATAGGCCCCGGCCATCGTTACCAGGCAGGCCCCCAACCCCACCAGAATATGCGGGCGAAACCCGCTGGCGCGTTCGTGCCCTGAGCGCTCGAGGCCGATGATGCCACAGAGCGCCATTGTCAGGACGAGCCGGAAGATCACGTCGAGATTGACCGGTCCCAACAGGCGCAGCAACTCCGCAGCCAGGTCCTGCATCATAACTGTCTCCCGCTTTCCACTCGGTATTCCAGCACACTTCAATCATCAGGCGCTTCGCACACAGTTTCGCCGCGCGGCCCTGGGGGTTACTGTTCAGGGGAGGCGCAGAGGGCGCAACCCTCCGCGATCCGTTGGTTTCGCCCGCGGCGGGCGCTCTACTGCCGCGGGCGAAACGGGATGGCGGGGAGGCTACGCCTCCCCGTGCCCGTCTAATCTCAACCCAGGTGTGAACCGTGCCTTACAGGCAAGGTGCCGCCCGGTTGTACCCGCAGCCCACTCCGCGAGACGCGCCAATCCCGCACAAGTATAAGTCGTAATGATAGTAGCGCGCAGCCCTCGACGGGCAGGAGCCTGGGGAGATCGGGTTTCCCCACCCTCCTCTCGGCGCAGAGTCGCATACCCATTGAACACGATGCATGCGTAGCATCGCCCGGCCTGATTGGGACGCCACATCCGGCAATCCACAATCCAAAATCCGAAATGGCCTCACCCGCCGTTCTCCGGCAACCGCAGCCGCCCCTCGCGCGCGTCGTATTCAAAGAGTTCGGCGTAGCGCCCCCAGTCAATGGCGGTGTCGAGCGTGCGCTCGGCCTCATCTGCGCCCATAAAGTCCTCCAGTTCGCTCAGGAACCGCTCGCGCGGCGCGCGGTGATCGGGCCGGGTGGCCAGCACGCGCCGGATATGCGCCACCAGCGGCACGCGGTTCATCAGATGCTCGGCAAAAATGACCTTGCGCTCCTGGATGTCGCTCCGCGCCAGTTTCACCCCCTCCGGCAGCAGGGTAATGTCGCCTTCGCGGGTCTGCGCGAAGCCCAGCAACTCAGCCGCGTCGGTGATCGGGAAGAGATCGTCCGCATCGAGTTGCATATCCGCAGCCAGCACCGGCAGATCGTCGCGCCCGCGATCCGGACCGGCGGCAACCCGTTCGATCAACCCGATGATCCGGGCCACCTCCGCTTCGGGCAGGCGCATGTCCAGGCCGGCATGATCGAACCCTACGGCCGCAGCGCTGACGAATGCCGCCTCCGGGGTCGTCATCGCCCGGTAGATCGTCTCGACGGTGGCGAGAAACGCGGGATCGTTGCGATCGCGCGGGCGCGGCAGATCGATCTGCTGGCTGCTGATGATCCGTCCGGGATTGGAACTGAGGATGAGCACCCGGTCGGCCATCAGCGCCGCCTCTTCGATGTTATGCGTGACCATCAGGATCGCTTTGGTCGGAATGCGCCGCTCCTCCCACAGATCGAGCAATTCGGCGCGCAGGTTCTCAGCGGTCAGCACATCGAGCGCCGAGAATGGCTCATCCATCAACAGCACGTCGGGGTTGGTCACCAGGGCGCGGGCAAAGCCCACCCGCTGGCGCATGCCGCCAGACAATTCCTTCGGATACGCGCTCTCGAATCCATCAAGACCGATCAGGTCAATTGCCGCCAGCGCCCGGCGCCGGCGCTCGCCTGCCGGGACCCCCTGCGTCTCCAGGCCGAGTTCCACGTTTTCCAGCACCGTCAGCCAGGGGAAGAGGGCGAAGGATTGGAAGACCATCGCCATCCCCGGCATCGGTCCGGTCACCGGCCGGTTGCGGTAGCGCACCTCGCCGCTCGACGGGGAAATCAGCCCGATCAGGCAGCGCAGCAGCGTAGACTTGCCGGAGCCAGAGCGTCCCAGCAGGGCGACAATCTCGCCCTCCGCCAGATCCAGATTGATGTTGTCGAGCACCAGCAGATCGTTGCCTTCGGGCGTCTTGAAAATCTTGTGCAGATTGCGGGCGCTCAGGATGGCTTTTCCGACGCTCGCCGTCGTCTTCGGGGTCAGGGTCGTCGCCATGTGATGCTCCTTTCGGTCAGATGCAGGAGGGCCAGGCCCTTCCAGGAAGGCTCATTCCTAGGTTGCTTGGAGGAAGTGGGGGCAACCCTCCGGGTTGCAGAGGAGCAACCCGGTTGCCCCACGCTAATCCAGGCGGAAGCGCGTCTCAGCCAGGGCGTAGAGCCGTCGCCAGAACAAACGGTTGAATGCCAACACGAGCAGACCCATCACCAGCATGCCCAGCCCGACATGCGGGTTGAACTCGCCGGTGCTCCAGTGGGCGATGTAGGCCCCCAGACCGCTCAGGGTAAGGGTCGTGCCGCCCCACGATACGACCTCGGAGACGATCGAGGCGTTCCACGAGCCTCCCGACGCCGTGATCCCGCCGGTCACAAAGGCCGGAAAGATCGCCGGAATGATCAGTTTGCGCCACCAGGCCCACCCCCGTAAATCCAGGACTCGGGCGGCCTCTTTCAGATCGTTGGGGATGGCGACCGTGCCGGCGATCACATTGAATAGGATGTACCACTGGGCCCCCAGGATCATCAGCGGAGCCTGGAACAGGTTCTGCGGCAACGCATAGGTGGCGATAAGCACCACCGCGATGGGAAAGAGCAGGTTGGCCGGGAACGCCGCCGCGAACTGCGCCAGCGGCTGCACGAACTGGGCGACCCGCGGACGCAAGCCGATCCAGACGCCGATCGGCGTCCACACCAGGGTGGCGACGCTGATCCAGAGCACCACGCGCATCGTGGTGAGCAACCCGAGCCAGAGGCACTCCAGCGCCTCCGGCCAGGCAACCTTGCCCGCCGGCGCCATAGGTATCGCGCAGGCCGCGGCCAGATCCTCCGGCGCGCCGACGCGCTCGTCGCGCAACAGCCCCGCCAGGCTCGCGCTTACCTGTGTTCCGCCGGCCGTCGCCGCGCAGACATCCGACAGCCAGACTGTCTGATCGGGGTTGGCCGTTACCCCGAAGGCGGCAAACTGGCGCGCAATCTCCGGGTCGAGACCGCGGTTCACATTCGGGTTCGCCGCCAGCACCTGGCCGTCGCCGAAGCCCAACCCTGGCCCAAACATGTAGGTCGCCAGAAACCAGACCGCCCATAGCGTCACGGCGATGACCAGCGCGTACCAGATCCGGTCAATAATGCGATCAATCGGTCGCGGCTCCGCGCTCATCTCCACCCGCGGGCCAGGATCTTCTCTGACCGGGAGGGTCGGAAGGACGCGTTGCGCGGCGGCGCCGATGGCGTTCAGGTTGCCGGCGAACCCCGAGCGTTGCCACAGGCGCAGCATCCACGACTGCGCCACTTCCTGCGCCTCGGACTGCTCAACTTTGAACTTTTCGGCCCAGGCGACGATCGGACGGAAGATCAACTGGTCATAGATCAGGATGATGATCAGCAATGTCAGACCGGCGTAGACCATCGCGGCCACATTAGCCTGTTCGATGGCCAGGGCGATATATGAGCCAACCCCCGGCAGATACTGGTCATTGTCGCGCCCGACCACCGAGATAACCTCGGAGGCGACCACGAAGAACCATCCGCCCGACACCGACATCATCGTGTTCCAGATCAGGCTCGGCATCGCGAAGGGCGCCTCAAGTTTCCAGAACTTCTTCCAGGGCGAGAGGCGCAGCACGGCGGCGGCCTCTTGCAACTCCCTGGGCGTGGTGATCAACGAGTGGTAGAAGCTAAAGGCCATGTTCCAGACCTGCGAGGTGAAGATCGCGAAGATACTGGCCGCTTCAAGCCCCATCAGGCTGCCGCGGAACACGCCCAGGAAGATGGCCGTGGTCACGGTCAAAAAGCCCAGGATCGGCAATGACTGGAGGAAATCCAGGGCCGGGATGATGACCATCTCGGCGCGCCGCGATTTGGCGGCCAGGGTCGCCACGGTGAACGTGAAGAGCAGGCTCAGCAGCACCGCGAGGAACATGCGGAACACTGTCCGAAGCCCATAGTAGGGCAGGTTGCGCGGGTCCAGGCTGACAGTGAGATCGGGCGAGGCGGCGTCGAACGGTTGCGCCGCGCCGCGAAAGGCGATCGTGAGCAGTAGAATGACCACAATCACCAGCGGGACGACGACAAGGTCCCAGGGCGTGAGTTTGAAGCGCGGGCGCAGCACGCCGGCATCGGGAAAGGTCGCGCGCATTGGCAGCCTCCTGACATATGAAGACCTTCGACGAAAACATGGTCCGGGTCACCGGGTTGAGGGCAACCTCATCGTTGCCAGGGGCTTCTCGTGGCCGGTTCAACGGCCGCGAAGAATACTGCGCAGCAGCATTGCCGCTTCGAGGATCGCCCGGGTATCGCGCCGCTCGGCCCAGGCGGCCCAGCGCAGCGCCAGGTCCGGTCCGCAGCGCGGCAGCAGCCACAACCAGAGGCGGTCGAACAGATTGACACCCCCGGGCAACGGCGCGCGCAGCCGCGACAGCATGCGCTCGTAGCGTTGCTGGTGGCGGCGTTCCCTTTCGGCCATCTGGAGCAACAGGCTCTCGCGTTGCTCATCGGGGGCGCGGGCCGCCAGCCGCCGGTAGAGCGGCACAATCACCTCGTGGCGGCGCCAGGCGCGCTGTACGGCTTCGATCAACAACCAGCGGATGGTTGACCGGCGATACAGAAGCATGGTCGCCAGCATAAGCCATTCCTTTCCAGGGACGTTGTGGGAGGGCCAGGCCCTCCCGGACCTTCTCCGCAAGTACGGGCGTGGGGAAAGCGGGTTTCCCCACCCTCCTGCCGGAAAGGGGGCAGGAAGATCGGCATTCTTCCGCGCTCATATCAGGGGAGGGCTTCGGAGAGCTGCGCCCTCCCAGATCCGCCCCGGTGCACCTCGGGTTCATGTTTGCGATCAGCCCGCGCGGACGCCGCCGCCCGTGCCGTGGTCGCGGTTTGCGCCGAACGGACGGTGGACGGGGCCTGCTGCGGCGCGCCAAGCAGGGCAAGCGGGCGCGTCCTCGTCGGCAAGCGCACGACGGTGGCCGTCAGGCGTCCGTTGGCATCGAGGGTCCAGCGCAGCATCAACATCGGAGGTTCCTCCTTTCAGGCTTCAAAGGGCATAGCGAAGCCAGCGCACCTCCGTGAGGAAGGCGCGTAACCCGCCTTTTGCCGCCTCAGGGCGCCCCGAAGCCCCCCTGACCACCAGGGGGTGAAACGCCACCGCATCGGCGTCAGGCCGACGGGTTCGGACGGGAACGGCTACTGGTTTTTGACTTGTCGAGCAGGAACAGCGGCGCGAGGAGGAAGACAAACCGCGCCAGGGGGAAACCAAAAGGCCCCGGTGAGGCCAGCCTCACCGGGGCGCAACCCAACACCACCCAGGTCTAGCGACAGGGAAGGGCGCCACCGATGAAACAGGCACAGGCGCAGCTTGTCAGCGCAACATCGCGCCGCCAACCTGGATGACCGTCGTCCATATAACTCCTCATTCAAAAGCCCCTCCAGCCTCAGCCAGAGGGGCACGTTCAAGCGGCGATGCCTGCGTGTCTCCCCCTGGTTGAGCTTAAGATCGCTTACGACGTGGCGGAAGTGCCGCAGTCATCTTAGCATACCCCTTAAGCCGAGGTATACCGTGTACCCCTTAGCGTCTTTCGACGGGTCGGAGCAATGACCTGTATTCGCAAGCGATCCGCGCCTAACGAGGAGCAGCGCCTATCATTTGTCCCGCACAAGAATATCACTCAATCGGTGATGTGTCAAGCTGTTCTTTGCCTTGGCAGGATTTTTGCAAAGACCGCCTCCCGCGCTGGAGATGCGACGTATGTTCCTGCACGAAACCCGCGCGACCATGACCCTGCCGGCAACGTTCGTGCGCCCCCGGACGCCCACGATGACGTTCGCGCCACGGGGCGGGTTGGCCGCCGGGATTGGACCGGGGTGGCCGCCCGTACCGGGTGTCGGGCGCAGGCGTCGCCTTGCCAGGGTGCCAGCGGTTGCAGAAACTTACATCACACTCCCGCGGCGGGGGAGGTGGAGCAGCATAGCTGTCCTACGAGTTTTCCGGTGGTTATGCCGGCTGCGCCGCCACAACCACCGAGCCAACAACCCCTGGGGCGGCGTAGCCGCTCCACAGCCCACCGCCTGAGACAGACTTCGCACATCCCTCTGGAGGGTCTCTGGTCTCTCCAGACTTTCCCCTGGATGCAACAAACCAGTCTACGGGCGCGGCGCGGCGGCGCTGGGTGCGCCGACCACGCGGATTTGTGCCGGGTTCCGCACATAGATCACCGGGTCGCCCTGGTACCACTCAATCCTCCCCGTGACCTGCACCCGCTGCCCCGGCGCATAGAGTTGCTCGGGGGATCGCTCGAAGTTGGGCCAGTCCTCCTTCAGGATGCGCACCAGGAAGTGGCCGCGGTGCGGCGCGTGGTAGCCGAGGTAGACCGCTTTCCCGTTGTTGAAGACCTCGCGCAGAACGCCCTCGACGGTCACGGTGCGCCCGGCGTAGGCGCGGGCCAGGGTATGGTCAATGACCTCTTGCGAGGCGCGCGCCTCCGCGATGGTTGCGTCCTGGCCCGTTGCGCCCGGGACGCTGACACCCCGCGGCTGCCCGGGTTCTAGAGCCACAACCGCCCCGTCGGTGCTTACGACGTAGAGCATATTGTTGCTGATTACCCAACTGGCATATTCACTCCAGTAGCGGTCGTAGACGTTGCCCTGTCGCCAGTAGATATAGAAGCCAGCGGGCCAGATACGGGTATTGTAGAGACTGCGGTCGCAGTAGTGACTGGTGTTGAAACCCGTTCCGCATTCGTCATTGTCCTGCGATGTCGCAATGTGCGGCAGGTTGGCGACCCGGATGGGATTGGTGTTGACGCCCCGGCTCGGTGAGCGGTCAGTGATAGTATGGGCAATCCCGACTTCCCAGTGGCCGGCGAAGAGCTGATTGCCGGCCATGGTCAGATACGGCTGCTCATCGGTGGGAATAAACGTGCCCTCCATGAAGCGCACCTCGCCAGACCGGTAACCCGGCACGGTGGCGTCGTTCAGCATCATTTCGCCGAAATGCGAGTCCCACCGGCCATCACAGGGGTTCTGCTTGCAAGGTGAACCGCGCATCATCACATAGGCCACTTCCGAGCCATCGCTCAGGCGACTGATGACAGGTAGCGGCCCCATTGGCAGATAATCGCCATCGCCGAAGCCGCCATTGCCAACGTTAGGTATAAAGGCTGTGGCGCCGGTGTCAAGCCGCAATGCCAGCAAAGCCTGATCCGTAGGCTTACTGAGCAGGTTGCGTCGCATCTCGGCGTTGCTTCCCGGCCAGGGGCTCCAGGTCCAGATCGATTCCGTGTCGAGTTGCAGTTTGATAAAAACCACACCGTTCTGCTCGGCGATCACCGGCCAGCCATAGCTGACGGCTGCGAAATCGTTGTCGCCCAGGGTCATAGGATCACCGGGAACGTGGGCGGCGGTCTTGGTGCGCCAGGCGCGACCGCCATCGGCATTGCGGATGCCATGGACGAAGAGATCGCGCGAGGCGACCACCACCAGGTTGCGGGTGGCGGAGTAGGCCGGGGGGGTGTCGACGGGCGATCCAGCGTCGTAGCGCCAGATCTGCTGCATGGTGGTCTTGTTCACGGCGTAGACCGCGGCGCCCATCGAGAAAAACACCCGGTCGCCACTGATGGCAGGAGGCAAGGGCAGGGTGCTGTTGCCGCTGGCGGCGAAACTGCCCAGGGTCCGGCCATCGGCGGCGTCGAGCTTGTAGAGCGTACCGTTGCTGGATACGACGAAGAGCGCCCTGGTGTCGGCGTCATAGGCGGGAGTGGAGTTGATGCTTCCGCCGGGGTTGCGGTTCCAGACCGGAGCGCCATTGGCGTTGTCGAGCGCGTAGACGCCGCGGCTGCCCGCGGCGACGTACACGCGACCACCGCCAGTTACAGGCTGGCTGGTACGTGGCAAGCCGAATTTGCCGGCAGCGATGCCGCCGGCGGCGTCGGGGCCGTTCCAGGCCCACTTCCAGCGCCAGGGCGCCGGAACGGCATTAGGATAGAAACTGGTGCGCTGGGCATTGAAGGCGTACTGCGACCATTCGGCGGAAGGGTTGGAGGGGGGAAGTCCGGCTGAGGCGATGAAGGGTAAGAGGATTGGACCGGTGGAGCGCTGACCGAGGCTTATTACCTGAAAGGGTAGGAGAACTCCGAAGATCACCAGAAGGGCGAGCAGGGCGGCGGTTACCAGAGCGGGCCTTGAAGCTCGTTGCATAAGCTCCTCCGCGGCGTGGTAGGCTGTCGTAAACCAGATTGTCAGCACACGGGGCGCCGCGCGCCGGAGCCAGGAAGGCGGCGCGCAGCCGGCTTTTGCCGCGGCTCTGTTCTACTGTATGTACCTCTGCTGTTACAAGAGTTTGAAGATTACAATTAGATTACAAGCGAGTCGCTGCTGCGGATCACCGCACACTGCGGTAGTTTGCAGGATCGTGGCCGCCTGGGGCGCAGGTGAGGCGAGTTAAGCGGGCAGCGCAGCCGGGCCGTCGCGCTCGGCGCGCTCGTCCTTCAGCGCGACGCCGCTCAGTTTGAGGCGTCGCGCTTCGCTCATCAAATAGATCAGCGTCTGGGTGGCAGCAGCATAGCTCTGGCCATGGGCATGGATATTCGAGATGCAGTTGCGTTCAGCATCGGTGCGTCCGGGGCGCGGATCGTAGGTCAGATATATGCCAAGGCTGTCAGCCACGCTCAGACCCGGGCGTTCGCCGATCAGGATGGCGGCCTGCCTGGCGCGAAGCAGGCTGCCTATCTCATCGGCTACGGCTACCCGACCCTGGCGCACCACCACGATCGGCGCCAGGCGCCAGCCCAGACCCTGGAGGGCTTCGGCTATGTGGATAACCAGGGGGGCAGCGTGACGATGTACTGCCAGGGCCGAGAGACCATCCGCGATGGCCAGAACGGCGTCATACGGCTCACCATCAGGCGGTGCGTGCAGGGATAGGGCCACGCGGGAATCGTCGTTCAGGCGCCGGCCGAGGTCGGGGCGCTTGAGATAGGTTGCCCGGTCGGGTGCGGCGCTGTGCACGATCAGCACGGGCAATCCGGCGGCGCCCGCCGCTGCGGCCACACCTTCGGCGTCGAAGGGCAGATGCACCGCGTCGCGGGCGCGGGCGTGGTCGTATTGGAAGGCCAGCAGCGGAGCGGTAGGCAGACCGTCGCCAGCGCGACCGAGGGCGATGCGGGCATTGGTATAGCGGCGCAGCGCCTGCCACGGGTCATTAGAAGGCAGGGGTTCGTCAGACATGGTAGCACCTGTTTGCGGGTCGGTGGCGCATTCGCTTTACGCGCGCCCGGCGGCAAGCTGGGCGACAGCCTGCAGCAGGCGCGGTTGCTCACGAGAGGCCAGGCGACCATCAGGCTCGATGATGCCCATATCAATCAGCCAGGCCTCAAACTCCGGAGCGGGTCGCAGGCCCAGGGTGGTCTGCACAAAGCGCACATCGTGATACGAGGTGCTCTGGTAGTTGAGCATCACGTCATCGGCCCCGGGCACGCCCATGATGTAGGCGCAGCCAGCCACGCCCAGCAGCACCAGGAGGTTGTCAATATCGTTCTGGTCTGCTTCGGCGTGATTAGTGTAGCACGCGTCGCAGCCCATCGGCACGCCCATCAGGCGACCGCAGAAGAGGTCTTCGAGCGCAGCGCGGGTGATCTGCTTGCCATCGTAGAGATATTCAGGACCGATAAAGCCCACCACCGTGTTGACCAGCAGCGGCTCGAAGTGGCGGGCCACGGCATAGGCCCGGGCCTCGCAGGTCTGCTGGTCAACGCCGTGGTGGGCGTTGGCCGAGAGGGCGCTGCCCTGACCGGTTTCAAAGTACATCACGTTGTCGCCGATGGCGCCGCGACCCAACGACAGCGCGGCGGCGCGCGCCTCGCGCAGGAGGGCGAGGTTGACCCCGAAGGAGCGGTTGGCGGCTTCGGTGCCGGCAATGGACTGGAACACCAGGTCCACCGGAGCGCCGCGTTCGATGGCGGCCATCTGGGTGGTGACGTGGGCCAGTAGCGACGACTGGATGGGGATGGCGTAACGCTGGCGCAGATCATCAATCAATTCAAGGAGGGCGATGACGGCCTGTGGGCTGTCGGTAGCGGGATTGATGCCAATTACCGCATCGCCGCAGCCGTGGAGCAGACCGTCGAGGATCGAGGCGGCGATGCCGCGGGGATCGTCGGTGGGGTGGTTAGGCTGGATGCGTGACGAGAAGCGGCCGGGCAGGCCGATGGTGGTGCGAAAGCGGGTTACCACGCGGCACTTGCGGCTGACCGCGATCAGATCCTGATTACGCATAATCTTGGAGACGGCAGCGGCCATTTCAGGAGTGATCCCGGGCGCCAGAGCGTTGAGGACCTCGCTATCCGTAGCGTAGGAGAGCAGCCATTCACGGAAGGCGCCCACGGTCAAGCCGCTAATGGGTGCAAAGGCGGCGCGATCGTGGGTATCAAGGATCAGGCGCGTGACTTCGTCTTCCTCGTAGGGGATCAGCGGTTCTTCGAGAAAGGTTGTCAGTGGCAGCTCGGCCAGGCACAGTTGGGCGGCGACCCGCTCTTCAGCGCTCTCGGCGGCGAGACCGGCAAGCTGGTCGCCTGAGCGTTCAGGGGTGGCTCTGGCCATGAGGGTCTTGAGATCCTTGAACTGGTAGGTGCGCCCGCCAAGGGTCTGGGTGTATGGCATGGTTCAAACCCGCTTGAGTCTCTAGTGTTCGTCACTATGCTTCTCCGGCTCCGCGGACCGGTTGTGTGGAGATGTAGAGCTGTGGAGGTGCGGAGGTGTGTAAGGAGAGGCGCATATCGGTGCATTCTCGAACAGAGGAGGTCCGGAGGGGCTTTGCCCTCCCGGAAACTCTCTGCTCCGACCATCCGGTGAAGCCTCACAGATGCTTGAGTTCACGTTCGGCTTCGGCGATCAGCGCGGCTTCTTCTTCGGGCGCCTGGGCAACGAGGCGCTTGCGGCTATAGAAGAAGTAGTACGCCACCATTACCGCCATAAAGATCGCCGTGCCGATCACGCCGGGCCGGTTATCCTCGATCGCCATGGTGGCGAAGAGCGAGAGCACGGCCAGAACTGTGCCGACCACGGCGCCGGGCACTCCGAGGGGGCTTTTGTAGGGGCGGTGCAGGTTGGGGCGGGTAATAGCCAGCTTGATATACGAGAGCATCACCAGCGCGTAGGAGATCACCGCGCCGAAAACGCTCATAGTCAGGAGCGCGGCGCCAACGCTGCTGCCGCTGCCGAGGAGATCGATCAACAGGGCCAGAACCAGACCGACTACGCCGCCGAGGATGAGCGCGCGAGCGGGCGTATGGCGCGCGCCGGTCACCGAGATCCAGCGGGGGATGTAGCCGGCGCGCGAGAGGGAGAAGAGCACCCGCCCGTAGGCGTAGATGATGGTGTGGAAACTGGCTACCAGGCCGGTGAGCGCCACCAGGGTCAAGACAATCGTTGTAGCGCCGGAACCGAAGATGGCGCGGAAGCCGATCTCCAGGGGAGCTGCCGACTCGCCGACCTCCGCGGCGCCGCCGCCTACGCCGGAGTTGAGCACCAGGGTCAGCAAGGAGAGCGCCAGTAAGGTGAGCAGACCCCAGATCAGCGCCCTGGGAATATCGCGCACGACGTCGTGACTTTCTTCGGCCGCCAGGGGCAGTTGCTCGATTGCCAGATAGAACCAGATGGCAAAAGGCAAGGCCGCGAATACGCCGTACCAGCCGAAGGGGAGGAAGGCGTTATTGCCTGGCGTGGGCGGGATGTTGAACACGCGATCCCAGCTAAAGGCCCCGGAGATCACCGCGCCGACGTAGAACACCACCAGGGCGCCGATGGCCAGGAGCGTGACGATCAGGCCAACGCGCAGGGTGAGGGCGGTGCCCAGGACATTGATGCCGACAAAGACGGCGTAGAAAACCACCCACCAGACGTAGAGCGGAACAAAGGAGAAAATGGTCTGCATGTAGGCGGCGATGGAGGTGACAATCACCGCGGGGGTGATTACATATTCGATAATATCAGCAACGCCGTTCACAAACCCAAGGGTTGGCCCAAAGGCGTTGCGGGTGAACGAGTAGAAACCGCCAGCATGGGGCAGGGCGGCGGATAGTTCCGCAATTGAAAAAACCATGCACAGGTACATGACGGCCACAACGAACGTGGCAAGCAGGAGACCGCCGAATCCGCCCGCAGACAGACCGTAGTTCCAGCCAAAGAAATCGCCCGAAATAACCGCGCCAACGCCGAGGGCCCACAACAGCACCCAGCCGGCGCTTTTGCGCAGGCGGCGCTGCGCCAGATACTCCTCGCCGACCTGTTCGTAGGTTACTCCGCCAACATCAACCTGTGACTTTCTGCCGAGCGCCTGTGGCTTGTCAGCCATAACCGGACTCCTCTCAGGATCCAACGAACAAACGAATGCCAACCCGCAAACCTGGACCCTCGCGTAACCACGAGCCGCGATCGGCGCGTGGCCGGGCGTGAGCCGCAGGATGGAGGCCATACTGCGAAACTGCCGCATTTGCGGCAGCGCATCTTACGCAGCATGCGACCGGGGCAAAGCTATGCCGCCTGCGGCGCTGGAGGAGTCGCGGTCGCTCTTCGCTCATGCTGGGGAAATTGCGATAAATGTACCGGATCGTCAGCGGGTTGTCAAGCGACGTGTGTATGGCGAGGCACGCACGCCAGGCCGGGGAACGGGCGTCTCTGGCGGGCGCAGCGTAGCGCACGGGGCGCTGCGCCGCCAGCGTCGGGTTGACGGGGCGTGGGGAAACCAGCTTTCCCCACACCCTCGCCTGGCGGGAAGGTTCTCATTCCGCCCGGAGCAGACCGATTGCGGCTTCGCCAGAAGACGCGCCCGCAACGGGCGGAAGCGGGCATGACGGGTGGGCTGCGCTGCCCGGCGTCCCCCCAGAATGGCGCCGTAAGGGGGCGACACTCCTGAGGAGGCGATAGCAAAAAAGAAACAGGACGCTGCCGCCGGTGGTCCAATAGAGGCTCTGGACCCAGGGATTGGCGCTGTCGCTGCCGCTGAAGATGCCATGCAGCAATACAAGAACGAAGAGCGCGAAGCTCAGGAAGTGGATGAGCCGCCAGGCCCCACGACCGATCCATGATTTGATGTAGAAGCTGAGACCAACCAGGGCCAGAAGATACAGGCCGATCTGGCCCAGACCAACCCAGAGGGGTTGATGGCCGGCATAGGCAAAGGGGACCAGAAGCTGACGCAAGTCAGCCTGAATGTAGCGATCACCAAGCAGGATGAAAGCATGAAACATGGCGAAGGCCAATCCCAGCAAACTGGCGTGCTGGTGGAGGTCGAAGGCCATAGGACCGCCCTGCCAGAGGCGGGCGAGTTTGCTGGTCATCAGCAGGCCGGCGACCGTGCTCAGCCAGAGCAAAACGTAGGCGACGATGGCGCTGCTGCGGGCCAGGTACCAGTAGGCGTGCGGCGCATCCCCCAGAAGCGAGGCGCTCAGGGCGGGGAGCCAGGCGGGTAAGACAAACACGGCGCCAAGAGCGCCGGCAATCGCGGCGGCAAGGAGGCTGAACAGGGTGGGAAGAGCCATCGTAGGAGGCAGGATATCGTCGGTCCCCCGAGCGGCGGGAGTGGCCAGTGGTCCCTCCGTCGCAGGCGCGTCGGATGGGGGAGTGCGCCTGGCGGCGTTGGCCGCGCGAATGGCGGCCAGGCGGGCGGTTTTGTCGCTGCTCATGGTCATTCTCCTGAACTGATGCAAAAATGGGCGATCGGAGAGGAATGGGGAAACCGGGTTTTCCCACGCCCCGGCCTGCTGCGGACCCGGCAAATCACAACCCTGCTTCGAGGGTGTGGGGAAACCCGGTTTCCCCATGCCCCGGCTCGATGGGAGGGCGCCGAAACGTTCAACGCTGCTCGTGAGGATGTAGGGACGCCGGCTGTACCATACTCCGGCCACTTAGCTACGCGCGCTTCCACAACAACGCTTCGAGCGTCGGAGTGTGCAGCACCGCGCCATCGTCACGGACGAGGAGACCGGCCAGCCAGGGGCGCGCGTCCAGCCAGGACAGGCCGGCGGCGCTGCCCAGGATCAGCGCGGCCTTGGCGGCGATCTCGGCGTCGGCAGCGCTTGCGGCCACCACGGTCACGCTAAGCAGGTCAGTCTCGGCGGGCGCGCCGGTGCGCGGATCGATGATATGGTGGCGCTCCATATCGCCCTGACGCCAGCGTCGGTAATCGCGCCCGGAGGTTGCCACGCCGCCGGAGGCGATCCGCAGCACTGCCAGGGGATCGGCGCTGCCACGGGGGTCCTGCACGCCGATGGGCCAGGCGGCGCCGTCGCGACGCGGGCCGCTGACGGCGATGTCGCCGCCGACATCCACCAGGGCCGGGCCATGGCGGGCGATCAGGCGGATGGCTCGATCAGCGGCCCAGCCCTTGGCCACTCCGCCCAGGTCGAGGCGGAGGCCAGGCGGGCGATCCACGCTGCCGTGGAGCGGATCAACGCGAATGCGACGCCAGTCTGCCACGGGCCGGGCGAGCGTTGCCGCGGCGGGCGACGCGCCGCTAGCGACAATGCTGAAGTCGCGGTCGTAGCCGGCATGCTCCAGGGCTTCCAGCACCAGCGGGGTCACGAGGCCGTCGGTCGCTGCGGCGCCGCGCAGGGCCAGGGCGAGCGCCTCGGCCAGCGTGGGGCTGATGACAAGCCACTCGCGCCGGGAGCTGTTCAGACAGCTTAATTCGCTGTCGGGTCGGAAGCGGCTGAGGATCGCCTCCCAGCTCGCGAAGACCCCGGGCAGGCTTGCTAGCGCCGGCCGGGCGATAGGGTCCGGCGCTTCGAGTATGACCAGGATCTGGCTGCCCATAGCGCGGAAGGAAAATGTGACCATAGGTGACACCCCAACTCTCAATTTCGGGTTGTGGATTGCCGTCCGTTGCCAGGCGACGACGCCATTAGCGCGACGAACGGGTCATCGTGATGGGCGCAGGTTGCGTCGCCGAGACGCCTGATAGGCCTGCGGAGGTCGCCGGGCTGACCGCCGCAGCGCCATTTGACGCAACCGGCGGCGAGATGGCTGCCGTTGGCAGCGACTGGATGGTGACCACAGGCGGCAGCGTGGGAATCTGTGGTTCGCTGAGCAGCCACGCCGGGGGCGGAGCGGTGTAGGCCGTGGCGCCGCCAGACGCCTCGGAGGATGTCGCAGCGGGCGGCGGGCTGCTCAGGAAGGCCCAGCCTGCCAGGACGCCGGCAAGGGAGGCGATAGTGATCAACGCTTTGATGCCGGTAGCGCCTGTAGTAGTAGCTGCGGGATGTCGTTTGGTGATCATTTTGGACTCCTGTTCGCAGATTGACTCATGTTGCGATGACCGTCGGAGAAGCCGCGACGTCTGCCGTAACCCCGGCCCGCCAGCATGACATACCCTCCAGCACCGGCTTGCAGGCGGAGAAACAAGGTTTCCCCGGCCCTCTTCCAACACCGGCGAGCAGGCGGTGAACCCGGAGTTCCCGGCTCTGGCCCGCCCGAGAAGGCCCCGGGCGCAAGGAAAACCGGCATCAGTCATCATGCCCTTCGTGACGCTCGCGCCGGAACCGGTCGTCATCTCCGCCAGCGGCTATCCTGGCATAGACCACCTGGCCGGTGGCGGCATCCACGTAGACTGAGCTCCTGTCGCTGAACTTCACCTCGTAGACCAGGGCGCCGTGCTCGGTCTCGCGCTCGACGGCGATCACCTGGCCGCCGTAGTAGCGTTGCGCAATGACAATTGCCTGTTGTTCGCCGATCGCGGCGCCGGTCGCCGACGCGACGACCGGCGCTGTGCCGCCGGATGCTCGAGACTGGGCGGCGCTGGCGAGTTGTTGATTGGCGCTGGCAATCCGGGCGTTGGCGGCTTCCAGGCGCGCGCTGGCTTCGGCCAGGGCGGCCTGGTAGGCGGCTTCGCGCTCGCGCAGCAGGGCCTCGATCGCGGGGTCAGGCGCAGCAGCGGCAGGCGATGGGGTGACCGCGGCGCTCGCCGGGAGCACATTCGCCGTCTGGCCGGCAGCGCCGCTCAGATGGATGCTCAACGCGCCCACAATAACGAGAACGAAAGCGGTGATGGCAGCAGCGACGATCAGTGCAAGACGCTGGCTCATAGGGTGGATCCTCCTTGTAGGATTTTAGATTGTGGATTTATCGTGCATAGAGGCCCGATACGATCCGGGGGTGATGGGCAAGCGGCCAACTTAACGGGAACCGGTATTGGACCGGCAACAACGGCGTGTTTCGGCAGAAGTGGCGCGGCCGGCGGCGCCCATAACCTCTGGCCTTCGCTTCTCCAGGCTTGCGCTAATCAAGAGAAGCGTCGTTGCGTAAGATAATCGGGAGGCTTTGGAACTTTCTTGGAAGGCCCCTCGAATGTTCCAATCTTTTTCCAATCTTGATGAGGTATGCTGAAGACGAGCACAGGGGAAGCTGGATCGCCTGCGGTTCACCGAAGGGGCCAGCACCACGCTGCCGGTTGGAAGGCGAGGAAACCGCAGTTCCCTGCGCCCCTGTCTGTGAGGTTGAAAAACCGTCAGGGAACCCGGATTTCTGCGACCCCGCTCGACGAGGCGGCCGGCGGACGAGCGCCGGGAGGAAGGATTGAAGACGGTCATGCGCGTGCTGGTGATAGAGGACGATCAACGGCTGGCCCGGCTGGTTGCCCGTGTGCTGGAGGAAGCCCACTACCAGGCGGATGTAGCCCACGATGGCGACACAGGGCTGGATCTGGCCCTGCGGGGCAGCTATGACGTGGCGATTATTGACTGGATGCTGCCCGGGCGGGACGGGCCGTCGATCTGCCGGTCGGTGCGCCTGGCGCGCCTGCCTACCGCGCTGCTCTTGCTGACGGCGCGCGGCCAGATCGAGGATAAGGTCGCGGGCCTGGACAGCGGGGCGGACGATTACCTGGTCAAGCCGTTCGCCTTTGAAGAGTTGCTGGCGCGGGTGCGCGCGCTGAGCCGCCGTTTTGCGCCGCCCGGAGCCGACGCCCAGGAGTTGCGCGCGGGCGCGATCGTGCTCGACCTGCGCGGGCATACGGCGCGCCGCAATACCCGCGCGCTCGACCTGACGCCCACCGAGTGGAACCTGCTCGAGTATTTGATCCGTCACCAGGGTCAGACCCTGACCCGCCAGCAGATCCTGGATTATGTCTGGTCATATGAACACGATGTGCAGCCGCAAATGGTTGACGTATACATTTCGTATCTGCGACGCAAATTGAACGGCCCCGGAGAGCGCGATCCAATTGTGACGGTGCGCGGCGTCGGTTACCGACTGGAGGCGCCCGATGTTTAGAGGCCTGCGGCTTCAATTGACCCTGCTCTATACCCTGGCCGCGCTGATGCTGGTGGCGCTGGTGGGTGGGGGGAGCTACCTGGTAGTGGCGCGGTACTTCCAGCAGGTGACCGATCTGGCCTTGCGGCACAAGATGGCCCACGAGTTTCACGCTCTTGACGCGCCTTTGCCCGCCGACCTGGTCTCGGCGGACCGGGACTGGTCGCTGATCCGCAATGAGCCAGGGCTGTTACCGCGCCGGGCCGGAGCGCCGCTTTCGGAGGCCGAGGCGATGGCGCGAGCGGTGGCCCATCGCGGCGGAGGGGTTCCCCAGCGGGTTGAGCGTGAAGAGAAACGTGGCCGGGAGGTGTACGAGGTGCGCTTCGCCGATGGGGCGGAGGTGATCGTGGATCGGTCCAGCGGGGCCATCCTCGCGTCCGAGGGAGGAGAGCGGCGTGGAGGGAAGGAGACGCCGCTTGCGACGCCCGCGGCAACGGCCACGCCTCTGGCCTATGACGGCGAACTGGCGGCGATCTTCGTCCTGCCGCTCGACACGACGGGGCAGGTGCTCTTCAACCCCAACCCGGCCGCGGCGCCGCTCGGCCCGGACCGGCAGGCTCTGGAAGCCGCATTGCGCCATGGCAGCGACCAGCGCACGGTGCACCTGAGCGATGGGCAACGGGTACGCCTGCTGACCTATCGCCTCACCCGTCCTGATGGGCCAGCGGCGCTGCAACTCGGTCGAGTGCTCAGTGACCAGGATCGCGTGCTATGGCAACTGGCCGTGGGTTTGCTCGTCCTGGGCAGCCTGAGCATGGTGTTGCTGGGCGGGACGAGCTGGTGGCTCGCAGGCCGGGCGCTGCGCCCGGCGCAGGCTGCCTGGGAGCGCCAGCAGCGGTTCATCGCCAGCGCCAGCCACGAGTTGCGCACACCCCTGACGCTGATCCGCGCCAGCGCCGAGGTGGCGCTCCGCAACGTCAGGCCCGAGGACGCTGACCAGCGGGAGTTGCTCGCGGATGTGCTCTCTGAGAGCGATCATATGCGGCGGCTGGTGGACGACCTGCTGATGCTGTCGCGGCTCGACAGCGGCCAGTTGCCGCTCACCCTCACGACGGTGGACGTAGCGCCGTTTCTGGCCGAGGTGCAGCGCCAGGTGGCGCGGCTGGGCACGGAACGGGGCGTGACCGTGAGGGTAGAGGAAGCGAGCGGAGCGGTTTGCGCCGACGCCGACCGGCTGCGCCAGGTGCTGCTGATCGTGCTCGATAATGCATTGCGGCATACGCCGTCCGGCGGGAGCATTACGCTTGCGGCGACGCCCCAGGGACGCGAGGTGCGCTTCAGGGTGAGCGACACGGGGTGCGGGATCGCCCCGGAGCATTTGCCGCACATCTTTGAGCGCTTCTACCGGGTGGATCCGGCTCGCGGGCGGGCCAGCGGCAATGCCGGGCTGGGCCTGGCAATCGCCAGGGCGCTGATCACGGCGATGGGCGGGCAGATCGGGGCGAATAGCGCGCCCGGCCAGGGCACGACGGTGTGGTTTACCTTGCCGGGGAGATGAGGAGCGTGGGCCAGAGAGAGGGAGAGAGGCGTCTGGTTTCCTCGCCCGGCAGGGGAGGTCCGGGAAGGGGTCGGGCCCGGGAAGGCATAGCCTCCCAGGCCCGTCTGTTTGGCAGGGGCATGGGGAAACCCCCTTTCCCCACACTCCATCGGGTCCACCCGCGCGGGTGCGTTTCAGATGAGATGCACAATCACGACGACCCGCCCGAACTGCACCCGCGCGCCGTTGGTAATGGGGGTTGGAACGTTCGGCTCCAGGCGCACGCCGTTGAGCCGGGTGTAGTTAGTGCTGTTGAGATCGGTGATCGTCCACTGACCGCCGGCGCGGCTCAGCCGGGCATGCTGGCGGCTCACGCCGCCCAGTTCGCCGCCGTGAGGGGTGAGATCGATTTCGGGAAAGATGTTGCTCACGGGGTCCTCGCGACCGATGATAATCTCGGTTTTGTCGAGGGGCAGGGGCAGCACAGCGCCGCTCTCCTCGACAACCAGACGCGGGCCGGCGGGCGCCGGAGGTGGCGAGGGCGGCGCCTCGACCGCCGGGGCGGGAGCGGCGGGCGCAGGAGCCACCCCCAGGGCGGCGAGGGAGGCTTCGGCGCGGGCCAGGGCCTCGCGCGCTTCCGCCAGACCGGCGACGACCGCCGGGGGCGTGGCGGGGCCGAAGGTGGCCTGCATCTGCTCCAACTGGGCGATGATCTGTTGCTGGCGGGCGATTTCCTCCTGGAGCCGGCGCACCTCAGCGGGATCGACGGCGGGAGCGGCGGCCTCGAGCGCAGCGCGTTCGTTCTCGGCGCGAGCCAGGGCCTCGCGAGCCTCGGCCAGACCGGTGACGACCGCCGGAGGCGTGGCCGGGCCAAAGGTGGCCTGCATCTGCTCCAACTGGGCGATGATCTGTTGCTGACGAGTGATGGTTGCGGTCAGTTCGGCGCGACGGGTTTCGTAGGCGGCCCGATCGAACGCTGGCGCGCCAGAGGGGGGAGTCGGGGCCTCGGCGGCAGAGACGCCAGGGGCGGCGGCCACGGGCGCGGCGGGCGCCTCGACGGTGGGGGCCTCGGCTGCTGACACAGCGGGCGCCTCGGCGGCAGTGACGGCGGGCGCCGCGTCCACGGGCGCGGCGGGCGCTTCGACGGCGGGCGCCTCGGCCATGGGCGCAGTGGGCGCCTCGGCGGGGACGGGGGCGGCAGGCGCCTCAGCAGGCGCGGGGACAGCGGGGGCCTCGGCAGCGGGGGCGGGAATCTCGGCGCCGTTGGCCAGCGCCGGACCGCTGTCGGGAGGTGTGAGTGATGGCGCGACCGCGGCGGGGGCCGAGGCGTTGATCTGGGCGAACAGATCCGCGCCGCAGGTGTCGCAGAAGCGCTCTCCAGGCAGCGCCGCCGCGCCGCAGAGGGCGCAGATCAACTGCCCCTCAGCGGCGCCGGCGGGCATAGTCGCAGGCCCGGCGGCATCGGCGGCCAGCGCAGGCGCGGCAGGCGTGACGGGATAGGCAAGACTGGTCAGATCAGCGCCGCACTGGTCGCAGAAGGCTTCACCCGGCAGCACCGGCGCGCTGCAAGTTGGACAGACAACCGCGGCCGGCGCGGTCGTCGCCGAGGCGCCGGCGGGGGCAGGGGCAGCGCCCTCCTCAAGCCGCACGCCGCACTGTTCGCAGAAGCGGTTAGCCAGATCATTTGGAGCGCCGCAGGTAGGACAGATCTTCATAATCTTACTCCTCAAGCTTCTGGGTCAACCGGCGCGTGGCGTACTTGAGCGCTTTCTGAGACTCGGCGCTGATGGCGCCGCCCTGCTCGAGTTGCTCGGCCTGCTGGCGGGTTTGCTCAGCCAGTTCGAGTTCGCCGAGGTCGAGCAGGCGTGTGGCAGCAGCGCGCAGTTTCTGGGTGGCGCCGGCGGTATTGCCCATTTCCGCCTCGGCCAGGGCGCGCGTTTGCAACTTGAAGGCCGTCACTTTCTCGACCAGGTTCATCACCCGCGGATCGAACGGCGTCGCGTCGGGATTGGCGCTGAAGGTCAGCAGCACATCCTGCTTCACAATCTGTTCCTGCTGCGAGCCGAGGGGCGTCGCGTGCAACTCGGCCTGGGCGATGCGAAACTGGCCGGGGGGGCGGGCGGGCAGCATCAGTTCGACGATGATGCTGTTGACCTGGCCGTAGACCAGATCGCCCAGTTTCACCGCCACCTCACTGGCGCCAATGGGCTGGTAGCCGAGATTGGCGATGGTGGGCGTAACGCGATAGACGGCGCGAGGTGTCGCCTCGCGCACCAGGCGGAGGAGCAGGCGCGCCTCGACAGCGGCGATCCCCTGGGCAGTGCGCACCGCGCGCTGGAAGAAAGCGAGGATCTGGCCGGGATCGGCAATATAATCCGAGACGCCGCCGGTAGCCTCGGCCAGATCGTCGAGCAATTTCTCGTTCCACTCGGCGCCGAGACCCAGGGCGGTGATCCGCACGCCGGCCTGTGCCAGGCTCTGTGCCAGGGTGCGGCAAACTTCTTCGTCACCCCAGGTCTGGCCGTCGGTGAGGATGAGCATGGCGCTGTAGCGATCAGGGCTGGCGTGCTTCTGCAACTCGGCCTGACCAGACTGCATGCCGAGGGACATCGCCGTGCCGCCCATTTCGACGATCTGTTCAACAGCGGCGTGCAAGGCGGCCGGATCGGTGGCAAAGGTGGCGGGCACGAGGGTCTGGACAGTATCGTCGAAGATGACGATTGAAACGACATCCTGGGGCGTGAGACTATCAATCAGGCGATGGGTGGCCTGCTTCAGACTTTGCAATTTGGCGCCCTGCATCGAACCGGAGCGATCAAGCACGAGGCAAAAGTTCAGTGGAACAGGCGCGGGAGGCGGGGCAGCAGGAGCCGCCTCGACCAGCAGGTAGCCCAGTTGGGGGGCCCCGCTCGCGGGGACGGGAGTGCGCCCCCAACTACAGGTCAGCGTGAGCGTATCGGCCATCGGGTCCTCCATCAGCATAGATCGCCACCGGTTGGACGTTGCGGCGACGGACATGGTTGCCCTGCAAGATTGGTTGCGACAGATCAACTTACTCAAGCCTCACCAGAATGACGGCAATATTATCTTCGCCGCCCGCCTGGTTCGCCGCAGCGACGAGGGCCTCACAGATGGCCTGGGGCGGGTCCTCACGCGCCAGAAAACGTTCCATTTCAGGGTCGCGGGTCATCTCCCACTGGCCGTCGGAGCAGAGCAAGAGGGCGTCGCCGGGCCGGAGGCGTTCGGTAAACACATCAATCTCAATCTCGCTGCGGTCGCCGAGGGAGCGAAGCACGGCATTGCGCTGGGGATGGGTGTAGATGTCGTCCTCGGTAATCTGGCCAAGATCGACCAGACGCTGCACGAGCGAATGATCCTTGCTAATGCGCCGGAGCCTGCCATTGCGGAAGAGATAGGTGCGGCTATCGCCGACATTGCCGATGATCGCCCGATCGCCGGCGACGAGGGCCATGGTGAAGGTAGTTCCCATATCGTTAGCCTGGGCGCGGCTCTCGGCGACCACGGCCTCATTGGCCCGTTGCACGGCCCGGCGCACGAAGGCAATGGCCTCCTCTTCGCTAAAGGTGACATCAGGCTGCACGGCGCGGGCCAGGTATTCGCTCAGAAAGAGATCGGCAGCGGCGCGCACAGCCAGGCCGCTGGCCACTTCGCCAGCGGCGTGGCCGCCCATGCCATCGGCAACGATATAGACGCCCCAGATCTCGGGCCGGTTATTATTGATGATGGTAAGTTGAAGGGTAAAGAGGCTATCTTCGTTGTGCTCGCGGACGATGCCCGTATCAGTATGGGCGCCGACCACCTGGCGCAGAGGCAGGGGATGCGTGCGCTCGGCCAGAAGTTGCTCGAGCACGGCGGCGAGACTGGCGGCGTCGGCATAGGCGCCGGTGCGCGCCTGGCGCAGGACGACCACCAGGGGCATCTCGCACTCAGCGGCCTCGGCCTCTTCCTCGCTGAGCCGCAGGGTGGTGCGCGGCGTAGCGGTGAGGCGCTCGAGCACATCGGCCAGGGCGAGGAGATCAGCCTGAACGGCGGCAGCGTCATCAGCGGCGATGGAACGGAGGTGCGGCGCATTGCGCAGGCGAGCGCCTCCGCCGGGCAGCAGCTCGAGATCGGTGGAGGCCACCGGCCCCAGGGCCAGCCCGCGGGCGTGGAGGCTCGCCAGCAGCCGCGCCAGCCCCAGGCCAACGGCCAGGGCCGCAGTTTCATCGAGCGGCGTCTCCAGGGTGGCGCGACCACTGTCGTTGAGGATGGTAAGCACCCGACCGTCTTCCTCAACCTGGTCCCAGATCTCGGGCAGAAGGGCGCGGGCCTGCTCATCGTCCACGGCTGGCACAAGCGCCGGGCCGACGGGCGCATCGGCGGAGGTAAGAAACGCCGGATACGAGCGGCGCTCGAGGGCGGCGCCACAATCAATGCAAAACGCCTCCTCCGGCTCGTTCGCAGTGGCGCCGCAGGCCCAGCAGCGACGCCAGGGAGCGGTGTCAACCACGACCAGGGGACCATCAGCGGCTGCGGGGGGTAATTCGTAACGCCCGGCGAACAGGCTGGGAGCCGTCTGATCCATAGGTTCCTCCTCGGCGCCAGGATGGGAGTGAGCGTCATGGCGCGCCTGATCGCCCGCGGGATCGGCGGAAAGATCGCCACTGGCAAGTCTGGCAGCGAGCCATTCTTCATCGGCCACGCTGGTCTGGTAACGAGCAAGCGGCGCGGCGCAGTTGCGGCAGAAACGGGCGCCGACGGCATTATTGCTGCCGCACAGGGCACAGATGGGCATGGGCGTTTCCTTCTGCGCGTTCTCGGCGAGAGCCACAGAGAGCCAGCGGCCCTCGCGAGAAGTGCAATCCTTCGAGTTGCTGGGCCGAAGGATCGGCGAAGCGGGTGCTTCGACCTTGCTGCGTCGCCGGGTTGCGTGCTACGATGCATGCTTGACACGCGCGATGACTACGGAGATATTATCCTGACCGCCGCGCTGATTTGCCAGGGTGATCAGGCGTTCGCAGGCCTGATCCTCGCCCGGCGTCTCCAGGACGATCTGCGCCAGTTCGCCATCCGCAACATAGTTGACCAGCCCATCGGAGCAGAGCACCAGCACATCGCCAGCGGCGAGGGCCTGGCTGAGGGCATCCACCTCGGTGACAGGATCGGCGCCGAGGGAGCGATACAGCATATGGCGCCGGGGATGCACGCGGGCCTCTTCGGGAGTCAACTGGCCAATATCAACGAGGCGAGCCACGAGAGTATGGTCAATGGTCAACTGGGTCCAGGTGCTCCCCTCGCCGGTCACACCGGCGGGATTGAGCAGATAGGCGCGGCTATCGCCAACGTGGGCCAGGTGGGCGCGGGTCTCGGTAACGACGGCGACGGTAAGGGTCGTTCCCATGCCGCGTCTGCCGGCGTCAGTCTGGGCATGGGCATACACCTGGCGATTAGCTTCCTGCACCGCGCCGCGGAGCAGCGCGTGCCAGGCCTGGTCATCCTCAGGGATGCCGGCATTGAGCGCGTCGGTAAGGGCCTGTTTCAGAATGCTCACGGCGAGGCTGGAGGCCACATCACCGGCCTGTTGGCCGCCCATGCCATCGGCGACGACGAGCAATGTGCCGATGCGGCGGGCGCCAGCGGTAAACTCGCCGGCATAGACCGTATCCTCATTGACGGGGCGGGCGGTCCCCCGATCAGTCCGAGCGGCAATGGCGAGGCGCCGCGGGGGCAAAGGGCGCGGCTCGGCGCGCCGGTCGGGAAGGAGCGGGGCCCCGCAGGCCATACAGTAGCGAGCCGTCTGGCGATTGCCGCGACCGCAGAGAGAGCAGGGGCGTGGCGCGCGCCGCCGGGGGGGCAGGCGGCCGGTGATGCGGATGGTTTCGTGGCCCTGGGCAATCTGGGCGGCCAGGTTGTCAAGGATCTGCGAGAGATCCTTAATTGCCGCCGCCGCCTGCTCACGGGCGACGCCGTCGGCCCGTTCGAGACGCTGGCGCCAGTAGAACACTCCGGACTCGACAACGGCGAGCAACTCGCGCAGGCTCAGGGCGCCAGCGCTGAGGTGGACGCGCTGGCCGCCGGTGAGCGCAATCTCGTCCGTATCAGTGTCCAGAGCAGATGCCGATGCGCCGCAATGAACGCAGAAGCGCGCGCCCGGCGCGAATGGCGCGCCACACTTCGGGCATACCGGCGAACCCAGGAGGGTCACTCGTCTGGCTCCATTGATGGCGGGTGCATACAGGAACACTACGCACCGGGGCCGGGTGCCGCGCTGCTGGCAGGGCCGCCGGAGCGTCGCTGGTATGACGATGCCCGGCAGCTCAGGGATGCAGAGCAGCTTCCACCCGCCTGGCACGGACTGTCTCGAATTATAGCATAGCGCCGCGATGGTGGGACGCCGCCGCTCTTTGCCTATAAATCCTAGACATGCTCCTTTTCCCCTGTGCAACAATCCCTCGCACAACCATACGGATGCCTTAGACATGCCAGAAAGCCATTATTATCGAGGCTGTGCATTGCCTTGACAGTGATGATCTTCGTGGCGTATAATAAAATAAGGTGTGTGTGCAACAAACCTGGAAAAGAGGGAACTGGTTGTGTCTGGCTCCGACTTCACCCAGAAGGCGGTGATGTATGTCGCTCGGACAAAAGATCGGTCGGCTCCGCCAGGAGCGCGGCCTGACGCTCCAGGAGGTCTCGGAGGGATCCGGGCTGACGCCTTCGTTTCTCAGTCGCCTGGAGCGCGACAAAGTTAATATCTCGGTAGCGAATCTGCGCAAGCTGGCGCAGTTTTTCAGTGTGCAAATGACACACTTTTTTGAGGGCGAGGATGACCAGCAGGTAGGCCAGGTAGTGCGCGTAGCCGACCGGGTGCGCCTGAGCCTTGATGATACCCCGGTGCAGATGTTTTCGCTCCTGCCGCCGAACAGCGATATGGAAGCGCGGTTGATCGAGGCCCGCCCCGGCAGCGGACAGCAGGGCTTTTCCAACCGCGGCAGCCAGATGGTGCTGGTGCTTGAGGGACGCCTGCGGTATACGCTTGGCGATGAAGAGTACGAACTCGCCGCGGGCGATACGCTGTTCTACCGGGACGATGTGGCCTATAGCTGGACGAACGCAGGCGAGGAACGGGCGGTCGTATTGACCGTAGCCGTCCTGAACAGCCGGGATGAGCGCTAGGGCGATCGTAGCCCGGCGCTAAGGAGGCGGATGCCTTCCTCTACTGGAGGAGGGTCGGGGTGGGCGCGAAGCACTGCATGATGTACCATGCCCCCGGAACGGGTCTGGCCTGGGTTAATCTTCTCGCCCACCCGGAGGAAGCATGACCACATTGTTGGGTGGACTGCCCTTTCGCCGCATTGCGCGCTGGGGGCTGGTAGCTCTGGCCCTGTATGGCAGCGGATGGCTGCTCTGGAGGGCGCGCTCGGCGCTGTTGCCCTTTGTCATCGGCGCGATACTCGCCTACCTCTTCCTTCCGCTGGTCAATCGTTTCGACCGGCGCATGCCCCGTTGGGCGGCGATTTTGCTTGTTTACGTGCTGGTGCTGGTCGTTGTCGTCGCGTTTTTCGCCTACCTGGCCCCCCCACTGGTTGAACAGATCAGCCAGTTGCTCCGCGCCTTGCCGGATCTGCCCACCCTGGAGCGCTGGGCTAACCGGCTCCTTGAGGAGTATCAGCAACTCCTCGCCAACCTGCCCCCCAATGTGCAGGCGGAGATCCAGCAGACGGTGGCGGAAGTTCTCACGTCGGCGCTGAACACGATCCGTACCAATCTGCTGTCGTACATCCAGGGGATCGGCACATTTCTGGTCAATAGTCTGCTCTCTGTGGCCAGCACGGTGGCCTTTCTGCTCGGATTCTTCCTTGTGCCCTTCTGGCTGTTCTATGTCTTGATGGATCAGCAGGCCGGGCGTGAGACGCTCAACCGGCTGCTCCCGGCGGGGTTGCGGGCCGATTTCTGGTCGGTGATCACCATCATTGACGCTGACTTCAGCGGGTATCTGCGCGGACAATTGCTCCTGGGATTGGCGGTGGGAATGGCGTCGGGCATCGGACTGACGGTGCTGAACCTGTTTGGATTCCAGATTCCCTATGTCTTGTTACTGGCGGTGATCGCCGGGGTGACCGAGTTGATACCTATTATCGGTCCGATCATCGGCGCAGTGCCAGCGGTATTGCTCGGGTTCCTCGACTCGCCGACCACAGGGCTTGCAGTGTTACTGCTCTACGTCGGCATCCAGCAACTGGAGAACAACTTCCTGGTGCCGCGGATCGTCGGCGATAGCGTCGGGCTGCACCCGGCCATCCTGATGGTGTTGCTGGTGGTCTGTTCGCAGGTGTTCGGCGTTCTCGGCGCTATTCTTTCAGCGCCGATGGGGGCCGTGGCGCGCGATGTCTTTCAGTATCTGTACGGGCGGCTGAGCGAGCCGCCACGACCGCCCGGCGAGATGCCGGCGCGGCTGCGCGCCGCGGGGGTGGCGCCGCCGCCCGAAGCGCTGGGCCCCTCCGCGCCCGGCGCACCGGCGGAAGAGGAACAGGTGGCAGTGGAAATGCAGGAGTAATCTGGATTTTGGATTCCGGGGTGGTACGGCTCAGTGCTCTGGTATCTGCGAACGCGCTGGCTTCTCCTGCCGCTACTGGCCGGAAGCGGCGCGGCGGGCCTCCCACTCGGCGCGGGTCAACTCCATCTCGTAGAACTCCACCAGATTCTCGAAGCGCGAACGCCGGAAATGGGGCAGCATGGCGCTGTAGCGGGGGTCGTCAAGCAGGCGCAGGGAGGGATCGCTTCCCGCGTTGCGCCACTCGCTTTCGAGATACCGAAAGCCCAGCCGCTCGTAACACCGCACCGCGCGTCGGTTGACCGCCGCCACGTCCAGGCGCAGGCGCTGAAAGCCGAGCGTGCCAAAGTAGTGCTCGAGAAAGACTTGCAAGGCCTCGGTGCCCAGGCCCTGCCCGACGTAGGGTTGCGCCAGCGAGATGCCAAGCCTGGCGCTGCGGCGCTGCTCGTCAACCTCGCGCAACGAGATGCGGCCAATCAGGCGGCGCTGGGCGTCATCAATCGCCCAGGCGTAGCGCTGGCTGGACCAGGCGCGGCCGTTGACCTCGTCGGCGCCTGACGCGCGCGGAATGTTCCAGAGCGAGTTGAAGGGTTCGGTATAGCGCGGCCACAACTCTTGCATAAGGGTGTCGCTGCGCAACCATGGCCGTAGCGCCACGCGCGGGCCATAGAGCACATGTGTTCCGTCCTGCTGGTGCATGGTTTCCCTCATGCGTACGCTACTTGCCGGGCCGGCAGTCACGACCGATATTTCGTCGCTCGGCAGCACTCATTCTTTCCGACGCAGATAGTTCAGGGACATCCAGCCCTCCAACTCCTGACCTTCCACCGTCACACGAACGCGCAGCCACGGAATGTTCCCCGACACACGCGGCCCATCCAGTTTACGCACGAGCGTGCCATTGGGGATGACGGCGATAACGTTCGCGGGATCGGTTGCGTCCGGCTCGCGGCGCAAATTCAACCCTTCGGCAATATTGACGATATATATCTCATCGGCCCCGAAAAGCGTATCAAGCCAGGAAGGGGGACCGCTGGCGCTCCCCGTGGGCGGAGGCGGCAGCCAGGGCACGCCGGGCATGGTAACGCCTTTCAGGGCGTCGCTCAGGGCGTTGACGGCGAAGAAACTGGCCGCAGCCACGAGCAGAACCAGGCCCGCCAGGACAGCCCAGCCGAGCAGCCCGCGGAGGATGTTGTTTCGGCGCACCGTCGCCGGGTCCACCGGCTGCGGGCGGGCGGGAGCGGGCAGCGGGGGCGCGGCGGCAGGAGGGGAGGGCGCAATAACGGCCCCGGCGCGTCGGGCCGCTGGTGCGAGCGGTTGCGTGGGCGCCCCCAGGTCGCGCCAGAGGGCGTCGAGCGCCCCGCCAAAGGTCGCGGCGTCGGGAAAGCGCTGCTCAGGGGCGCGGGCCGTGGCGCGAGCCACAAGCCGTTCGATGGCGGGCAGATACAGCCCGGGCCGGGCCACGTGCAATGCTGGAACCCGCGCGTTCAGGTGAGCGAGGGCGATGGCGCGGGCATCGTCGCCGGTAATCGGCCGTATTCCCGTGAGCAGTTCGTAGCACAGCAGCCCCAGGGCATACACTGGAGTCGCCAGGGTGGCTTCCTGCCCCTGGCTCAACTCCGGCGCGCGATAGTGGGCAATATCGGCCTGCGCCTCGTCGGGGGGCAGCAACCAGCTATCCACCAGTTTGACGCGCCCCTCGTCAACCAGGAGCAGGTTGCTGCTGCTGATCGGCGGGTGGTACAATCCGAGCGGCGCGTCGGCGTCGCGCCGCGACTGGCAGAGCGCGATGGCGCTGGTGACCTGACGCAGATAGTGCAGCGCCCGTTCCGGTGTCAGCAGGCCGAGACCGCGCAGCGGGCGACCGGAGACAAACTCGGTGACCATGAAGGGTCGCCCGCTCGCCTCACCACTGTCATACACGTCCAGCAGAGCCGGGTGTGAGCGGCGGGCCATCTGGCCGATCTGGGCGATGAAGCGTACGTGGGGCTGCGTCTGGCCGACGAGATCCTTGCGCAGGATATGGATCAGCACGCGGCGTTGCAGGCGCTCATCCATCGCCGCGTAAACCGAAGCGAGGCGCGTGTCGCCGCGATGCTCGGAGACGCGGTAGCGCCCGAAGAGCAGGGGAGCGGAGGACGGAGTGGCGGCGGCTTCGGGCATCTCAACCGTTCACCTTCCAGACAATTGCGCATTGACGGAAGCCGCGCTGCATACGAAGATTATAGCATGCCGGTTAACCGCAAGCGAAAATCTAGAGTCTACAGTGCGCAATGGAATTACGCACTCGCGCTGCACTGGGAATTGCCCTCGTGCTCTGGGGCGTGTACCTGCTCACGGCGAGCGGCCATTTTTACGCGATTGACGAAGTGCAGATGTACGCGCTTACCGAGGCGCTCGGTACGCGAGGCGCCTTCGTGCTCTACGAGCCCGGCCCTGGCCAGACGCCGGTCTACAGCAAATATGGCCCGGGACAGTCTATCGCGGCGTTGCCGCTCTACTGGCTCGGGACGCTGGCCAGCCAGGGGGTCCCGCCAGAAGGACGGGCGTGGCTTCGCAGCGCGATCACCTTCTGGTTCAATCCGCTAGTTACGGCCCTGACCGCCGCGCTGCTCTACCACGCCGGGCGGCGGATCGCCGGGCACGGGCCGGCGCTCGCGGCGGCGCTGATCTTCGGCCTCGGTACAATGGCCTGGCCGTATACGCAGACCTTTTTTGCCGAACCGCTCCAGGCCCTGCTCTGGCTGGGAGCGGTGGCGGCGATCTGGCGACCCGGTGGCTCGCCCGCGTTGGCGCGGGCCTATGTGGTGTCAGGATTGCTGGCCGGCCTCGCGCCGGCAGTGAAGATCCAGGCGGGCATCGGCCTGCCCATCATCGGGTTCTTCGCGCTCCGGTCGGCGTACCGCGCCCGTCGCTTCTGGCCGTTTATGCTGGCCTGGGGCTTCGGGGCGGCGCTGCCGCTGGCGGCTCTGGCTCTCTACCACGCCGCCTTGTTCGGCAGCCCGTTCCAGACGGGCTATGGTGACGAGGGCCGATCTGGATTTATTACCCCTTTCTGGGAAGGTTTTAGCGGGCAATTGTGGGGACTGCATCGTGGCCTGATCTGGAGCAACCCGCTGATGCTGCTCGCCCTGCCTGGTCTGGCAGCCCTCTGGCGGCGCGACCGATGGATCGCCCTTGTGTGCGCGGCGCTGTCAGGCGCCCAGGTCGTCTTCCATGCCTCCTGGCACGCCTGGGACGGCGGCGGGGCCTGGGGGCCGCGCTTCCTCACGCCGATCCTGCCGCTGCTTTGCCTGCCCCTTGCCGCTCTCTGGAGCGCGCCTCGATCCCGCGTGCGCTGGCTCTACCTTCCGACTTCGATCCTGGCAGTCTGTACCCTGGCGGTTCAGACCGGCGCTCTGGGGGTGAACATGAACCAGTGGTTTGGGGCGCGGCTGCCGCCCGCGCAGGTGTTCGCCCATCTCGGCGCAACCGGCGAGGGACTTGTGCGCCTCTACGAGCGCCACCTGGCCCCCGGACGGGTGGTGCTGCTGCGGGGCTTCGCGCCCAGCGAAGGCGCGGGCGAGGCGCAGTTCCCTCGCTGGACGACCGGCAACGCCCTGATCCGCGTGCGACCATCGGGAATGCCTGTGACGCTTACCGTGGCGGCCTCCACATGTCAGGTCGCCACCGGGCCGCCGCCATTGACGCTGGCCATTGGTGACGTGAGCGTATCCGACTGGCCCTGCCCGGGGCGGATCTACCGTATACCTCTGCCGCCGGTGACGACGGAGGCGCGCCTTGTCTCACCGACCTGGCGACCCACCAGCGTGGGCATCCCCCGCGATGAGGAGCTGGGGGTGTATGTCAGTTGGATCGAGGCACGGGCAGGCAAGGAACGGCTCCCCCTGGTCGCCGACCGGCTGCCGCTTGATCCGGTGTCGCTCCATCCGGGCGCGTTGCGCTGGCGCCTGAGCGACTGGCGCATCCCGGTCTGGGATTTCTGGTGGAGCTACCTGCCGCTCTCGACGCTGCCACCAGCGAGTGTCAGGGGTATCACGGCAGCCTGGGGGGGCCTGGCGCTGGCGAGCATGGCGGCGGGCCTGTGGCTCCTTGCGCGCTTGCCGGTGCGGTCTACCCCCTGATGTTCATCTGGCTGACAGTGCGGAAGTGGTAGCCATAAATCGCCAGAGTGACCGCCATGGGCACCAGGCGGGGTCGGCGCAGGGCGGTCCAGAGCAAGAGGCGCCAGTACTCGACGCGCTCGGCGCCGAGCAGGCCCAGTTGCCAGGCGGCGCGGAAGAAGGCCATAAGGTGCTCGCGATCAAGCGGCACTCTGCTGACGGGCTGGCCGTATTCGCGCAGGAAGGTTTTGACGCGCTGGTAGTAGGGCCGCGGGGAGTAGATGTAGCGCACGACCGTGCGATAGCCGTTCCGCAGCACTTCCGGGTCCATGATAGGCACAATGTTGGTCGTGCCGTCGGAATTGTCGCCAGTGGTCTGAGTGAGCAGGCGGCCTTCCTGGCGCAGGCGCTCGTAGAGACGCGTACCTGGCAGCGCGTTGAGCAGGCCGACCATGGCTGTGACCACGCCGGTGTTCTGGATGAAGTCGATCTGCCGCTGGAAAATCGAAGGGGTGTCGTTGTCGAAGCCGATGATGAACCCGCCCTGCACCTGGAGGCCGGCCCGCTGGATGCGCCGGATGTCGGCGGCCAGGTCGCGGCGAGTATTCTGGCGCTTGTTGGCCTCGGCCAGGCTCTCCGAGTCGGGGGTTTCGATGCCGATGAACACGGTGGTGAAGCCAGCGCGGACCATCAGATCCATCAACTGGGGATCATCGGCAAGATTGATCGAGGCCTCGGTGTTGAAGGCCATGTTGACCTTGCCGCGGCGCCATTCAATCAGGGCGGGGAGCAGTTCGTGCTTGAGCCGGCGTTTGTTGCCGATCAGGTTGTCATCAACAAAAAAGATCGGGCCGCGCCAGCCCAGGCGGTAGAGCGCATCGAGTTCGTTGATCATCTGCGGGGCGCTCTTGACGCGCGGGCGATGGCCGAAGAGGGCGGTGATGTTGCAGAAGTCGCAGTTGTAGGGGCAGCCGCGGGAGTACTGCACGCTCATCGAGGCGTAGCGGTCGAGTTCCAGCAGTTCCCACATAGGGGCGGGGGTGCGTTCGATGTCGGGAAACTCGTGGGAACGGTACATGCGCTCGGGCGCGCCGCGGGCCAGATCGGCCAGGAAGCGCGGCAGGGTGACCTCGGCCTCGTTGAGGACGAAATGATCAACGTCGGGGAACAGTTCAGGCTCGGCGGTGAACATCGGGCCTCCGGCCACCACCGGGCGCCTGGCCTGCTTGCAACGGGCGATGATCTCACGCGCAGACTCGCGCTGCACGATCATCGCGCTGATAAAGACGTAATCCGCCCAGGCCAGATCGGCATCGGTCAACTCGCGGACGTTCACGTCAACCAGGCGTTTGTTCCACTCCGGCGGGAGCATTGCAGCGACCGTGATCAGGCCCAGCGGCGGGAGCGCCGCTGTTTTGCGGATGAACCGCAGGGCGTGTTTGAAGCTCCAGAACGTGTCCGGAAACCGTGGATAGACCAGCAGGACGTTCATCGCTCAACCCTCACCGAATGCGCCAGTAGAGTCATCCCTTAGCGTAGCGAATGCTACTGGAGCGGGCAAGTGGCGAGCGGCTAATCGCAGGTTGTGACATTGTGCGCGAGGGGAGGGCAGGGGGATGACCGGGGTCATAGGTGCGGAGGTGTGGAGGTGTGGAGGTGTTTTGGGCGGGCATTTGCCGGAACTCTATCTCTTCACACCTCTACAGCTCTACACCTCCACAGCGCTTCTACAAGATTCCACGCCCTTACAGGGTAATCAGGCCCTGGCGCGCGCCGATGCTGACGGCCTCAGTGCGTGAGGTCGCGCCGAGCTTGGCGAAGATCGAGGCGATGTGAAATTTCACCGTGTGTTCACTGATCTGGAGCCGCAGGGCGATCTGTTTGTTGGGCAAACCCTCGCTGAGCAGGGTCAGCACCTCGGTCTCGCGGGGAGTCAATGACTCGACAGGCGGCTCGGCAGCCACACGTGATCCGGCGAGGTGCTCGAGCATGGGGCGCGGGAGAGCCACCAGGCCCTGCGCGGCGGCGTGCACGGCGGCGCGCAGCTCCTCCGGGCTGGCGTCGGGCGCGACAATGGCCCAGCCGGGAAGCGGCAAGGCCCGCAGCAAGCCGGGAAGACGAGCATCGGCGCTGAGCGCCACCAGAGCCGCGCCTTCTTCGCTGGCGATGGCCCGCGCCACTGCGCCGGGATCCTCGCCCGCGACCAGCACGACATCGGCAAGGATGCCGGGTGAGGGCGCGGGGGCCGTGCCTGTCACCTCCAGGCCCTCGTCGGTGAGCATCGCCTGTAATCCGGCCCGCAGCGCGGGGGTCGGCGCGACGATGAAAACCGTGGTCATACCGCCCGCTCCACGCGCCCGCCGAGGGTCACTTCAAGGGTCAGCGGCGCCCCGTTGCGCAACAGATCGAAGCGTAGCCGGTCACCGGGCCGTGAGCGATCAAGGACCTTGAGCAGCGTCGCCGTGTCTCGCAGCGGCGCGCCATCGAGGGCCAGCAGCAGGTCGCCGCGACGCAGCCCGGCGCGCTCAGCCGGCCCTCCCGGCGCGACCTGAGCCACCAGCAGCCCCGCCGTTTCCAGGCTGGCCGCAGCGGCCCGCGCTGGCGTGACGGGCGCCACGGCCAGACCCAGGAACACCGGTCGCCGGGGAAGTTGCCCGACCCAGGCCGCGGCGACGTGACTGGGGATGGCTACCGACAGGTCGCCGCCGAAAATCATGGCGTTGACGCCCACCACTTCTCCACGGGCGTTGAGCAGCGGTCCTCCGGAGTTGCCGGGGGCCAGCCGCACGTCGGAGCGCACATAACTGGCCGCTGGTTCGTCAGGTCCTGCGGGCAGGCTGCCGACGGCGCTGACAATGCCCGCCGTGACCACGCCCCGCTGGCCCCAGGGATTGCCAATGGCGAAGACTAGCTCGCCCACGCGCAGGCGGGTCGAATCGCCGAGAGACGCAGGCGGCAGATCGGCTCCCTCGACGTAAAGCAGGGCCAGGTCGAGACGCGGGTTTCCGGCGATCAACCGCGCCGGATACAGCCGGTTATCGGCGGTAAGCACCTCGATGCGCGGGCCAACTCCGGCAACAACGTGGAAGTTGGTCATCACGGTCGCCCCATCGTCCCAGACGATGCCTGAACCGCCGCCGCGCCCGCGCCCGCGCACCTGCACCACGCTGGGCTGCACCCGCGCCGCGATTTCCGCCGTCGCCAGCCCCAGCAGTCTGGCCGGGGCGGCAGGTTCAAATGTTGCGGTCATAGCTTATGGTTCCTGTTGTCTGTGGAGGTGTGGAGGTGTGGAGCTGTGGAGTTGAATAAAACCTTTCCACACCTCCACACCTCCACACCTCCACACCTCCGCACCTCCACACCTACCGCTGCCCCACGGTCACCTGGAGCGAAACGAGATTACCGCCGCGAATCACCTGTACCGGCACGGTCTTCCCGACGCGCTCGCCGGTGAGGAGAGCCTGGAGCTCATCGGTGTCGGTGATGATGCGACCATCGAAGGCGGTCAATACATCACCGATGAGCAAGCCGCCCCTGGCGGCCGGGCTGCCCGACTCTACACGCACCACCAGCAGGCCGCGGCTCTGGGACAGGCCGGCCCGCTGTCCTTCGGGGATCTCCACCGGCTGGCTGCTGATGCCGAGGAAGCCGCGCCGCATGGAGCCGCCCGCAGCAATGGTGTCGGCGATGCGATTGGCCAGAGCAGCGGGTACGCCCAGGGCGATACCCATCAGAATGCCGGTGGTCAGCACCCCGAGGATCTGGCCGGAGGCTTCCACCAGCGCGCCGCCGGAAAATCCGGGGTAGGGGATGGCGTCGGTCTGGAAGAACTGCTCGAGCATCGCGCCGCGCCGGGTGCGTAGCGGTCCGCCCACGGCGCTAATGATGCCGAAGGAGGCCATCGGTCCCGTTCCGGGGCGACCGACGGCAAGGACAATCTGGCCGACGCGGGGCGGGTCGCTGGCGAAGGCAGCCGGGGCGAGACTCAGCCCGGCTACCCGCAGGACGGCCAGATCGCTGGCCAGATCGCGTCCGACCAGGCGAGCGGGCAACTCGCGCCCATCGGGGGTCACCACACTAAGATCGTCGTCCCGTTCCAGGACGTGATCGGCGGTGAGCACGCGCTCAGCGGCCTGCACGATGCCGCTGGCCGGCCCCCGCGCGCGCCCGCGCACCTGCACCATTGCCGCGCCGGCCCGCTCTACCGCGTCGGCCATCTGATTCGAAATCGCGCCGAGTAACTCGGCCGCGTTCATGGCAGTCATGGATTTCTCCCTTCGGAAGGCTGTATTCCGGTTGTGGAGACAGTATACGGTCTGCACCCGACGCGCGGCTATCGGTGAGCGGGCCAGGGGTCACCTGGAAAAACGGCCAGGGATGCGAAGAGGCGTCGCGAACCAGGAGGATTCCACGTTTCTCCAGTAGAACCCGCTGGAATGTGCTATACTGACATCGAAACGCATTCGATGGCGCCCCTGGACGCCGCCTCCCAACAGTTGAGGACAGCCGTCCCCCACGCGCGGCAGGTCTGGATAGCCGTCGCACCACTCGAAGCGAGCCTGTGGCTCCGGAAGAACGCTCGCCTGAGCGCCCCGGCGGGATGCCGCGGCGATGGCCGGCGTGTATCTGGCGGGTTAGTGCGCTGACTGGCACTCTACGGCCATTCTCCCCTCTCGCCTCCTCAGCCAATGAGCAAGGTGAGAAGTGTGCACCGCTGTGGAAACCGTGAGAAGGGGGAGACTGCGTCACGATGCCGGTCGGACCAGGCGACCCGCCATCCATTCAGAGGAAGGACGAACGTGAGTGCAGAACGTCTACAGAAGGTCCTCGCCGGTGCGGGCATTGCTTCCCGCCGGGACTGCGAGGCATTGATCGCGGCGGGCAGGGTGACCGTAAATGGCCGGGTCGTGCTGGAGCCGGGACTCCGGGTTGACCCGGAGCAGGATGTCATCCAGGTTGATGGCAAGACGGTGCGCCAGCCGGTCGAGCGCACCTACATTATGTTACACAAACCGGCGGGGTATGTTTCGACGGTGGATGATCCCCATGGCCGCCCAACCGTGCTCGACCTGGTTGACGTGCCGACGCGTGTCTTTCCGGTCGGGCGGCTCGACGTGGACAGCGAAGGGCTGATACTCCTGACCGATGACGGCGAGTTGACCCACTACCTGACTCATCCGAAATTCGAAGTGGAGAAGGAATACCGGGTGCTGCTTGATCGTCCGCTTGGCAGTGAAGCCCTGCGCCAGTGGCGGGCCGGGGTGCTGCTCAACGGCGAACCGACGGCGCCCGCCTGGGTCGAGTTGATCGAGACCACCTCCGAAGGTCCGTGGTACCGGATCGTGCTGCGCGAGGGACGCAAGCGGCAGATCCGCGAGGTGGCAAAGCTGCTGGGCTACGAAGTCCGGCGCCTTATTCGCGTTCGTGAAGGCGATATCGCCCTGGGCGATCTGCCGCTTCGCAAGTGGCGCCCCTTGACGCCAGAGGAGATTGCCAGGCTGCGAAGGCACGTGCCCGCTCGACCGCAGCGCGATGAGGTGGGGGTTGCATCCGGACGGGCCGTGGGTGCGGGCGTAGCTGCGGGTGTGGGTGCGGCTGCTGGAGCACGCGCCCTTCGTAGCTCCGAGAGTGAGCGGGTGGCTCGACGCGAGGGGAGCTACCGGGAGGAGCGACCGGCCCGCTACGAGGAGCGCGGGCCGCGGCGCGAGGGGAGCTACCGGGAGGAGCGACCGGCCCGCTACGAGGAGCGCGGGCCGCGGCGCGAGGGGAGCTACCGGGA
>JANWYD010000016.1 GCA_025057155.1 Chloroflexaceae bacterium
CTGGCTGGCCGCGGACGGGCAGGTGGAGGAGGCGGTGCGTCTCTACCTCGCCGCCGGTGAGGACGACGCCGCGGCCCGGCTGGTCGAGGAGCAACTCATGCGGGACCTGGACAGTGTCGCAGCAAGCGAGTCAGTGTGCACCTGGCTCGATCTCCTGCCCCGCCACCTGATCGCTCGCCGCCAGGGGCTGAGTTTGATCCAGGCTCGTCTTGCAGTCTTCAGTACGGATATTGAAGGACTGGAAAGCGCCCTGACCAACCTCGACGCCTTACTCGCCAGCGCCTACGATCCCGATCTGACGCTGCCGCGGGCCGGGGCTGCGGGCGATCTGGCGGCGCTGCGGGGTATTCTTGCCTGCTGGAAAGGCCACCCCACCGATGCCATCCATGAGTTACAGCAGGCGCTGCGCCTCCAGCCTTCACAGGATCTCGCCGTTCAGGCCCTGCTGTTTCTGGGCCTTGCTTATGTCCTGAATGGCCAGCATGAGGAAGGCTTTCGGCTGCTTCGCAGCGATCTTCCCGATGTCCGATCAATCCTGGGAAGGCGCTTTGAGTTAGCTCGGCGCACGAGTCTGTGCTGGATGCACATCATTACGGGCAACGTGGATGCACTGCTGCACGAGGCTCGCCGAATGTCCACCCTTGTCGCTGTTGAGCAACCTGGCGACTTCTGGTTCGGCTATACGGCGCATTGCCTGGCCAGGGCATATTACGAGTCAAATAACCTTTCAGAAGCCGAAGCGCATTTTAGACTGATTATAGATCGTAAATATCAGGCAGATCACCCGACCTGCCTCAACAGCATCATCGGCATGGCGCTGGTCGCCGCGGCGCGGAAGGACTTTAGCGAGGCGCAAGGTTATATCGAGGAGGCGCTGCTGTTCGCCCGCAATGTTGGCAGCCCCGCCTTGCTTCACGTGGCGTTGGGAGGCGCGGCGCGGGTAGCGCTGGCCATGGGCGATCTTGCGGCGGCCCGGCGCTACGCAGACAGGATTGGGACGGATATCTTCATGGGCCTGCGCATCTCCCTCGAGACGCCCCAACTGTCGCAGGTCCAGGTGTTGATCGCCACGGCGGATCACGACGCGCTGGCGCGTGCGGAAACGTTACTCAGCAGTTACCTGCACACCCTGGAGCAGGTTCACAACCGGCGCCTGTTGATTACGGCGCTGGCGCTGCACGCGTTGCTACGGCACGCGCAGCAGCGTCCCATCGAGGCGCTCGACATTCTTGAGAGGGCGGTGCAACTGGCCGCGCCGCAGAACCTGGTGCGCGCGCTGGTCGATCTTGGCCCGGCCATCGAACCGTTGCTGCGCGCCCTTATGCAGCGGGGCGTAGCGACAGAGTACCTGGAGCGCGTGCTGGCGGCATCTGGGGCGGAACCTGTCACCGCGCAACGGCGGCAATCCGGCCCTCCGCGGCCCGTGGAGGCGCTGACGCGCCGCGAGCGAGAGATTCTGGTTCTGCTCGCCGAACGCTGGTCGAACCAGGAGATAGCCGACCGGTTATCAGTATCGGTGAACACCGTCCGCAAACACACCAGCACGATCTACGACAAACTGGGGGTCAACAGTCGCCGCGAAGCCGTAGCCATAGGCCGGGCTCTAGGTTTGTTGCCCTAGCAGGGCGAGCGGGTCAGTCCGCTGCCCTCCCTGCTGAGGGGCAACCCCATAGGCGCAACCCTCCGGTCTTGCCTGTGGGCGCAACCCTCCGGGTTGCGCCCACAGGCAAAAACCGCTTTTCCTGCTCCCGCCTCACTACCGTCTGATGATAACGGGCATGTAAACCCGCTCGCCACCGGCAGCCGGTCCGGGCGCGGGTCGCACCGGGCCGTAGAGGCGCCTGGCGCCACTGACCTCCCGCTCCTCCAGCCAGTAGGTGAGATTGCTCGCACCCGCCCCCTGATCGGTCCAGCTATACGTAGCGCCACTGGTTGCGCTGCCACGGGCCGGGATGGGCGCGCCGGTCACCCGCACGGCGTCTTCCAGATTGCCGCTGCTGCTACGCAGAATGTGGAAGCTCTCGGCGCCAGGCTCCACTCCCGTTTCCCAGGCAACCACCACCCCGGCGGGGGTGCGGGTGGCCGTCAAGCTGCGGAGCGTCACTGCCGTCGGATCGATTACGCGCAGGGGCGCCGTCAGGATGTTGCTGGGGTAAAATGTCCAGAGATCCAACCCCTTCTTGTCACCATGCCCCCCATCTTCGCGACAAACCCCCGGCGGCAGGGCAGGGTTGCCGCCTTCTGTAAAGCCAAAGGCCCGCTGACCGCTGCGAGTGTCGTAGCCCAGCAGCGGATCGCTCGCCGGCGGGTTCGGCGGGTTGCCGAAGCCGTTGGGATTGGCCGCGTTACCCGGACAGAGGGGGCCATTCTCGGCCTGGCCGATCAGGACGCCGGAGGGGGTGCGATAGCCCCGGTCATCGTAGAACGCGCCGAAGCAGCCGCCGTTCCAGGGCGGGCAGGCGCCGTTGGGCGGGTTGGTCAACTCGAGGATCGGCCCGCCGTCAATGTTGTTCTCTACGTCCACGAAGGGAAAGTGAATCTCGCCGCCCAGCATCACGGCTCGCGCCTGGAAATCGCCGACCGGGAACAACTGGCCGGCGTTATCCCGCCCGTCCCAGGGGATGGTTACCGCGATTGGCGTCTGCGCCGGAGAAAAGGCGTTATCCTGTCCCGCCCAGGCGGTGCCTGTCGGGGCGCCGGCGGACGCGACACCGCGGAAGGCGCGGTTCTGGGGATTGTTCGGGTCAAAGTTCACCCCATCACGGCTGATGATCAGTTGATAGTTGCCGGGCTGGGAGGCAGTGAAGCTGAAGGTCCCACCCTCGCCGATGCCGGTGGTATTCCCACCCCTTGGACCGGTAAAGCTCAGATTGCCGATGAGCGGAGGGACCGGGGTTAATGGAATGCCCAGGACCGTCAGCACCTCCGGATCGGGCAGGTTGGCGAAAATGGGATACCGCGGCGCCGACAGGCTCACTTCGCCGTCGCCTTGCAACTGGATCAACCCGTTCTGATCATCGAAGGAGGCGGTGGGGTCAGCCAGCAGGGCGCGGTAGAGCGGCCGCGGAGGCTGGCCGGGAACATTGATCTGAAAGCCGAGTTGATTGGCGTAGAAGAGAAAGCCAAACGGATCGCCTCGGGAGCTGACCCGGTAAATGAACCCGGAGTCGGTTACCACATAGGCCGTGGCGGCAATCGGGCGGCCGTTCCCGCCAGTGATGGCAGCGAAGTAATAGGCGAAGAGCCGGCCAGGACGCTCGACGCCTCCGGCGTCACGCACCGTCACGTCCCAGGCCGTCACACTGGTGCGCTGAAGCGGGCCAAAATCGTCGGCGGTGGGATTATCAAGCCCGCCGCTGACAACGGGCACCTCGGTACTGCTAGGTCCCGACGGGCCGATGAAGGCCACGAAGTAGATCCCCGTGACCGGCGCGTTATACACGCAGGGGGTGTACCCGCCAGGGTTGGGCAGCGGGCCGGCCAGCTCCTGGGCGCGGTTTTCGATCCGGCCCACATTCGGGCCCCCTCCTGTCGCTGCGCGATAGGCGTTACAGCTAAAGCCATTCGTAAAGGCGCCCGGCTGCGGCGGAACGGCCGGTCCGGCCAGGGCGGGAAGCGCTTCCTGACCGATCAACCCGGTCACAATGCCAGGGTTGTAGACCAGAATGTCACCGAGGTTTGGCTCACCGCTAACATTGATCGCGCTTGATCCGAGCAGGATCTGCTCGCCTTGCCGGGCGTAGAGGCGCAGCAGAGTGCGCCGGGCGAGGATTACGGGCGAATCGCCGCCGCCGTAGGTGCGCGCCGTCCATTCGAGATGGGCGCGAAAGCGTCCAGGCACCGGTTCGGGATAGAGGGTGCGGCTTCCTTCGCCGCGAGCGATCGAGGCGATGAGCACGGGCACAAGAACCAGGATCAGGCCAACGAATAATCCGGCGCGCCGTAGCGCGTTGCTCTGGAACAATCGGCGCATAACCTCCTCCTGCCCCGCTGGGGGGCGCAGGCACGTTGCGAGCAACGCAAAGCAAGCTGCCTGGCCACGCTTCTGCGAAAAAACAGCCAGCTTGCCTGCCTGCGCCGCTCTTGCCAGGCACGCTCATTCCAACAACTACTCGCTGGAGATTGCGTATACCGCGGGCCGAACGATCCGGATCGCGGAGGGCTGCAGCCTCCAAAGATTTCACTACAGATGAGGTGACGGCGCCGGACCCGGATACGTCACACCCCGAGAGAGTGGGGCATCAGCGCTAATAGCGCAAAATCAGGGCGATCCGACCGTGCTGAGGAAGGGAGCCATCGTCAACGAACACCACACGACCACCCTTCTCAAGCACCTTGACGATCACCGCGTCCACGGCGTCATCGAGCGCCTCGGGGCCGCTGGTCTGGTCGGGATTGAGGATAATGTTGCCGGCAAGATCAGAGGGATCAATCAGGGCCGGCTCGTGGTAGCCCTCTTCAACCACGAGGGTCGCGCCGCGCCCTTCGTGGGCGAAGCGCCAGACCTCGCCGATGGTGGAGGCCGAGCGCTGCGCGCCAACAGCGGCGTTCAACTCGTCGAAGATCGCCAGGCGGCGCGCGCCAAGGCTTTCGCGAACCGGTGGCCAGATCATTTTGCCCAGGTCGTGGGCCGAGGTGGCATCGTAGTTGCCCGTCAGGGTGGCGATGATCTGATTGGCATGGCTGGTCACTTCACGAAAAAAAGCGATGTTGCGATCAACGCCGGCCAGAGCAAGGGGCAGCGGATCTCGGGCCATGAACGTTCCCAGAGCATGATCCACATTGCGAAAGAAGTTCCGGCTGTATTCATCGCGCAGTAGTGAGTAGTTGATTGCCACATCCTTAGGACCGGGCCGCCCGCTGCTCAGATTGGGGTTGCTCATCGGGAAGGGCGTGCCGGGACGCAACTCCTCGAGGTCGTCGCGCACGGCCTCGAAGAGGCGGGTCTGCTGCTCAGAGAGAGCCAGCACCCAGTAGCGCGGCGAGCGATTGAAGGCGTAGATCAAGTCGCGAACGAAGAACGTATCATCCACCACGACACGCTCAGGCAGCGTGAAGGGCAGACGGAACATCTTCGTCATCTCGGCGTTCACAAAGATCGCCATGCCATCGAGGTTGTGCTCGTGGTCAATATCTGCGGTCGCCTGTTCGAGCAGGCGCAGCACCGACGCCACCTCGCGCTTGCCCAGTTCGCCGGTGAGCCGGTTGGTCGCCTCAGCAACCAGGTTCTTGAGGCGGATCGGGTCCTGGCGATTATCGGGCGAGGTGCGATGGGTAGGCAGAGTGATAGTAAGGCACGGATACTCGCGAACAGCAGCGAGATCAACAATGTCCTGGCGGTTCATTGGAAATGTTCCTTGTGGCTAGACGAACGGGCGAGTCACCCGGCTGCGCGCCGGTCCGACGCTCACCATTATACGCCTATACCGCCAGCGCGAGCGAACGGCGCCGTAGCGTTTCCGGGTAGGGTTCCGAAGCATCGGGTGACGCAACAGTTCGCTGCCCATAGATCATTGCCAGAGCCTCCGCTCGCGAGCGCACCCCCAGTTTGCTAAGTTTGCTATAGATGTTTCGGAGGTGAAATTTTACGGTTGATGAACTGATCTGCAAGCGCCGGGCAATGTCATTGTTGGAGATGCCCTGGAGCAGCAGGCTCAAGACGGCCTGTTCACGCTCCGACAACTCCTCCTGATCGAGATCGTTTTCATTTTGCCCGACAATAGCCAGTGCGGCGATGTCGGGGTCAATCGTCAACAGGCCGCCAGCGGCGCTCCTGATGGCCTGTACCAGGTCGAAGGCGTCAATCTGCTTCAGCAAGTACCCAACGATGCCGAGTTGCAGCCCGTGACGCAGCAGCGTCTCATCTACCCGGTCAACGAGAACAATGACGCTCACCTTCGGATACTGCTGGCGCATCTGTGCAATAAGGCTAAGCGCGCCAGGCAAGGCGCCGTCGAGCAATACCAGATCAGGACGCAGGCGCTCACAGAGTGTCAGCACATCGGCGCTGCGGCTTGCTTCACCGACGATCTCGAAGTCGGGAAAGGTAGAACAGATCTGCCGGATGCCGGCCCGGAAAATCGCCTGTGCGTCGGCGCTGATCAGTCGAATCATCCCTTTCTGTCCCATCATCGTTACCCTTGGCATTCCGTTATCGGCGGAAGTCGCTCCACCCCGGCCAGAGGTCTCCCGCTCCTCCAAACGGCTGCGATGCGGTGCAATCCAGGCCGACATGACTATCGCTGTGCAGACCACACTGTGCAGCGGCTTGAGCCGGGGAACTTACGCTTCCGTCCCCTCGTTATAGTGACGGTGCATAACCCTCCGGGAGGACCTTACTTCAACCTGAACCGCATTTTGAGGATCGTGGGATAGTTGTGCGATTAGACTGCGTTTTAGTGTAACACTCCGGCTGCGCTGCGGCGTCACACAAAAAGGAGTAATTTCCTTCGCCGCCGGCCATCCACGCACAATGTGACCCGGCGGCGATGGTCTATGCTGTTACTGACCGTTTGCTCGCCGGTGTCTTCTACCGGCTTCCCCAGATCTACTTCATTTCATGTGATGCGACGCGCAGGGTCTGGTGCTACCCTTACAGAGAGCGCCGCTGGTTCGAATAGTGAAATGATGCGCACATGACCCTTTCCGGCCACGGTCCGAAGATGTACACCATCCACGTGCGAGGACATGTTGAGCCGCACTGGGAAACGGAACTGCGCATGCAGATCGCTTACCAGCATACCGACGACGGCGAGATCAGCCTGCTTAGGGGCCGCCTGCCCGATCAGGCGGCGCTGCTTGGCATTCTCGGCTGGCTGGCTATGTGGGGTTATGAAATCCTTGGCTTTGTGATGTCTTCCCCACCGGCTGCCCCCCCAGGGGAAGCTCTTTCAGACAACCATCCCGATAGGCAAGTATAGAGTTTTCCGCTGTTTCCCGCAGAAGGGGCGGCAGCAGTCCAGAGCGCCGGGGCACCTGGGCGCGGCGCAGGCCTCGGCTACGATTCTGGCCTTCCTGATTGCCGGGGCCCTGGGCACGTTTCTGAGCTGGCGGTACGCCTTCGGCCTGCTGGTGATCCTGGCGGCGGCGATCTTTGGGCTGAGTTTCCGGCTGAAACCGGTGCCGGCGCTGGCGATTATCCCTGCCGGCAAACTGCCCCATTACAAGCCCGAGGAGATCTCGGTGGAGACGACCGAGGAAATGGCGACCGTCGCGAAGCCGAAGCGGGCGCCCTGGTGATACCGAAGACTGCCGATGGGCAAGGGGCGGGGAAACCTGGTTTCCCCGCTAACCCAATTGAAGGGCGGAGAGAAAGGAGAGCCTGGATGAGTTCAGTGAGCGACGGCGCGCGCCGGTATGCGTGCGAGCCGGCCAACGCCGAGCGCTTTCTGGAGGAACTGTTCGGTTTCTGACGGTCTGCACGCCCCGAACGAGAGTTACCGCGTCGAGATGTTTCAGCGAGGCATCGAGACGGCGATCGTATACCTGGAGGAACTGGCGCGTCTGGAGCGCCGGGCATAGCGGCGAGGAAGGAGATGCCAACCATGAGCGAGGCTCCGGTGCAGGTGATCGTGGCGGCCTTCAGTGACCAGACCAGCGCCCGCGCGATGATGGACGACCTCAAGCAGGGGCGCAAGGAAGGGCTGATCGGGATCATTGACGCGGCGGTGGTAGTCAAAGACGAGAACGGCAAACTCAAGGTCATCGACTCGAAGCGGCGCAGCCGGCGCACCACCGGCCTGATCACTGGCGGGGTCGTGGGCGGCCTCGTGGGCCTGCTGGCCGGCCCGGTGGGCTGGGCGGCCCTGGGCGGCGGTGCGGTGGGCATGCTGGCGGGCCGCCTGGCGGGCCTGCCGACCAGACGCGCCATGGAGGGCATCGGCGAGGCGCTGACGCCGGGATCGTCGGCAATTGTGGCGGTGATCGAGCACAAGTGGATTCCGCAGATCGAGGAGGCGCTGGTCGAGGCCGGGGCGTCGGTGCTGCGCAGCGCCATCGCCGCCGACATCCGCGCGCAACTGGAGGCCGGCGGCAACGTGCTCTACACCGCCATGGCCGGGGAGTCTGGCGAGGGCCTTGCCCGAGTGGCCGAAGGCCCGGAGGGTGTGCGCGTCACCGGCGTGATCGCCGGCGAGGAGGGCATTTTCATCGGCGACGCCCAGTTCACCGACGAGGAGCCGGAAGCCGAAGGCGGCGAGACGACCGGGGAAAAATCGTAGGCACGCAAGGCGTGGCTCCGGGTACGTTCCCGTCCTGCACCGACCCGTCCCCCTCCCTGACCCTCCCCCGCCGGGAGAGGGAATCGGGCGTCTCCCCCTCTGGAGGGAGGCTGGGAGGTGCGTGTTCAAAGTTGGGGCAACCCCGCAGACCTGGGAGCGAGGGCGTCCCGCCCTCGTCAGGATTCGAGGGCAAGATGCCCTCGCTCCCAGGAGAAGTGTGAACAGTTACGGTGGGAGGGAGGCGGAACCCGGCCAACGGCAACCTGCCCGAGAACCGTAGTCTCAGGAGCGTTTCCGGGGGGCTTCGCCCTGCCAGATCCTCCCATCAGGCGGGGCGTGGGGAAACCTGGTTTCTCCATTGCACTTCAAAGGAGCAGCATACCCGTCATGAACGACAGCCTGAAAGCCGAACTCGAAGAGCGCTTCCTGCGCTATGTGCGCATTGACACCACCAGCGACCCCGCCTCCTTCACCTCACCCAGCACGAACCGGCAATTCGACCTGCTCAATCTCCTGGTGGAAGAGTTGCGGGCGATTGGCGCCCGGGACGTGCGCCTGACCGACTACGGAGCGGTGCTGGCGACCATTCCGGCCACGACAACGGTCGCCGATCCGCCCACCATCGCCTTCCTGGCCCACGTGGACACCGCGCCGGCCTTTAATGGCGCGGGCGTCAAGCCGGTGGTGCACCGGGCCTACGACGGCAGTGACATCCGCTTCCCCGATAACCCGGACCTGGTGCTCTCACCCAGAGACTACCCCTACCTGGCGGGCAAGATTGGCGAGGACATCGTCACCGCCAGCGGCACGACCCTGCTGGGCGCCGACGATAAGGCCGGCGTGGCGATTGTGATGGTTATGGCGCGCCACCTGCTCGAAAACTCCTCCATTCCCCACGGCCCCATCCGCGTCTGCTTCACCCCCGATGAAGAGATCGGGCGCGGGGTGCATCCCAACCTGCCGGGGGATCTGCAGGCCGACGTGGCCTACACCCTCGACGGCGCGCACCTGGGCGAAGTGGTCTACGAGACCTTCTCGGCCGACGCGGCCCGCGTGCGGGTTCAGGGCGTGCCGATCCACCCTGGCTGGGCTAAGGGCAAACTGGTCAACGCCCTGCATCTGGCGGCCAGAATCGTTGACATGCTTCCCAAGACGCGCCTCACTCCAGAGACCACCGAAGGGCGCGAGGGCTTTCTGTTTGTCAGCGATTTGCACGGAAACGCGGCCGAGGCGACCATTGAGGTGGCGCTGCGCGATTTTGAACTGGACGGCCTGCGGGCCCATGGCGAGCTGCTGCAAAAGATCTGCGCCGTCGTCCAGGTCTCTGAGCCGCGGGCGAAGATCACCTGCACCATCACCCCGAGCTACCGCAACATGCGCTACTGGCTCGAAAAGGACATGCGCCCGGTCGAACTGGCCCGGGAGGCCTGCCGGCAGGTGGGGGTGGAGCCGTTCTCGGTCCCGGTGCGGGGCGGCACCGACGGCTCGCGCCTGACCGAGATGGGTGTGCCGACGCCCAATCTCTTCACCGGCATGCAGGAGATTCACGGGCCGCTGGAATGGGTCAGCCTCCAGGACATGGCGCGGGCGACCGAGATGGTTATCAAGCTGGCGGAGCTGTGGTCAGCGCAGCCCAGGGCCCTGCCCGGCGCGACGCGGGCCGAACCAGCGGACTGGGTGGGCTAAACCTCCCCGCGCCAGGGTGGCGCTGCCACCCGTTTTCCCCGCGGGCAGGGGCACGGGGAAACCAGGTTTCCCGATCCTCCTCCTACCTGGAAGTGGGACGCCGCTCCTCACCCGCCCCCGCCTCCCGCTCCACCTGCTATGGAGCGGGGGGGCAGGGGGAGGGTGTGGACCACGAATGTTTGCCTCGGGGGCAAGGCCCCAACAAGGAGAATCCACATGGCAGGAGAAGCCGCGGCGGCCCCGCAGTAGTAATAGACCGTATCTTTATATTACCTTACCCACCCTATGATCACGCAAACCAACCCCGTCGCACAGCCGCTGGAGGCAGGGGAACAGGCCGGCGCCGGGCTTGATCCGCTGCGCTGGCGGATCCTCGCCGCCTGCTGCGTGGTGGTCTTCGCCAAACTCTCCGAGCCGCACCTGTGGGTGATCGGCCCCGACGTCCCTGCCAGAGCATTTGGCCAGGGCGGCGAAGTCTACCGCATCCTGGCCAGTGTGGGCACGGTCATTTTTATTTCGTTCCAGCTCATCGGCGGCGTGCTGGGGGATCTCTTCGGGCGCCGCAGGATCTTTCTGATCGGGGCCATCGGTGTGACAGCGAGCAACATCCTGTTGCTGCTGGTATGGAACCTGCCCTCGCTGGTGATCGTGCGAGGACTGGCGGGGATCTTTGGGGCCCTGGTCTTTCCCATCTCCCTGGGAATGGTCCGCATCGTCTTCAGCGGTCCGGAGCGCAAGACCGCGCTGCTGATCATGTCGTTCGTCAGCGGTCTGGGAACCCTGACGAGCCTGGCGGCCATTCCCATCGAGCACTTTTTCGGCTGGCGCTGGGCTCTGATCATTCCGATCCTCTTCGGGCTGATCGGCATCAATTTGAGCTGGCGTTACATCCCGGAGAGTCTGGCCCAGGGCGGCTTCCGGCGTCTGGAAGCGATTGTCGCCGCCGCGTGGACGCTCGTGGCACTGGCCTTGCTCTTCGGGCTCGTGGCGGCTCAGACCTACCGGGCCTGGCGCAACCCGGTCAGCGTTACCGGGATCGCGGTCGGCTTCCTGACGACCATCGGGCTGGTCTTCTGGTCGCGGTACCGGCGCGAGCCTGGCCTGCTCGTGGCCCTGCGCCGCATCCCCCATTACTACTTCACCCTGACGCTGTTGCTGACGGCCGTGCTTAGTTTCGCGCTGTCCGGGTACACGGTGCGGATGTACCAGTACTTCTTCACGGTCAAGGAGTTTTCGGCGCTGGTCGCCGGGCTCGCGCTTTCACCCATTCTCCTGGGGAACATCTTCACCCTGCGCTGGGTTAACCGTTTCACTATCAGACAGCCCTACTACGTCGCCGTAGGAACCGGGCTGGCAACCATGGGCGTGGCGATGATCCTTTCGGCGCTGGCCCGCCCGAATACGCCGTACCTGTTCCTGGCGCCGGTCATGGTGCTGTTCGGTCTGGGCTTCCTTATTGCTTCGACGAGCTGGACCACCTTCTTCTTCTCGGCGCTGCCGGGCGATCTGACTGGTGTAACCGCGGGCATCAACCGGGCGGCGGGGCTGGTGGGCGGAGCGCTGTCCGGCGTGGTGCTCAACGCCGTGATCGTCCAGCAGGGACTTGCCGATTTCACCCAGCGTCTCCAGGCGCTGGGCGCCAGCGAGGAACAGATCGCGCAGGCCAAAAAGGTCCTCGATGTCCTGCTGCAAAGCAGCATCCCGGTGGAAGAACTGGCCCAGCACCCCCAGGCGCTGATCCTTATGGGCCTGCTCAACGCCTACCGCGAGTCCTACAGCGTGGCGATCGCCGCGGCGCTCGTCGTCGGGGGAGTGGTTTGCGTGGGCAGCGGCGCGATCGCCTGGGTATGGCTGCGGCTGGCGCCGCGCCGCCTGATCGAGGCGCTGCCGGAACGGCGCCGGTAGAGGCGATGTTCTGGTCCTGGTGGTGTGACCCTCCGGGTTGCCATAACCCTACGACCGGCGCGCAAAAAACCGGTGAACCATCTCAGTGTGCAGGGGAAAGGCCAGTTCAGTGGGCGCGGTGATGATCACCCGCGCCTCGGCTTCGCGGTTGGGCACGAACGACGGCAACTCCGCCCCGTCCAGATGGGGACCGAGGCCGAACACCAGCAGATAGCCGTCGTTGGTGGAACGAGCGCCGAAGTCGGTGATCAGCTCAGGGGCTACAATTACGCCCGCTTCCTCGCGCAACTCTCGCGCCGCGGCCTGCTGCCAGCTTTCGTGCATCTCCACAAAGCCGCCGGGGAGGGCTAGCTGGCCCTGCCGGGGGGCGGCGGCGCGACGGATCACCAGCAACCCGTCGTCAACCGGCACCAATACCAGCGCAACCGGCAAGGGGTTGCGATAGGTCGTGCTGCCGCAGTGGCCGCAGACCCGCGGCCAGCGCTGGCCTTCCTGAAACGGACGTCCGCAAAACGAGCAATAGGTGTGCTGGCGATACATGCGCAGAGCTCCAGGTCACAGCCGGCGGGCGAATACGTTGGTGCATTATACGGCATTCTGTCGCAGTCTGGCGCGGAGAGGCGCGCAGGATAGGGTTCACATCTACCGAACACCTGCGCACCGCAGAGGGCGCGAAGAGTTTTGAAAAGCCTGTCCTCTGCACGCTCTGCGGCACATCGGTACAGGCGCGCGCGCAGTCTTGTGGTATCGTACCAGAGAAGGATCTGCCATCGGCGGTTCGTTGCAAGGCCATCGTGCAACCGGGCGATGCAGATGCACGTCGTATCGCCGATACTGAGCGGCGGAGCGCGCGCCGCGATGGCGGCGCCCTCCCTGACCTGCTCTTCGTGGCCCGTGTTCATCGCAGGAGTTGACAGGTATGACACTCGGGGAAAGCCCCCGCAGACGAACACGCAATCGCCGGCGCGCGATGTGGATGATTGGCGGCGGCGCGCTGGTTCTGGCGCTCATCGCTGGCGCCCTGTTCGGCCTGAGGCCGCGCGGCCAGGCGCCAGGCGCGCTGCCGGAGGGCTGGCAGCGGGCTACGGTGGTAACCGGCCCTATCGCCGCCAGCGTCAGCGCCACGGGCAATGTTGAACCGGCCGCCGAGGCGCAGGTGCGTTTCGAGGTCAACGGCACCGTCCGTGAGATCCTCGTCCGTCCAGGCGACCGGGTGGAGCAGGGGCAGCCGCTGGCCCGGGTTGATCTGACCGACTTGCAGTTGCAGGTCGAACGCGCCCAGGCCGATCTGCGGCAGGCCCAGGCTGACCTGGAAGCCCTGCTGGCCGGGGCGAGCGAACAGGAGATCGCCGAGGCCCGCGCTCGTGTCGCCCAGGCCCGCAGCCAGCTTGCCCAGACCCAGAGCAGCGTCACTCAGGCCGACATTGACGCCGCGCGAGCCGAACTGGAGAGCGCCAGGGCGCGCCTGGCGCGCCTCGAAGCCGGCCCCGCCGCCGATGAGGTGAGCAGCGCCAACCAGCGCGTGCAGAATGCCCAGACGGCTCTGGAACAGGCCCGTGTGAGCCTTTCGGCGGCCAAGGAGCGCGCCCGGATCGACCTGGAGACCCGCGCCAACGCCCTGCGCAACGCTCAGGACGAGTACAGCCGGATCTACTGGGAGAACCGCGAACTGGAAAAGCTCCCCGGCGAACTGCCGCGCGAGCGCGTGGATCGCGAGACCGCCGCCCGGCGGGCCGTCGCCGACGCCGAGGCCGCCCTGGAGGCGGCGCGGATTGCCTACGAACAGGCTCGCGCCGACGAGATCAGCGTCCTTGCCGCCCGCGAGGCCGATCTGACCAGCGCCCTCGACGCCCGCGACAGGCTGCTCGCCGGCGCCAGGCCCGAAGAGCTGGCCAGCGCCCGCGCCGAGGTGCAGCGGGCCCAGGCGCGCCTCGACCAGCTCACCGGCGCCAACCGCGCCAGCAGCCTGGCAGCCCAGCAGGCCAATGTCACCATTGCCCAGGCCGCTCTCGACCGCCTGCTGGCCGATCCGTCCATCAGCGCCCTCACGGCCCGCGAGGCCGCCGTTGCGCGCGCCGAGGTGGCCCTGCGCCAGGCCCGACGCAACCTGGAGCTTGGCACGCTGACAGCGCCCTTCGCCGCCAGCGTGGGCCGCGTCGAGATGCGCGTGGGCGAGCCGGCTGGCGCCACGGCCTTCATCGCCCTGGTAGACGTGAGCAGTTACCACATCGATGTGCCGGTTGATGAACTCGACATCGCCCAGGTAGAGGTCGGCCAGCGCGCCGAGATCCGCCTCGACGCCTTGCCCGGGCAGACAATCGGCGGGAACGTGACCACCATCGCTCCGCAGGCGACCCGCAGCGAGACCGGCACCACCAGCTACACGGTGACGGTGACGCTCGACGGCGGCAACCCGGACGTTCGCCCTGGCATGACCGCAGTGGTTGAGATCATTACCGCTGAGAAAGACAACGCCCTGCTCGTTCCACGGCGGGCGCTGCGGGTGGAGGGCGGGCGCAGCTACGTCTACGTGCCTGACCCTTCGCTGCGCCCCCAGCCGGCCCCGCCCGGCCAGCCGGCCCCGCCGCCCGGCGCGCGCCGCGAGGTGGACATCGGCCTTAGCAACAGCGAATTCGTTGAGATCCTCAGCGGCCTCGAAGCCGGCGACGAAGTGCTGGTGCCGGACGTGGTCAGTACGTTTATTCCGACCGGGCGACCGAACAGGTAAGACATCGCGCGAGGCTAAGGCGCCGGTGAAACCAGGCCTGACGCAAGAACCATGACAGAACTGATCGTCGTCAAAAACCTGACCAAAGTATACCGTATGGGCAACGTCGAGGTCCACGCGCTTCGTGGGATCACCCTGAGCATCCGCGAGGGCGAGTTCGTGGCAATTATGGGGCCGTCGGGCAGCGGTAAATCCACCCTGATGAACATCATTGGCTGCCTGGACCAGCCCACCAGCGGCGAATACTACCTCGACGGCATCAACGTCGCGGAACTTGACGACGATCAGTTGGCCGAGATCCGCAATCAGAAGATTGGCTTCGTCTTTCAGCAGTATATGCTCCTCCCTCGCACAACCGCCCTGCGCAATGTCGAACTGCCGATGCTCTACGGCAGCAAGGGCGGCAATCGCCACGAGCGGGCGCGGGCGGCCCTGGCCGCAGTGGGTATGCTTGATCGCCTGCACCACAAGCCCAACGAACTCTCAGGCGGCCAGCAGCAGCGGGTGGCCATTGCCCGCGCGCTGGTCAACGAGCCGCGCATCATCCTGGCCGACGAGCCTACCGGCGCCCTCGACACCCGCACCGGCGAGGAAATTATGGGCATTTTTCAGAGGCTCAATCGCGAACAGCGCATCACAGTAATCATCGTCACTCACGAACACGACGTCGCTCACCACGCCGAGCGGATCATCAGCGTGCGCGACGGACTCATCGCCGGCGACGAGCCGGTGCAGGAGCGGATCATCGCCGGTGCAGCCACCGCCGTAGAGTCCACTCCAGCGGATTGATCGGGGAACCACGATGTATCTCATCGAGTCCTTCCGCGTCGCCCTGCGGGCGCTGGCCAACAATAAGCTCCGTTCAGCTCTGACGATGCTCGGCATCGTCATCGGCGTCGGCGCCGTCATCGGCATGCTGGCCCTGGGCAATGGCTTTCAGCGGTTCCTGAATGACCAGTTCGCCCAGCTCGGCGCAGGCAATTTCTACGTCGCGCCTTTCGTTGACAGCAACCGGGTGGAAGCGATTACCGCCGCGCGCCTGAGCGCCGCCGATGCCGAGGCGATTATGGCCCCGGGCCGGGCGCCGGCAGTGGTGCAGGTGGCCATCGAGTTCAGCAGCGAGGCCCAGGCCAGCGCCGGCCAGCGCCGCGGCCGCTACAATGTGCGCGCCGTAAACACCGCCTGGTTCGAGGTCACCCCGCAGGACCTCGCCGCCGGACGGCTCTTTACCGCCGACGAGGACCGCGAGCGCGCCCGCGTGGCGGTGATCGGGAAACTGGTGGCCGAATACCTCTATGGCGACACGGGCAGCGCGGTCGGCCGGCGTCTGGCCCTTAACGGGGTCGGCTTCGAGGTCATCGGCGTGCTGGCTACCGAACCAGGCTCGGTTTCGGTTGGCGCTGACCCGGCCGAGGCGGTCTTTGTTCCCTACAGCACCGGCGTCACCCGGCTCTACCGCAACCAGGTAAGCGATCGCGTCAACGTCTCGATTATGACCGTGCGGGCGCGCAGTGTGGCCGAGATTAACGAGGCCATTCGCCAGGTGACCATGATCCTGCGCGAGCAGCACCGGCTCACCTACCAGGATAACGACTTTACCATCATTAACCCGGAGCAGATCGCCGCGCAGCTCAACGTGGTGGTGGGCGGCTTCAACACCTTCCTCGGCATTGTCGCCGGCATTTCGTTGCTGGTCGGCGGCATCGGGATCATGAATATAATGCTGGTCAGCGTCACCGAGCGCACCCGCGAAATCGGGCTGCGGAAGGCGGTGGGCGCAAAGCGCCGGGATATTTTGCTCCAGTTCCTGATCGAAGCCCTCACCCTCTGTCTGATCGGCGGCGCGGCGGGAATCCTGCTGGGCTTTGGCCTGTCACTGCTGGGCACTTTCATCCTGGTTAACCTGTTCGAGGCCGAGGGCGCCGTGGCGCGCGTCTACGTGAGCAACATCGCCCTCGCCACCGGCATCGCCGCCGCCGTCGGGGTGATCTTTGGCTTTTTTCCAGCTCTCCAGGCCTCGCGGCTCAATCCAATCGAGGCCCTGCGGACGGAGTAGGGGCCCTTCGGGAAGAGGGAGGCGAAGCAGGGTTTTCCGGGAGGGCTACGCCTTCCCGGACCCGCCCGGCCGGCAGGAGTACGGGGAAACCCGGTTTCCCCTGGCCGTTCCAACCGACGGCGGGACCGCTCCTCACCCTCCCCCGCCTCGCTGCGCTCGGCGCCCCTCCCTCTCCACCTATGGTGGAGAGAGAGGGGGCTGGGGGAGGGTGAAAACCAAAACCTCAGGATAAACTATGTCTCTCTCTGAAGCCTTTCGCGTGGCCTGGGAGGCCATGTCCAGCAATAAGTTGCGTTCCCTGCTGACGATGCTCGGCATCATCATTGGCGTGGGCGCGGTAGTGGGGATGCTGGCCATCGGCGATGGCTACTCGCGCTGGGTAGACGCCGAGTTCGAGCGCCTGGGTCTGGGCACATTTTATGTCAACCCAAGGGTGGACAGCCCCAACCCCGATGAGCCGCTGGAACCCCGCCTCACCGCCGCCGATGCCGAGGCGATCATGGCGCCGGGGCGCGCGCCTGCCGTGGAGTTCGTGGTGGTGGAACTGAGCCGCAGCGGCGTCGTGAGCGCGGGGGGCGAACGCTACCTCTTCGGCGTCAAAGGCGTGACGCCGACCTATTTTGCCGTAGGCGCGCAGGAACTGGGCGACGGGCGCTGGTTCGACGCCCAGGAAGAGCATACCGCCGCTCGCGTGGCGGTAATTGGGAAGACCGTGGCCGAGACGCTCTTCGGAGGCATCGAAGGCGCCGTGGGTCGCCGCATCACCGTCAATGGCGTGCAGTTCGAGGTGGTCGGCGTCTCTACTACCAGGCAGAGCCAGGCTGCGGGCGCTGTGGGCCGCTTCGGCGACCCGGGTGAGCAGGTCTATCTGCCCTACAGCACCGCTCGCAACCGCCTCTTCCGCAATGACGTCACCGCGCGCGTGGACGTCTCAACGATGACGGTCAAGGCCCGCGATCCGCTGAATGTGGACGAGGCCATCCGCCAGGTGACAATGGTGCTGCGCGAGGAGCACCGCCTGACCTATCAGCCCAACGACTTCTCGATCACCAACCCGGCCCAGCTCGCCAACCAGTTCCGCGCGGTACAGGTGGGCTTCAGCGCCTTTCTGGGCACCATCGGCGGCATCTCGCTGCTGGTGGGAGGCATCGGGATCATGAACATCATGCTGGTGAGCGTGACGCAACGCACGCGCGAGATCGGGCTGCGAAAGGCGGTGGGGGCAAAGCGCCGCGACATCCTGCTGCAATTCCTAATCGAAGCCATCACCCTCTGCCTCTTCGGCGGCTTGCTCGGCATCGGGCTGGGCTATCTGCTCTCGCTCCTCGGCAATGTGTTCCTGGCCAGCCTGTCACCCGACGGCGGGCTGCGCACGAATGTCTCGCTCTTCGCTGTGGTGCTGGCCACGTCAATCGCGGCGGGGGTCGGCCTGTTCTTCGGCCTCTTTCCGGCCATGCGCGCGGCGCGTCTCGACCCCATCCGCGCGCTGCGTAACGAGTGACCGGCCGGAGGAAAAGGCAGATAGGCCGACCGTCCTCCCATCTCACCTTTGACCTGACGCAACGGCGCAAAGGCCTGGCCCGACTACCACCTTGCGCCTTCGCGCCGTTGCGTCAAACTTGCTCAGCAATGCGCTAGGGCACCCCCGGTCCTGTCACAATGAAGGCCCCGACGCCGGTGATGTCGCTGCGTTCGCCGTGGGCGACAAGACTGTAGAAGCCCGGCCTCAGCGCCCCCGTGCCGAAGACAATGCGGATGCGGCCCGCGCTATCGGCGGTGGTGGTGATGTCAAGGGGCACGACATCCGTCTCAGTGTTCAACCAGGTTACGATCTCTTCGCCGGGCAAGAAGAAATCTCCGGTGAACACATGCGCGGTGCCGGGCGGTCCCCGGTCGGGCGACACGCTGAGATTGAAGACTCCCCCGGTCCCTTCGCCTTGATTGCGAATGACCTCCACCTGCACCAGGCCGGTGCGGCAGAGGCCGGCAGGGCACTGGAAGGTTGCGTACAGGGGGATGCGGTCGCCTACTGGCGCGTCGCGGCGCACGAAGAAGTTGATCCGCCCGGTGCGCGTCGTGCCCGCCGCGACGTTGTTGACCCGCACCGTTACGCGCGTATCGTCAAAGCTGATCTGCTCATCCCCGGGCTCAAGCGCGGTTTCGGTAAAGATCGTCAGGCGCGAAGAGTAGGAGAGGTTAAGCAGGGTTGATGGGGCGCTAACTTGATCCACATTGCTCAGGCGAAACTCCACCGACAGAATGCTCCCCCGTTGCACCTGCAGAAGGGGAACCGGGCGCAGGGCGAGCTGTACATTGGCTGACCCGCGCCTGATCACCGGGAGAAACACCACCTGTCCCAGACCCTGCTGGGGAAGTACGGTGTCGCCCGTCGGCTCCGCGGTTGGCCCTTCCCGGGCCACGGCAGGGAGCGTTCCCAGCAGCGCGGCCAGCAGCGCGACGAGGAGGGCGATGCGGCCGATGCTTCCATTTCGATCATCTGCACGATTCATGGCTTAACTCCGGGGCTACGGCGATCTGCGGCCCTACCGCGGACATCGAGAGCTAGAGCAGGACCTTGCCTTCCCGAATGGCCAGACTACGACGACCGCCTCGGCTCGGCGATGACCACCAGGCGCTGGGTAAAGTCAACCACCGCGCCCCCGCTTACGATCTGGTCGCCAGTGCACGCGATGAGCGTCACCATTTCGCGGCCTCGCGGAAAGAGAAACTCGGTCCGTTCGGGAGCGACGCGCATCTGTTGCGTCACCACATACTCGTGGCGCCGCCCGGAGGCATCGTACAACACCACCTGCGCGCCCACGCTCACCTCGCGCAGACGCGCAAACGGCGCCGGGATGTGCGGTCGCGCCAGGAACGGCAGCACGTGCCCCCACAGGACGATATTCTCGCCCTCGCCGGGCGCGGCGCTCCCGCTGAACCAGCCGACATCATGATCGGGAACCACAAATGCGCCCGTTTCATCGGCGCCCGCCGGCACGGTGGCGACCTCCAACCCGATCGCCGGGATGGCCAGGCGCACCGGCAGGCTGCGGGAGGCCGCGGGCGCGGGGGCCGGTTCCAGGGTGGGCGCAAGGGCCGCCAGCGCAGCGCCTGGCGGGTCAATGGCTACCGGCGCAGCTTCACGGCCCAGCAAGCCGCGCAGCACCAGCCCCTCGGCGATCTCCGGATGCAGCTCGAAGCGAGCGCGTTCGAACCACTGCACCACGTAGGCGCGCCCATCGGACAGTTGCTCCGTGCGGGGCGGCGTCAGCGGCAGGCCGTACAGCGCCAGGCTTTCGCCTTCGGTCAACGCGCCATCGCCGTCGAGATCGGCGCCACCGCCCAGCCAGGCCGCGAGGAACTCCCCACAGACGCTGAACCCGGTTTCAGCGAAGACGCGGCACTCGCCGATCATCGCCGTACTGGCGACCGTTCGCGTCGTGGCGTGGCGCGCCAGAGCCTCGGCCCCCACCCGACCAATCAGGGCGTCGTAGGGAAAGGGCAGGTCGGGATGCAACTCGATGCGCGCCCGCTCGAACCATTGCACCATCAGCGCGCGACCTTCGATCACCTCCGCTTGCAGCCCGGTGATGGGAAAACCGAACACCATCAACCCGCCGCCACGTTCCCAGACTTCGCGGATGCGGCCACCAATGCAGTAACCGGTCTCGAGGAAGCACGCGGTCGCCATAGCCTGGGGGAGCGGGGCGGCTCCCCCGACGCTTACCGCAAGCCACCACGTCACCAGGGCCACCAGCGGCGACAATGCGCTCGGTGACAGGGCTCGTTTCACACGTATCATGACGCGACCACTGGGCAAGCGGTCACAGGAAGAGGCAAGTAAAGCGCTCCGCCACTCCAACCTGGCATAGGCAGGATGGCGGAGCAGCAAATCAGAACTTCCAGGTGCAGAGCGCCAGCAACGTTGGAATTGCCGACCTCGAACGTTACGCGGGGACTCGTTCGCCTCGCTCGGCCTGCTCGCGTCGCGGCGCGAGCAGGCGCCGGGCGGCGAACACAGCCACAGCTCCCAGAAGGGCCAGACCTGCGATCAGCAGCGGCAGCCTGCCGCCTGTAGTGGGCGGCAGGCGGGAAGACACCAGCACAATGTTCACATCGCTCACCGGCGCGCCGCCGGTGATCACCCGGTACACCCGGTTGGTCGTATAGCGGATCTGGCCGCCAAAACTGATATTAGCCTGTACGGTATAGGCCCGGTTGGGATCAATGCGCGCAGGATCATAGGTTACCGTGTAGCGGAAGGGGGGCTGCGCGTTGTTGGTGGTAAAGCGTTGCTCGGCGATCAGCGCGCCGGGGCGACCGGCGGTGGCAACCTCGGCGATCTGCACCGTCACCACCGCGTTCCCCGGCAAGGCAACCCGTTCGAGCAACGAGAGCGTCCCGGAGACGGCGGCAGGGGCGGTCTGGGCCGCGGCGGGGCCGGGAAGGGCCAGGAACGCGATGGCGAACAACACGACGAACGCCAGACGAAGAGCCTTCATACAACCTCCTGCAAGGCAATCAACGATTTCCCGCTGGGGAATACGGCCAGTCGCCAGCACGACAACGAGACCTCGTCTCGGCGCGGGTGCGGGAGCATGCGGCCTCCACAAGTTTCCTCCTTTTTGGGAGGGACCCCCATCTTTCCCCGTTTCCCCTCAATGATGATTATGGCAGGCGCCGGGAGGGTTATACCCTCTCAAAACCCATTTCCTCTTCCGTGTAAGGCAAGCTCCCCGACGCGCCATTGTAACAGGCAATGCCACAACGATGATTCTTTGTGTAGAAAAGAGTATATCAGGACTTTTGGTGTTTGTACAGATGGGGATATTAGAATCAATTGGGACACGCATGGTATCAGTGGTAGTGAAGTTTGCGAGGGAGCAATGTTCGACTATCAGGCATGTAGCGTGATCGTAACTGTGCACACCCGGGGTAACAGTAGAGCCTTGGAGCGAAGGCGTCTCGCCCTCGAAGCCGCAACGAGGGCTGGAAGCCCTCGCTTCCAGGAGAAGTGTGAACAGTTGCCAAAATTGGTAATTTCATTTCGGCAGGGCCAGGCCCCCGCAACCTTGATATAGTCGCCAGCGAACACAGGGAAGGGGCGCGGCAGAGGAGCAGGCGAATTCCTCCTCTGCCGCGCCCCTGGCGGATGGATGCAGCGCGACGGGACAGCCGGGCCTATTGCAATGCCGCGCGCATGCGCTCCAGTTCTTCATCAATGATCTTCTCATCAAGTTTCTTAAACAGAGGCTCAGGTTGCCGCAGAGTCTGGCCGATAGGCAAACGCGGCGGCTCCCACCGGCCGAGCCAGAGGCTATAGTTGCCCGTCAGCACCCGGTGGCTGCGACCGTCCTCTTCGGTGTACTCGCGGAACTCTAGCGGCCCGGCGATGTATCCATCGAATCCCAGGTACTCATGGAGGCGCTGGCTGCTGAAGGGCAAAAAGGGCGTAAACAGGATCTTCAGGCTGTTCACGCAGCGCAGGGCCACATGCCAGATCGTCGCGGCGCGTTCGGGATCGTCTTTGATCACTTTCCAGGGTTCCTGCTCGCTCAGATAGGTATTGACCTGAGCCGCCAGGCGCATGGCTTCCGTCAGCGCGGCTTTGAAGCGCACCTCTTCGATCAGCGCGCCGACGCTGGCGAAACCGCCCTCGACCTCGTCAATCAGGCGCTGGTCGCCCTCCTGCAAGGCCCCGGGACGCGGCACGGCCCCGAAGGTGCGGTGCACGTTGGTAAGGGTGCGATTGACCAGGTTGCCCCAGGTGGCCACCAGTTCGTCGTTGTTGCGGCGCACGAACTCGGCCCAGGTAAAATCGGTGTCCTGGTTCTCGGGGCCGGCGATGGTGAGGAAGTAGCGCAGCGCGTCGGCATCGTAGCGGCTTAAGAAGTCTTTGACATAGATCACCACCCCGCGACTGCTCGAAAATTTCTTGCCTTCCATCGTCAGGAACTCGCTGCTGACGACGTTGTAGGGCAACTGCAATGGCACTTCAGCGAAGGCGCCAGCCGCGCTGCCGGCATAGTACCCGTCGCTGGAGACCCCCATCAACTGGGCGGGCCAGATAATCGTGTGAAAGACGATGTTATCCTTGCCCATGAAGTAGTAGTGGCGCGCGTAGCGGTTCTGCCACCAGTCGCGCCATGCATCGGGCGTGCCGCGGTTATGGGCCCACTCGATGCTGGCCGAGAGGTAGCCGATCACTGCGTCGAACCAGACGTAGATCCGCTTGTCGTCACGGTGTTCGTACTCCGGCAGGGGGATGGGCACCCCCCAGTCCAGATCGCGCGTGATCGCCCGCGGTTTCAGATCCTTGATAAAATTGAGCGAAAAGCTGCGCACATTCGGCCGCCAGTGTTCCTGTTGCGCGATCCACTGCTGCAGGCGCTCGGCGAAGGCCGGCAGATCGAGAAAGAAATGCTCGGTGGTTTTGAAGACCGGCGGGCTGCCGTCGATCTTGGAACGGGGATTGATCAGATCAGTGGGGTCGAGCTGGCTGCCGCAGTGATCGCACTGATCCCCGCGCGCTTCGGGATACCCGCAGAGGGGGCAGACGCCTTCGATGTAGCGGTCAGGCAGGGTGCGGCCGGTAGTCGCCGAGAAGGCCCCCAGGGTCTCCTGGCGCAGAATGTAGCCCTTGTCGTACAGGGTCTTGAATACGTCCTGCGTAACACGGTAATGATTGAGCGTGGTGGTGCGGGTGAACAGATCGTAGCTTAACCCCAGATTGTGCAGATCGTCGGCGATGACCCGGTTGTAGCGGTCGGCCACTTCGCGGGGCGTCAGACCCTCCTTCTCGGCGACGAGGGTGATCGGCGTGCCGTGCTCGTCGGTCCCTGAGACCATCAGCACACGATTGCCCGCCAGGCGGTGGTAGCGGGCAAAAATATCGGCTGGAACGCCAAAGCCGGCAACGTGGCCGATATGGCGCGGGCCATTGGCGTAAGGCCAGGCGACGGCGACCAGAATATGCTGTGGCATACGTCCTCTCCGCGTTGTGACTGGCGAAACCGGTCGTGAACGTGACAACAGCGAATTTCTCCTACACCTCTGCCAGAGGGGAGGAGCGGGGAGGACTATGCCTTCCCGGGAGTGTCTTAAGCACGTTCGTCTGGCGGTTTGCGCGCAGCGGGCAGACAACTATGGCGATTATACCATGTTTGCAGAACGGCCTCCCTTGTCATATCATAGTGGGGATGTGTCACTGATGTGAAAATAACCGATAGCCCGCCGCTGGTGTGTTCATCGCGGCGGTGTGCGCCCTGCGAATGGGCGTCTGATATTAAGGATATTGCGGCCATGCGAGATCTGCTTAGTCAGCTTGATCTGCCGATCATCATCGGGTTAATCGTTCTGGTTCTGATCATTCTGGCGGTAGTTGTGCTGTTTGCGCGGCGCTCCCGTCAAATGCAGACTCCTGCGGAGAGTCAGCCGCCGGTTAGCGAGCCGATTGACTACACTTCGCTGCCTATTGATGAAGAACCAACCAGTATGGCCCAGCGGTTCGCGAGTCTCTCCCTTGCGGGGAAGATCCTGGTCATCCTGGTTCCGATCCTGGTGCTCCTCGGCGTCCTGGCGCTGGTGCTGACGCTGCTGCCTGGCAGCGAGCAGACCGTCGCTCCCACCCCCGTGCCGGTTACGCTGCGGGTCCGCGATGCAGCGGTGATCCGCGCCGACCCGCCCACCATTGGCATTACCATTGAGACGACGGGCCTGGCCAATGGCGCCGTCGTCACTGCCGAACTGCTGGAAGATGGGTCGCCGTTTCCCTGGATGAACCCCGAGCAGGCCCAGGCCACGGTGCGGAACAATCGGGCCGAGATGCAGGTTCAGCGGGCCGATGACGCGCCCACGCCCACCGAGGGCCGCAGCTACACGGTGATCGCCCGCGGCCCCGATGGCACGGCCAGCGCACCGATGGAACTGAGCATACCCTCGCTTGCCGGGATCGCCGATGCCTTCTTTGAGAAAACGGCGGCTGAGGCGCCAACCACCCCGCCGGCAACACCCACCAGCGCGCCAAGCCCCGCGCCTGCGACCACGCCTACCGCCGTGCCCACGCCCACCCCCGAACTGCCTACCGGCCCCATCGCCACCGTGGGCAACGGCGGCAACGTGCGCCGGCAGCCCATCGTGCTGGCCAATAATGTGGTGGCCGGGGTGAACGCTGGCGAAGAGGTGCAACTCCTCAGCCGCACTCCCAACGGCGCCTGGTACCGCGTGCGCACGGTGCGCGACGAGATCGGCTGGGTTTCGGTCACGTTATTACGCATCCCGCAAGGGGTTAATGTGCCCGTGGCCCCGGTGGTCACCGTCTTTGTGACCGGCCCGGTGTATGAGCGTCCCGATCGCGCCAGCACCGAACTCGACCGCGTGAACCAGGGTGAAGTGGTCGAGTTGACCCGTCGCACCGCGGCCGGCGACTGGTATGCGATTGTGAACCTGCGCGACGTGGCGGGCTGGGCGCCCGCTGAATTGCTCGGCATTCCTCCCGAAGTGGCGGACGCGGTGCCGGTAGAAGAATAGGAAGGTGTATGTCCACCCAACTGCGCGATTTCCTGGAGATCCCCTACGACCAGCTCGAAGAACTCAACCTGGAGGCCAAGGCGCAGCGCCTGCGCCGCGTGCCTTCTGACGCCATTCGCGAAGAACGGATGCGCTACCTGAACGATGAGAAGCGCATCAAGGCGGTGACGGTCTGCTTCGCCGACCTCGAGGGCCGGCTGCATATGCTGGACTACGACAAGAAGTTCCTGCTCAAGTCAGCCGATAATCTGACCTTCGACGGCTCCTCCATCCGCGGCTTCTCGGTGCAGTCCGAGTCCGATCTGCGGCTGGCGATTGACTGGCCGGCCTTCTACTGGCTGCCCGCCGATGTCTTCGGTCCCGGCAAGGTGCTGGTCTTCGGCGAAGTGCGCGCGCACGACGGCTCGCCCTACGAGGCCGATCTGCGCACCCGGCTGCGGCTCTATACTACCGACCTCTTCGAGCGCGAAGGGCTGACCTGTAACGTTGCCAGCGAAATCGAGGGCTTTCTGTTCCAGGGACGCAACGCCGAACAGCACTATCGTGATACCGGCGAGTTCAAGTTCGTCAGCACGGGCGGGTACTACCACTCGCTGCCGGGCGATCCGCTGCGCACCTTCATTGACACATGCGCCGAGGCGCAGCGCGCCATGGGCTTCGCCAACGAGAAGGATCACCCCGAGGTCGCCCCCTCGCAGTTCGAGATGAACTACGGATACACTGAGGCGACCATCGCCGCTGATCAGATCCTGCTCTACAAACTGATCTGCCGGCAGGTCGCCAGCCGCCTCGACATGACCGCCAGTTTTTTGCCCAAACCGGTGACAGGCGTCAATGGCAACGGCATGCACACCAACCTCTCCGTGGCCCGCGCCGACGAGAATCTGTTCTACGACCCTCGCGGCGAGGAACAGCTTTCCGCCTTTGCCTGGAGCTTCGTTGACCGCATCCTGCACCACGCCAGGGAGATGTGTCTGGTGCTGAACTCCAGCGTCAACGCCTACCGGCGCCTCGACCCTCACTTTGAGGCCCCCAACGAGATCAAGGCCTCGGCAGTGGATCGCGGGGCGATGATCCGCATTCCGATCGGCAACGCGCGCTCGGCGCGCATCGAGGTGCGCGCCATCGCGCCCGACGCCAGTCCGTATATGGCAATTTACACGTTGCTGCGCACGGGGCTTGAAGGCCACGCCCCGTCGAGCCATTTGCGCGCCGGGGGCGAGTTCCTGCCCGATAATATCTACGACGCTATCGCCTGTTTCCGCGAGAGCGCCCTGATGGCCAGCCTGCTCGGCGTGGATGTGCGCGACAAGTACGCCGACCTGAAGCTGACTGTCGCCGATCGCTGCCCGCGCAAGCTGGGCACGCTGATCAAACGCGCTGAGGTGCAGTTCCACCACGAGGTGACCAATCAGTACCTCTGGAGCCGATTCTGAGATGAAGAGGCCCCGGCAGAGCCAGCCCTCCCAGTCCCTCCCCTCGCACAGGCCGGTGGTAGTTTCCCCGGAGAGGACTAGACAAATCGCTCCCTCTTGTGTATGCTTAAGGCAATACTGAGCACATGCTAAGAGCCTGTTCGTGGTTGTGCGATCCCTTTTCTGGGAGGGCATATCCCTCCCAGCTCCTCCCTGAGGGGAGGGGCATGGGGAAACCCGGTTTCCCCACCTTTTACAGGAGTTGTTCGGATAGGCTCTGAGCGCAGGGACTGCGATGGTGCTGACGCGTCGTTGGTGAACGCGCGGCGCCTTCGATGACAGGGGTGACAGCGATGGGGAGCTGGATCGTTTTCGCGCAAATTGCGCTGGCCCTGGCTGCGGGATGGGTAGCCCTGATACCCGTTATGGCCTCAATACACGCGCGCCGTGGCCTGCAGCGCCCCTCGATCCTGGTGCGATCCGTTGCGCCCGCGCAGCGTCGTGACGCGCAATGCACCTTGCCAGAGCGCCTTTCTAGCGACTGATCCTACACCGGCCGGTTTCGGGTTGTGAAGCCTGAACGGGCAGGCTTCTACAGCACGCTTCGTGTCACCTCTGTCACGCGCAATTGACAGGCGTCAACTCCTACGCTATACTCTGATCGCGATGAGACTCCGTAGCTCAACTGGATAGAGCGACAGCCTCCGGAGCTGTAGGTTGGTGGTTCGAGCCCACTCGGAGTCGCAGAAGTTGTCTGGCCAGCGCCCCCTTCGACCGCCGTCGTCGGGGGCGTTGGCGTTACATGATCTCCAGACGACCCGGCGCCCTTTCCGCGATACGCTACTGCCGCGGCGTGTGAGCGCCGCGCGACGCTCCCGGAACAGACCCGGCAAGGCTGAGTCCCGCCTCATCACCAGGCTGTCAATTTTGTCACTCCTGCTTCACCTGCTATTCAGGGTCGTTTGTTACCATAGCCCCAGGAGGCGCTGCGCGCGACCCGGAGGGTTGCGCCAATGACAGGTTCCGTTGGGAGATGGCATGCAACCCCTTAAACTCTTCGTACTCGAACTGAACTTTACCGGCGGAACGCGACGGGGCTACTATCTATTGAAAGAACTGGCGCGCGGCTTTCCGATTGACCTGTACCTGATGCAGCGCGTCCCGCTGACCCCTGAACAACTGGCGGAGGTGCGAACGTTCGCCCGGACCGTCAACCAGATCCCGCGCCGCGATACGACGCTGCGCGATCAACTGGCCATTGCGCGGCGCGCGCTCAGCCGCGGGCTGTCGTACCACGCGGCCATGGCCGAACACTCCTTCGCCGCCACGCCTCAACTTCGGGCGCTGCGCCCGAAACCGAGCGACTGGGTAGTGGCCGCGCTGAGCCTGTGGACGGCGCCGATCCTCGAGGGGCCGGGACCGCGCTGGGTGCTCGATCAGTGGGACGCCGACGTGCACTACTGGGACGTACACGCCCAGCAGTTCAGCAACCCGCTGCTGCGCCTGGTGGCGCGGGTGAATCGCCAGCAGACCTACCGCTTCTGTCGCCGGATCTATCCCCGCTTCGGGCGCATCCTCTCGGTGTGCGAAGAAGATCGGCAGCTTACGCTGGAGATCAGCCCGACGGCAAAGGTGGACGTGCTGATGAACGGTCTGGATTGCGAGTACTTCTCCCCCGACTGGTCCATTGACCCTGGACGAACCATTCTCTTCACCGGCACGTCCGATGTGCGCAATCTGAAGGCTCTGCGCTTCTTTATGCACCAGGTCTACCCGCGTGTGCGCGACGCCGTTCCCGATGTGCGCTTCATTCTCGGAGGGGCCTTCAGCGAGGAGACGCGCCGGGAATTCGCCAATGTTCCGGGGGTGGAGTTTACCGGGCGCGTTCCGGATATTCGCCCGGTGTACCGCCAGAGCGCCATCTTTGTCAGCCCCTACGAGGATGCCTCGGGGACGAAGATGAAAGTGTCCGAGGCCCTGGCGATGGGGCGCTGCCTGGTGTCGCTGCCGGCGGGCATTCGCGGGCTGCCGCTGCGCCACGAAGAGAATGTTTTGCTGGCGCGCAACGCGGAAGAGATGGCGCACCAGACCATTCGCGCCCTGAATGACCCGGCCCTGGCGCGACGGATCGGCGCCAATGGGCGGGTGTTCGCCGAGCAAAACCTCGACTGGGAGCGGGTGCTTGGCCCCCGCCTGCGCGACATCGTGGCCGAGGTAGGACAGGTCAGCCCTGTCACCGGTGACGCGCGTCTGGTCCAGCAGGCTGTTTGAAGCGCGCCGCCGGGCCGGGCTGACATCCCGGTGACCGGGCGCTCACGGCAACTGACAGCGAACAGAGAAGGGCGACCGTCCGGTCGCCTTTCTCTGTTCGCTGCGCCGAGCTTCCCCTATGGAAGGGTTTTGGCAGTCTGGAAAGTAAGTTGCCTTGCCTTTCTATCCCCTCCCAGCCTCTCCCCCGGCGGGGGAGGGTTGGAGAGGGGGCCGAGGTATAGCGAAAAACTTTGTTTACAGACTATTTAACGTCTCAGCAAATAGCGTCTCCGGGTATGAATGCCCCTGGCATACGGCGCCTGGATGGGGTACACTCACGATGATGCAACCCTTCCGTGTGGGTCAATGTTCACCTCGGAGCCTATGGAACCTCTCAAGCACAGCGCACACCACAACATCGGTCGCACAACGCCAGCAGGCCAGGGCGAGGTGACCATCAGACAGGCAGCGCCGCGGTTCTGGCACAACCGGCTGGCAATCTGGCTGGCGCTGCTGGCGCTCACGGTTAGCTTAGTTATGGTAACTTCAGGGTGGTGGTTGCCGGCCATCGGCCACTGGCTGGCGCGTCCAACCCGGGTGGCGCCGGTTGACGCGATTGTGGTGCTGGGCGGACGCTACCCGTACCGCGATCAGCACGCCATCAATCTGTACCACCAGGGGATCGGGCAGGAGATCTGGCGCACCGGGCCGGTGGAACTCCCGGCGGGCCGGCTGGTCGAGCGAGCGCGGCGACTGGCGCAGGAGCAGGGGGTTCCCGAGGAGGCGTATTTCGTGCTGGAGTCGTACAGCACCTGGGACGACGGCCAGCAAATCGCCGCCCTGGCCCGTGAACGGCAGACGCGCAGCGTGCTGATCGTCACCGACTGGGCCCATAGCCGGCGGGCGCTATGCGTCATCGGGCGGCACCTGGCGGGCAGCGAGGTGACAGTGCTCTACGACCATCCGCACGATCTCGCCATCACTCCCGATAACTGGTGGCGCGATGCGTATGGACGGGAAGCGGTGCTCAGCGAACTGGGCAAAATGGGCTTTTACGCCCTGCGCTACGGCGCCGCGCCGCTTGGGTGCTAGCACCTCGCGGCGCTCTCATACCATTTTGGATTGCCGTATGTGGCGTTCCTGTACTTCGTGTTGAGGATTACCGCAGAGGATGCTGAGGGGCGCGGAGGGTTCAAACCGCTACGCCCTTCGGCGTCCTCTGCGGCGAGCAGGGGTGCAACAGACGGGAATCCTATCCCGATGGGCCAGCCCTTTGCGCGCCACACGGATTGGCGGTACAATCAAGCCATCCGGAGAGAAGCACGCCTGCCAGACAGGCATGACCGGCCCAGGAGGAAGCGCACATGCGCGTGGTCGCGATGATCATGGCCGGCGGCGAAGGCACGCGACTCAGCGTGCTCTCGGAGAAGCGGGCCAAGCCATCGGTGCCGTTCGCGGGGAAGTACCGGATTATTGACTTTACGCTATCGAATTGCGTGAATTCGGGCATTTTCGATGTCGGCGTGCTCACCCAGTACCGGCCCCATTCATTGAACGATCACATTGGCATCGGCAAACCCTGGGATCTCGACCGCAACCGGGGCGGAGTGCGGCTGTTGCAACCCTACCAGGGCCGCAGCGATCAGTCGTGGTACCGCGGCACCGCCGATGCCATCTACCAGAATCTCAATTTTATTCAGGAACGGCGCGCCGATCTGGTGCTCATACTGTCGGGCGATCATATTTATAAGATGGATTACAACACCATCATTGACACCCATCGGCGCCACCGGGCCGATCTGACGGTGGGTGTGATGGAGGTGCCGCTGGAGGAGACCCATCGCTTCGGGATCATGACCACCAACGAAGAGGATCGGATCATCGAGTTCACCGAAAAGCCCAAAGATCGCGACAAGGGCACCCTGGCCTCGATGGGGATCTATGTGTTCAATACCGATGTGCTGATCCGCAGGCTGTCGGAGGGCAGTCAGGAGCGTCCCCGGATCGACTTCGGCAAGCACGTGATTCCGGCGATGGTCGCCGAGGACCGCGTGTATGCCCATCGCTTCAGCGGCTACTGGGTTGACGTAGGCACGATCCATTCGTACTGGGAAACGAGCATGCAACTGCTCGATCCCCGGCTTGATTTCGATCTCTTCGATCCGAACTGGCGCATCCGCACCCGCAGCGAGGAGCGCCCATCGGCCAAAATCGGGCCGCAGGCGCGGGTGTCGCGGGCGATCATCTGCAACGGCTGCACCATTCGCGGCACAGTCGAGCGCTCGGTGCTTTCGCCGGGGGTGTATGTCTCGCCGGGAGCGATTGTGCGCGACAGCGTGGTGATGAACGACACCTGGATCGGGCCGGGCGCGGTGCTTGATCGGATGATCGTTGATAAGCAGGTCGTCATTGGCGCCGGGGCGCACCTCGGCGTTGGCGACGACCTGACGACGCCCAACAAGGCCGAGCCGGACAAACTCAACACTGGCATATCAGTGATCGGCAAGGCGGCCCACATCCCTCCGGGCACGATCATTGGCCGGAACGTAGTGATCAGGGCCGATCGCGACGCGGAAGATTTTCCGAGCCGCGAGATCCCGTCAGGAGAGACGCTGTAACGCGCAGCGCGGTTCGCAGGCGCTCTGCAGTTCAGGGCGCTCGGTCTCCTGTTCAATCCCTCCTCCGCCGGGGGAAGGTTCCGGGCGCTTCACCTCAACGCGGGGGCGCGGGTCAACACGACGAGGAAACGGAAAGCGCCGCCCTTGTGAAACCTTGTCTTATGCGGCGGCGGTACAGCGCGGCTCGCGGTGTCACCGTCGCCGCCTTCAAAACCTATGCTCCGCACCCTGACCATGATTCTGGCGGGCGGCGACTCGCCCGCCCTCTCTGTGCTTACCGCTGAACGCACCGAGGCGGCTGTTCCCTTTGCGGGCAAGTTCCGGATCATTGACTTTCCGCTTTCCAACTGCGTCAACTCGGGGCTGTACAATGTCGCCGTGCTCACGCAGTACAAGCCCCGCTCGCTCCACGCCCACCTGGGGGTGGGCCGCCCCTGGGATCTTGACCGGGCCCAGGGCGGTTTGCGCGTGCTGCACCCGTCGCCGACGCCAGACGGCGGAGGGTGGCAGCGAGGCACCGCCGACGCGGTGCGCTACAACCTCGACCTGATCGAAGATCAGCAGGTTGATGCGGTGCTCGTGCTTGCCGGGGATCATATTTACAAAATGAATTACAACCCGCTGCTCGAACTGCACGCCGAGCGCGAGGCGGATCTGACCCTGGCGGTGCATAGCGTCAGCCCGCACGACACTCATCGCTTCGGCATTGTAACCGTCGGCAACGATGGCCGGGTGGATCGCTTCGAGGAGAAGCCGCGCCGCCCGCTCTCGAACCTGGCTTCGATGGGCATCTATGTCTTTCGCAAGCAGTTCCTGATTGACATCCTCTCCGGTGACGAGCACGATTTCGGTCGTCATCTCCTGCCGCGGATCATCCCCGAATCGCGCACCTTCGCCTTCAATTTCCAGGGCTACTGGGCCGACGTGGGCACGGTGCAGGCCTACTACGAAGCCAACCTGGCCCTGCTGGTCGAGACCCCGGCGCTCGACCTCTACGACCCGGAATGGGTCATCCATACGACCAGCGCCGATCTGCCCGGCGTGGAGATCGGGGAGCACGCGCGGGTGGAGAATTGCCTGCTGAGTGACGGCTGCCGCGTCTATGGCACGGTTTCGCACTCGGTGCTCTCGCCGGGAGTGTATGTCTCGCCAGGAGCGATTATCCGCGATTCGGTCGTGCTTGGCGACGCGTGGATCGGCCCGGAGGCGGTGCTGGATCGCTGCATCATTGACGAGGGGGTGCGGATCGGCGGCGGAGCAGTGGTGGGTGAAGGCGATATCACCACCCCGAACCTGGAGGCCCCCGATCGGCTCAACACCGGGCTGACGCTGGTAGGCACGCGCGCGCAAGTGCCCGAGGGCGTGACCGTGGGCCGCAATGTGGCCATTCGCCCGCGCACGCCTGAGCGCGCCTTTCCGAAGAGCGGCGTGGTGCCGAGCGGGGCCACGGTGTAGCGATTTTGGATTTGGGATTTGGGATTGCCGTATAGGGTGTCTGAATGAGATTCGGGGAGGATGAGGAGCAACTCCCGATACGTGGAAAGGGAAGAGGAAACGGAGTTTTCCCCTATTCCTGCGCGCAGGGGAAGGACCGGGAAGGCCCGGTCCTCCTGGGAGACGACCGCCATTGCGTCATGACCATTCCTGAGGTAAGCGTTGACCCGGCGTTGAAGGGTCGCCTCATCGCCGGGCACCCCTGGATCTACCGCAATCATGTTCAAGAAAGCCCGCGGCTGGCCTCGGGCCAGTGGGTGCGGGTGCGCTGCGGGAGCTTCGTCAGCTACGGTCTCTGGGACGCGCACAGCGCGATCGCGGTGCGCCTCTTCAGCCGGCGCGGCCCGCCCGACGCGAAGTGGATCGCCGAACGGGTCTGGGAGGCGTGGGAAGGCCGTGCCGCCATTCGCGAAACGGCGACGACCGCCTACCGCTGGATCTACGGCGAAGGCGACGGTTTGCCGGGTCTGGTGGCGGATCGGTACGGGGATTATGCCGTCCTCCAGACCTATGCCGAGAGCACGCGAGCCATAGCGCCGCTGGTGGCCGCAGCCCTGCGGACCTGCGACCCGGCCCTGCGCGGGGTCGGGCTGCGCGAGCGCCAATCCGCTGACGACGCGCCCGACGCGGAGGAGCGCAACGGCGGCGATGCAGAGACGCCCGTCGCGTTGCGGGTGTTGTGGGGCGAAGCGCCGCCGCCCGACCTGGTAGTGCAGGAGCACGGGTTGTATTTTTACGCCGATCTCTACCGGGGCCAGAAAACCGGTCTGTTCCTCGACCATCGCGAGAACCGGCGCACGGTGGAAGGGCTGGTGCGCGGGCGCAGCGTGCTGAACTGCTTCGCCTATACCGGCGGCTTTTCCCTCTACGCTTTGCGGGGCCAGGCGGCAAATGTCACGAGTGTTGATCTCGGCAAGGGGCTCGCCGAGGCCACGGCGGCAAACCTGAGGCTGAACCGCCTTGATGGCGCGCGCCACGAGTTTATTACCGAAAACTGTTTCGCCCTCCTCGACGCCTACGCCAGGGCCGGTCGGCGCTTCCAGGCGGTCATCCTCGATCCGCCCAGTTTTGCGCGCCAGAAACGCAGCCTGCACGGGGCCTTGCGGGCCTACGTGCGCATCAACAGCCTGGCCCTGCGCTGCCTGGAGCCTGGCGGCCTGCTCATCTCCGCCAGTTGCACCAGCCAGGTCGGCCCGGAGCAGTTTCGCGCTCTGCTTGCCGACGCGGGGGTTCAGGCGCACAGGCAGGTGCAGATCGTGCACGAGGCGGGCCAGCCGGCCGACCATCCTGTGCCGGCAGGGTTCCCTGAGGGACGCTACCTGAAGTTTGTGGTGGCGCGGGCGCTGGAGCAGGGATGAGCGGAGCAAGCTCCTCCAGGGTGGCTTCGCCTTCCCAGACTCTCCCCTCCTGGCGCAGGGCCGGCACATTCGTGCTATAATCCGCTTAACATGCACGTCTTGCATATTGCCTGGGAATACCCTCCCCACATCGTTGGCGGCCTGGGTCGCCACGTCGCTGAACTGCTCCCGGCCCTGGCCAGCCAGGGGGTGCGCCCTGCCGTGGTTACGCCGCGCCTGCGCGATGGGCCGGAGGCTGAGCTGAGCGACGGCGTCGCCGTGCGCCGGACGCCCGCGCCGCCGATCCCTGACGCCGATTATCCCACCTTTGTTGCTCGCGTCAGCAACGACCTGGTGCAGGCGGCCAACGAGTTACAGGAGGTTCACGGGCGCTTCGATCTCATCCACGCCCACGACTGGCTGGCGACCGAGGCGGGTGTGCGGCTCAAGTACCAGTGGCGCGTGCCGCTGATCGCCACCATTCACGCGACCGAGCGCGGACGGGGGCGCGGAGGGTTGCACGGCGACGCGGCGCATCGCATTAACGACCTGGAGTGGCGCCTGACCTACGAGGCCTGGCGAGTGATTGTGTGCTCGCATTTTATGGCCGACCAGATCCACGAGTACTTCCAGACGCCCCTCGACAAAATTGACGTGGCGCCCAATGGCGTGTACATCAGTGGCTCGCCATTTCGCGACGCCGACCACTGGCTGAGCTTCCGCCGGCGCTACGTCGCTGATGACGAGCGTATGGCGTTCCACGTAGGCCGGATCGTGTATGAGAAGGGTCTGCACGTGCTGCTCAACGCCTGGCCGGCGGTCACCTCACGGGTGCGGGCGCGCCTGGTGATCGCCGGCACGGGCGGCTATCTGGAGCCGCTGAAGGCTCAGGCCGCAGCGCTGGGGATCAATGATCAGGTCACCTTTGTGGGCTTTGTCTCCGATGAGGAACGGGATCAACTCTACCACGCCGCCGATCTGGCCATCTTTCCCTCGCTCTACGAGCCGTTTGGCATTGTGGCGCTGGAAGCCATGGCCAATGGCTGCCCTTTGATCGTGAGCGACGCCGGAGGGCTTGCCGAGGTGGTGCAGAACGGGATCACCGGCCTGGTGGTGCGCGCCGACGATCCTGGGGCGCTGGCCGACGCGATTACCGCGGCCCTCAGCCGGCCCGACATTGCCCGCGCCCGCGCTGCCGCAGCGCTGCGGGAGATCCGTGAGTATTACACCTGGCCGCGCATCGCCGCCGCCACCGCTCGGATCTACGCGCGGGTGCTCGCGGCCTGGCGGGAGAGCCCCTGGGGGCAGGAGGTCAGCCGGGAATAGCGCTCTCCGAGGGGACATCGGGGAAACTTCCCCCCGCCCTCTGTGCTTGCGTGGTTGACCGTCAACCTACCACGAAACCTCGGTTTGGGACTCGACCCGAAGGCTCTGCGCACGCCGTGGGGGTTGACAGGGTCCAGGTTCATCCCTCTCCTCCGCTGTGGTAAACTACCACATAACATTCGCATGTAATCGCAAATGGTATGCCAGGCAACAGTTTTGGACAGGCATTTCGCCTCACCACCTGGGGCGAGTCGCACGGACCGGCGGTGGGCTGCACGGTTGACGGCTGTCCGGCGGGGCTGCCGCTTGGCGAGGAGGACGTGCAGCGAGAACTGGATCGGCGCCGCGTGGGGCAGAGCAAGGTCAGTTCGCAGCGCCAGGAGGCCGACCGGGTGCAGATCCTCTCCGGGGTTTTCGAGGGCCGGACCACGGGGACGCCGATCAGCATGCTCGTGTACAACACCGATGCCAAACCGGGGCACTACGAGGCGATCAAGGACCTGTACCGCCCTGGCCACGCCGATTACACCTGGGAGGCCAAGTACGGCTTCCGCGACTGGCGGGGCGGGGGGCGTTCCAGCGCCCGCGAGACGATCGGGCGCGTCGCCGGAGGCGCGGTGGCGCGCAAGCTACTGGCGCAGATCGGCGTGCAGATTATCGCCTACACCCTGCAACTCGAGGAACTGCGCGCCCAGACCTTCGATGAGGCGGAGATCGAGCGGAATGTGATGCGCTGTCCCGATCCGCAGGTGGCGGCCCTGATGGTTGAACGGGTGGATCAGGCTCGCCGCGCCCTCGACTCGCTCGGCGGCATCGTCGAGGTGCGCGCCCGCGGGGTGCCGCCCGGCCTGGGCGAACCGGTCTTCGACAAGCTCCAGGCGGATATCGGCAAGGCCATGTTTTCGATCCCGGCGATCAAAGGCGTGGAGTTCGGAGAAGGCTTCGAGGTGGCGCGCATGCGCGGCTCGCAGCACAACGACCCCTTCGTGCGTCGCGATGACGGAAGCATTGGCACGCTGAGCAATCACCACGGCGGCATCCTCGGCGGCATCTCCACGGGCGAGGAGATCGTCGTGCGCCTGGCGGCCAAACCGCCGGCCAGCATCGCCCGGCCCCAGGCCACGGTGGACCGCGCGGGCAATCCGGCGACTATCGAGGTGCACGGGCGCCACGATCCGACCGTGCTGCCGCGACTGGTGCCAATCGCCGAAGCGATGCTGGCGCTGGTGCTCGCCGATCACTGGCTGCGGCAGCGCCTGGCGCGCATGTGACGCCCTATGCTCAGCCCGCAGCGCCAGACCTCGTTGCTTCTCGCGGCTGTCGCCGGGCTGTGCTGGGCGGCAGCGCTGTCGTTGTTGCTCTTCGGCAACCTCGCCGCCGAGCCTGAACCGCTGGCGCTCCAGCGCCTGCTCTTTTATGCGCTCAGTCTTACCGCGCCGCTGCTCACCTTCGCGCCGGTTGAACGCAGTCTTGATCTTCGCGGCCTGACGGTGGAGGGGGTCATTGGGAGCTTCACGCTTCTCTATAGTCTGGCCTTTGTGCCAGCCCCCCGGAACTGGCTCCTGGCGCTGCCCGAACTGCCGGTCTACACCTTGCTGCTCATGGCGCTGTTCCTCTGCGGCGCAGCGGTCAGCCGCCCGTTCATCCACGGCATCAGCGCACGGTTGTTCCGCGCCCGCGCGCGCGCCTTGGACAGCCGGCGGGTGCGCCGCCAGTCGTATGAGCTGGGCTTCCTGGTAGCCATGGTGGCGGCCCTGGCTGGGCTCCGGGTGCTCACCTGGGTCAGCCTGCTTTTGCTGGTGCTGGCCCTGGTGATCGCCGAGTTGCTGTTCCTCTCGCAGGTGCCGGCCGAGCCAGCGGAAGGATAATACGATTCTGGATTTTCGATTTGGGATTTTGGATTTGGGATTTCGGACTGCGATTGCCGAGGGAGAGGCCGGTTCTCAGGTGCAGGGTTTTTCGAGCGAGAAGGGGTTTTCGGCATTCCCATGCGCTTGCGATCCTCACCCCCCTGCCCCCATCTCCCGCGATCGGGTTTAGAGTCGGACAGAACGCATGGGCGTAGATGTGATTCATGGCGTTGGGATGCGCCGTTTCACCCTCACCCCCTGCCCCTCTGCCTCGTGCGGGAGAGGGGGGGCCAGAGCCGCGCTCGGAGCCGTCCCAATGCGGTAGCGGTAGTGTTCGCTCGGATGTTCTGTCCGCCCTCAAACGCTCGCGGGAGAGAGGCCGGAAAACCTACACCAAGGAGGGGCCGGGGGAAGCGTCGCCATTCCGGGAACCCTCGTTCCTTATCCCGAGGAGGAGAACCGCGATGATCCGCATCAGTATCATCGGCCTGGGTTTGATCGGCGCTTCGCTGGGGATGGCCCTGCGTAACGCCGACCCCGCCGAGTCGCCTCTCGGCCCGGTGGAGGTGGTGGGCTTCGACCGCAACACTGGAACGGTGCGGGCGGCCCGCGGGCGTCTGGCGATTGACCGTGAGGCGCGCTCGCTGGCCGAGGCAGTGCGCGATACGCAGATGGTGGTGGTGGCAACGCCGGTGCTGGCCGTGCGCGAGGTGTTCAAGGACCTGGGACCATTGTTGCCGCCAGGGGTTGTCGTGACCGACGTCGCCAGCACCAAGACGGAAGTTGTCCGCTGGGCCGCGGAGTTGTTGCCGGCAGGGGTCGCGTATGTAGGCGGGCACCCCATGGCGGGCAAAGAACGCGCTGGAGTCGAAGCTGCCGATCCCGACCTGTTCAAGGGGGCGATCTACTGCCTGACGACACCGCCGCAGGCGAACCGCGGCGCGGTGGAGGCGGTCGAGGCGCTGGTGCGCGCAGTGGGCGCGAAACCCTACTACATTGACCCCGAAGAACACGATGCGTATGTTGCGGGTATCTCGCACCTGCCGATGCTGCTCTCAGTGGGATTGGTGGAGGTGACCGGGCGCAGCCCGGCGTGGAAGGAACTCGCGCCGCTGGCCGCGACCGGGTTCCGCGATGTTTCGCGGCTGGCTTCGGGCGACCCGGAGATGCACCGCGACATCTGCCTGACCAATGCGCCGGGCATCACCCGCTGGCTCAACGAGATGATCAGCTTCCTGGTGGACCTGCGCGACCAGATTGCAGGCGGCGACGCAGCGGCGCTGGAGGATCTGCTGCGCCGGGCCAGGGCGCAGCGCGACGCCTGGCTCGAATCGCGACCGCATCTGCGTCCCGGCGAAGAAGCCTTTTTACAGCAACCCGAGGTGGAGCGCCCCAATCTGTTTGCCTTTCGCTGGCCCAACCGGCGAGAGTGATGGGATTTTGGATTTGGGATTTGGGATTTTGGATCGGGGAATCTGGCGTGCGAGTGAGAGCTGGCGATAATAGGCCTGCACGGTGGCCGCCTGCGGATCGTGGATGGCGCCGGGGGCTGGGGGCGGACGAGCAGGGCGACGGGCCTGTCGCCCCTGCTCGTTCAGACGGTCAGGATGAAGAATGGGAAAGGCGATGCAAGGATCGAACCTCTGGCCTCCGTGCTTCCCGCGGAGCGCCTCGTTCACCATCCGCCACCGGAGCGCCCCCCGCCGAAGGAGCCGCCCGCGCTTCCTCCGCCAAACAAGCCGCCTGAGCCGTGCCGACTGCCCCAACCGTCATCATTATCGCTGCTACTGCTGCTGCCCCAGCCGCTGAACCAACCACCGCCGCTCCAACTGCCGCTGCTCCAATCGCCGCTGCCACCCCAGCCTCTTCCGGTGACAATGATCGGGCCGGGACCAGGGATGTTCACCCGATCATAAGACCGGAACTCCCGCTCAATGTCGCGGGCCTCGTCGCGGATGCGGCTGGCGCGTTCGAGGGCCTGCTTCAGGGCCTCCTCGCCGGTGATCGGCAGGCGAATCCGGTCGAAGTCTTGCTGCAGGTCGCGCAAACGCTGGAACAGGCTTCCGGGGGCGAGCAAGCGCACGCGCGTGCTGACGCTATCGGCGGCGTTAAGCCAGTTGCGCGCCTCCGTCAGGGCGCGATTGAGGTCGCTCCGCAACTTCTCCAGACGTTGCACGTCGCCATACACCGCCTGGTAGACTGTCTGCGACTCGCGTTGCAACTCCTGGTAAGCGGCGCTCAGTTGCTCGAGGGCCGCGCGCCGTTCCTCTTCCTCCACCTGGCGCGTACGGGCATCGAGGGCCTGGGCCTGCTCGAAGCGTTGGAGCAGCTTCTTCACTGCGACGATGCTGGCGGGAGTAATGTCGGCATCGTGAACATTGACGAACCGGGCGATCTTGTTGATCTCGCCAGCGATAATGGGCTGAAGCCGGTCGGCCTGCTGGCGCAGCTTTTGCATCGTCTCGGCCTCGGAGCGAGCCTGGGCCAGGGCCTCGTCGGCGAGCCGGTCGGCGGTGGTGGCGGCTTCAGCGAGGCGGAGCCAGTCAGGTTTCTCGCGCCGGGCCTCGGCCTGGGCGATGGCCAGTTGCGCAGCGGCCTCGCGGAGTTGCTGCTCAGGAACCTTGCTCACGTCGGGATCGTGGGCGCGCACAAACTCCTCGCCAGCGGCAATGCTGCGCTCGGCTTCGGCGAGCAGGGCGCGGGCCGCGTCGCGGGCCTCTTCGAGGGCCTTCAGGCGCTCGATAATGGCATCAATCAACCGGTCCACGAAGGCCAGTTCCTGGTCGGCGGCATCGAGCTGTTCCTGAGCGAAGAGGAACTGCTGGGCCTCCATGGAGTTGGCGACGCGGGCGCGCTGCCAGTGTTCGTGGGCGCGGTCGGCGGCGGCCTGGGCCTCGCTGCCATTGCCGCGGATGTCGCTCCAGGCGCTTTCGGCGAACTCGTCAACGATGTCGAACACGCGGCGGCCCTCGGCGATACGCTCGGCGGCGCGGAGGCCGCGTTGCTCAAGCTCGGCGATGCGCCGGGCATTAGCCTCAAAGAGCGCAGGCGCGCCGCTGCCCTGGGCGATGGCGGCTTCCAGGCGCGCCTGGGCCGTATCGAGCCGGGGGAGGGCCGCGTCTGGCTCGCCGCCTTGCAGCGCTGCGGCGGCCTCGGCCAGAGCCTGATCGGCCTCGGCCAGGGCCTGGCGGCTGGCTTCGAGGCGGAAGCCCTGCCGTTCAACAGCGATGCCGCTCTCGCGCTCCCGCGAGATGTCGGCGCGGATCCGGGCGTGATGTTCGGCAATGGCGCCGATGTGCTGGCTGCGTTCCGACGCTGCCCGGGCAGCGGCGACGGCCTCGTCGTAGGCGAACTTCGCCAGGGCCGCCTCCGCGCGCTCCACCTGCTGCCGGGCCGGGGTGAGGGCCGCCGCGGGGTCGGCAAGCTCCTCGCCCAGGGCCGCCAGCCGGTCTGCAGCGTCGGTCAGGCTTTTTTTGCCCGCTCAACCTCCTCGCGCGCCTGACGGGCCTTTGCATCAAGCTCGGCGCGGAGTCGCTCCACCACCGCCAGATCCTCGCCGACGGCCTTTGCCTCAGCCGCAATCGCTTCGTAGGTGGCGGCGGCCTGAAGCAACTGCTCGTTGGTGGGCTTCTCACGGCGCTCCAACTGCTCGGCCGTTTCCTTAAAGCGGAGCTGGACGGCGGCGAAGCGATCGCTGGCGGCGCGCTGGAGCTGGCTGAGTCGTTCGACCTCGGCCGGGGGGTAGGAGACACGGTCGAACTTCGCCTTCTCCGCGGCGGCGTTGAAACGCTGGCCGAGAGCGGTGATAAGCGCCGCGGCTTCCTCGCGCGCATCCTTGAGCCGCTGCCGGGCGGCGGCGCGGGCCTTCGCCGCGCGCCGCTGGCGGACCAGGGCGTAGCCGCCCGCGCCCAGGGCCGCCAGGCCGCCAGCGCCAATGATGATCGGCGTCGGATCAATGTTGATGCCTCCCCCGGGTTGCGGCGGATTCCTGATGGACTCCTCAATGGCGCCAAGAGCCGTGGTCACGCCGCGGGTAAAATCGCCAGCGGAGAGACCGGGGTTGAGGGCAGTGGTGCGGATGTACTCGGCATTGTCGTTGACCTTGAGCGCCGCAGCCCAGTCATCCCCATAACCGATCTCGCTGTAGCGCTGGTTGAGCGCTACGTAGATGGCAATGGCATTGGTGCGCATTGCGCCGTCGCTGCGCATCAGGCCATCGTCAACCAGGCGCTCGGTAAAATCGTCGGGACCGCCGTCGTCCACCACGTAGACCGCCACGGCGGCCCCCCGGTCGAGCAGGGGACGGGCGGCCCGCTCCACGGCGTTCCGGTCCAGGCGCCCGCCGGGGTCGCGGATAATCAACTGACCCTGGGCGAGGGCCGGAACCGCCAGCAGCAGCAGGAGGGACAGAGCGGCTGCAAGACGGATCAACTGGCGCATGGCAGATATTCTCCTTTGGCTTTCACTCGTCGGCTGCCAGAGCCTGTTCCAGATCGGCGAGAAGGTCGTCTACATCCTCGATCCCGACGCTGAGGCGCACCAGGCCGGCGGGCACCTCCAGGGGCGAGCCGGCGACGGAGGCGTGGGTCATGGCGGCAGGGACCTCGATGAGGCTCTCGACGCCGCCGAGACTTTCAGCGAGGGTGAAGAGGCGCGTGCGGGTAACGAGACGATGGGCGGCGGGCGCGCCTCCCGCGGGCACAAACGAGACCATGCCGCTGAAGCCGTACATCTGGCGGCAGGCCAGGTCATACTGCGGATGTTCCGGCAGGCCGGGGTAGAAGACCTGGGTCACGGCGGGATGGCCCTGGAGGAAGCGGGCAATGGCGAGGGCATTCTCGCCGTGCTGGCGCATGCGCAGAGCGAGGGTCTTGATCCCCCGCAGCACCAGCCAGCAATCGAAGGGGCCGGGCGTGGCCCCGGCGGCATTCTGCACAAAGCGCAGCCGGTCGGCGACCTCGTCGTTGGAAGTGATAATGGCCCCACCGACGACATCGGAATGCCCGCCGAGGTATTTGGTAGTGGAATGGAGCACGATATCAGCGCCCAGTTCGAGCGGGCGCTGGCAGGCGGGAGAGGCGAACGTATTATCAACCACTGTCAGGGCGCCGTGCTGGCGCCCGATAGCGCTGATCGCAGCGATGTCGGCCAGCTTCAGGAGCGGGTTGGTGGGCGTTTCGAGCCAGATCAGGCGCGTGGCAGGGCGTAGCGCCGCCGCTACCTGCTCCGGGTCGCGAGTGTCAACAAAACTGGTGCTGATGCCCTTGTCTTCCAGCACACGCTTGAAGAGGCGGTAAGTGCCGCCGTACACGTCGTCGCCGCAGAGCACATGATCGCCCGACCGGAGCAGGGCAAGGGCAATGGTGGTCTCAGCGGCCAGACCGGAGGCGAAGCAGAGGCCGTGCGCGCCACCCTCCAGCGAGGCAAGGGCTGTTTCCAGGGCGGTGCGGGTGGGATTGCCAGAGCGGGCATAGTCATAGCCCTTATGCACGCCCACGGCTTCCTGGGCAAAGGTGCTGGTCTGGTAGATCGGGACGATTACCGCGCCGGTGGCGGGGTCAGGTTCCTGGCCGGCGTGAATGGCGCGAGTGGAAAAACCGTGGTCAGGCATCGCCGTCTCCGTGGCTGTGATGGCTCGCACCGGGATTATAGCACGCTGATGGTAGCCTGAACGGCCCTGGAGAGGTATAATGTTGCATGGATATAGCGGTGGACCCGACCTTCCGGCCCGGGCCCATGCGTCCGGACTGGGTCCATGCCCGGATAAGGGGTATTGTTCAAAAAGTCAACTTGCAGTATGATATGACAGCAAGAAGCCGCAGAAAGGCAGGGGCGCCATGAACGACGGGTTGATCATGTTCGGCATCATGCTGTTCGTGCTGGTGGCGCAGGGGATCCTGTGGGCCTGGGTGTTTGCCGAGCGCAACCGCAAGATTCCCGACGTGAAGATTATGAACTGGCGCGAGTTGCTTGAGATGTCGCAGAAGGGCATCGAGGAAGCCTACCGCCGGGCGCGGAGCAGTATGACCCGGCGCTAGGAGCAGTGCGGATTTCAGATTGCGCACGTGGCACAACCCTCCAGGTTGTGCCACGTGTTTATTGCCGACCGGCAAGACGCTGCAACTGTTCCACGTCAATCAACGAGATCACATCGTCGTCAATGCGGATCATTCCGGCTTCGCGCAGCTCGCCGATCGCTTTGGTGACGGTCTCGCGATACGAGCCGATCATCTCGGCGAGTTGCTGGTGGGTGTAGCGCACCACCATGGGCGGCCTGGCAGGCAACTCCGCAGGTTGGGATGGCAGTCCCGCCAGGTTGAGGAGCACGCTGGCGAGGCGCTGGGCCACGTTTTTAAAGGCGATGTCGGCCAGTTTGTTCTCCATGGCGCGCAGGCGCTGGCCCATCAGTTCCATGAAGGCGATAGCCACCCGCGGATGTTGTTCCAGAATGCGACGCAGGGTGTCGCGGCCGATCAGCCCGATGACGCACTCGGTCATGGCTTCGGCGAAGGTGTCGTGGAGCCACTGCCCCACCAGGGTCATCTCGCCGAAGATCGTCACCGGTTCGAGCACCATGAGCGTCAGCGCGCGACCCTCCGGCGAGAGTTTGTAGATCCGCACGCGCCCGGAGCGCAGCACAAAGAGTTGTTCGCCGACCTCGTTCGGTGAATGGAAGATCTGTCCGGCCGGGTAGATGTTGTAGCTGATCAGACGTTCAATCTCAGCCCGCTCGGCGACGCCGAGCTGGGCGAAGATGTCGCCAGCGGTAACGTAGTGGATGGCGGGTTCATTGGTCATCGGAGGAACCTGTAACCGTGCCGGACGACTCTTCGAGCAACCTGACGATTCGCGTGCCGCCCGCGGCGAACCCGGCGAGGTTGGTGATGCGCGCGGCGACGGCGCCGGCGCCGAGCGCGTCGAGGGCGGCGCGCACCTTGGGGATCATGCCGCCGCTGATGGCCCCGCTGCCAATGGCCGCCTCTACGGCCGCGGCATCGAGCCAGGCGGCGATCCCTCCGTCGAGAATCACGCCAGGCACATTGCTGACAAAGACCAGTTCCGTGTCGCCCAGCGCCCCGGCGATGGCCTGGGCGACCATGTCGGCGTTGATGTTGTAGCTCAGCCCATCGGCCTCACCCATAGCCACCGGCGCGAAGACGGGCAGCCAGCCCAGGGCGAGCATGGCGCGGATGGCGGCGACATCAACGCCGGTAACCACCCCGACGCGGCCCAGGTCGGCGCCGCCAGGGCGGTAGGGCGCGCAGCGCAGCAACCCCAGGTCAATGCCGCTGAGACCCGCTGCGCGCACGCCGCGCGCAACCAGAGCGGCCACCAGGCGCTTGTTGATGGTACCGCAGACCACCGCCTGCATAATCTCCATCGCCTCAGGCGAGGTGACCCGCAGACCCTCGATGAACTGCACCGGCAGGCCGGCGCGGTCAAGGGCGGCGCTGATCTCCTTGCCGCCGCCGTGCACCAGCACCAGCGGCCCGTTGAAGGCGGCCACGGCGGCGCTCAGGCCCTCCAGAAAGGCCGGATCGTCCAGTTCGTTGCCGCCAATCTTTACGACGGTGATCGACGCCACGCGCCGTTCTCCAGGGAAAATGAAAAAACGGCATCCCAGCGAGGGCTGCGCCCTCTCGGAAACTTCTATTCATTTCAGGATAACAATATTTCTGAGAAGACGCAACCTGGCTGCGTGGAAAACCGGGGGCTGTTGCAGAGTCTTTGGGGCTTGCCCCTGGTTGGTTCTGGCGACTACGCCCCCCAATTCCCTGCTGGAGGCGGAATTGCATCAGTCAAAAGCCTACGACCGGGGGTGCGGAGAAACCTGGTTTCCCCATCATCAGATTGGAGCGCCACTGTCTGGCAGGGCGGCCAGGCGCGCGCGCAGGTCGGCGCCCTGCCAGACGGCCAGGCGGCGCCGATAGAGCAGGGCCATCCAGATCGGCAGCAGGGGCAGGGCAACGTTGACCGCGCCTATCCAGACCGCCGCGGTAATGGCGCGGGCTGCGAGTGACTCGACGCCGAGCAGAAAGAGTATCGGCAGCGGCGCCAGCACGCCGATGGCCAGGGTAGCGGCCAGGGCGATCGCCCCAAAGACGATGCTGGCGCAGAGAAAAGCCAGAATGTTCTGGCCTAATCGGTAGAAGGTGAGATCAAGGCTGCGTTTGACTGCCTGGCCCATCGGCAGGGGTTCGTGCACAAAGGGCTGCAGGGCGAAAATGACGCTGCTATAGGCCGCGCCGTTGAGCGCCAGCGTGGCCGCGTACATCAGGATGAAGCCCACGATGAGGGCAATAATCCCCGCTACCGACGCCACCTCGCCCGCTGTTCCGCCGATGGCGCCGGCCGATGCAAAGACCGCGACGCCCGCGATCCCGAACACGTACACAACACAGACACAGACGCTGCTGATCACCGAAACAACGCTCGCCGCCACAAGGAGGAAGACCGTGCCATAGCAGCCCATGCCAAGCACGCGGAGCGGCCCGAGGGCCAGGGCCCGGCGCAGGGTGACGGCCTCGCCGCCAGCGGCCATCACCGCAGCGCGGCTTACGGCGCCCACTACGTAGAGCGCGAGCGGCAGGCCCAGCAGGGCGACCAGGAGCAGCAAGGCCACGCCGGGAGGGGTAGAAAGCCAGTCGCTGGCAATCACCAGGGCGGCGAACAACGCGCCGGAGGGCAGGCCGGCCAGTGAAGCCAGGATAAGTATCCGTAGAAAGGCGCGCCGGTAGAGGTGCAGACCCTCGTCAAGCAGATCGAGGATTGGCTCCAGCGCCATCCGCAGTGATTGTCGCCTGGTGTGCATAAGGCAGTCTCAAGAGGGCCTGGTTCTTCCGAACCGGGGGCGCAATCCGGAGGGTTGCATTATTCTGCAATCCCCGCTTTGACGTCCACCATCTGGTCGGCCTCGGCCACCAGACGCAGGAGCACGGCATCGCTGGCGACCGGGGCGGCCATGGCCGCCAGCAAGGCGCCGGCGCGTTCGGCGCGCTCCGGGGCGATGGCGGCCAGAGCAGCGAGGAAGGCTGCGTCGTCGAGATGAGGATTCAGCCCACTGGCGCGGGCCAGGCGCCGTTTGAACGTCGCGCGGTAGTGGGCCTGGAGCGCGTCGCGGCGCCCGGCGCGGCGCAGCAGACCGGCCATGCTTTCCAGATATTCGGCGCTGCTGCGCCGCGCTGTCTCCTCGCGAAGCGGCGCCGGCCGGCCAAAGCGCCGACCTGTGAGCGCCAGATAGGCTGCCAGCATCAGGGCGATGTAGAGGATGGCCCACCCCCAGGGGGTCCCGAGCAGCAGCGACCGCAGTGAGGGCTGGCTGATGAACCCGTGGTGGTATTCGTCGAAAACCACGCGCCCGCCCGGAGGCGCGCGCCGGAGCATGTTTAGCACCATGGCGGCGTTGTCGCCCTCGTTCAGTCCACGGTTAGTGAAGGGATGCAGAGTGGCGCTGGCGAAGACGTAGCCGGCGCCATACGGCAGGCCCAGCACCAGCGGCGCGGCGCCGGCGCCAACCAGGGGCACAGCGTCGGCGCGGGTGGTACGGAGGGCGGTGGTAGCCTCGGCAACCACGGCCTGCGCTGGCGGGTCGTTGAAGACAGGCTGGAGAACCGGTGCAGGTTCCGGCAACTGGTCCTGCGGCGGGGCGAAGAGTTCCAGATCGAAGGCCCGAAACAACGCCGCCGCCCCCGCCAGTTGTCCGGGACGGTTATCGGCCAGCACCAGGATGCCGCCGTCCTCAACCCATTCCGCCACTGCGGTCGCTTCGTCGAGGGTATAGCGCTCGCCAGGGCCGAGGACGATCAGCACGGCGGCTGCAGGGTCGGGCGCGAAGCGCTCGCGGTACTGTAACCGGCGAACGTCATAGCCGAGGGCGTCAATCCAGCGGTAGAGGGCCAGCGCGCCTTGCGGCCCGCTGGCATGGCTGCTTGCCCCGGTACCGGGCACACTGGCGGCCCGTCCCGGTCCCAGGGCGATGAACAACGCCAGAACGGCAAACAGGCCAGCGAGGATAATCACATCACGCCGCATCGCTGGCACGCTCCCGCAGTTCGCTCACCCGGCGCGCGTACTCGGCATACCCACGGTCGTCAATCGGCGCCCCGCCGTACCAGACCCGGTCGGCGGTTTCCACGACCGGGGCGAGGCGCTCGTACAGCGGCGGCTGGTCGCGCAGGCGGGCCAGGTGCTCCCGGTTGGTCTGGTGGGGTTCGTAGCGCAGCCGTCCGCGCTCATCGAGCCAGAGGAGGGCGGCCAGGGCCAGCACCCGCACGGCCTCGCGGTAGTTGCCCTGGCGGGCGAGTTCGTCGGCGCGGTCGCGCGCCTCGGCGGCGGTGCGGGTCGTCACGTCGGGCCGGGCGTCCAGCCGGGTCTCCACCCGCAGCGTCCGGCGCAGGCCCCGCAGCCACAGCCACAGCACGGCGATTACCAGAGCGGCGCCGGCAGCGAGCAACATCCAGCCGGCGACCGTCGCGGAGGGGCCAGCCGCCTCGCCAATGGGGTCAACCAGGCCATCTAACAGATGCCCCAGACGCTCGAAGAACTGGTCGAGCGGGCCGGGTTCGCGCGGCTGCGGCTCGGCCCGGGCGAAAGGCGGACGGGAGAGGATCTCCTCCAGTCGTTCCAGGGCATCATCGGGCGGCGACGGACCGGCGCTCGAAAGGGTGTCGATGAGGGCGCCGAGGCGCGCGGCGATCAGGGGAAGGCGCGGCTCGGGGCGCGCCAGTTCCTCGGCCAGCCAGCGATTATCCGCTGGCGCGCTTCCGCCGCCGGGGAGCGCCACCGCGGTGGCGGCGATCAGCCGCGGGGCAACCAGCTCCAGGCTGATGCGATCGCCCCGTTCGGCGGCCGCGTGCGCTTCGCGCAGGGCCTGTTCGTAGGCCGCCAGGCTGAGCGTGGCCTCCTGAGCGGCCACGGGCACGACCGACGCCAGCGAAAGCGCCAATGCTGCAACCAGCGCGGCGAACGAGAGGTACGTGGTGATGGAGCGACGGAGCATAGCGGTGGTCTTTGCCTTTGTGGAGGGGGAACAGCGCTTCTGGCGATTCCGGTTGTCCAAAGCCTTTCCCATTCTACCAAATGCAGCGTAGAGCCGTCCCGGCGGGACGGCTCCACCCCGGCGGGCCATTGACAACCCGCCGCCACGGGCGTACCATTGCCGGCGACAACACCCGGCTCGCGGAAGGAGATCCCGGTGAACGAACAGCGCGACAGGCCGCCTTGGCGTCTGGAAACCAGTCTGGTGCATGCCGGGGAGCGCGCCGCCGCTCCGCAGGCCATGCCCACGACGACGCCGATTTACACCACCAGCACCTACCTTTACCCCTCGCTGGCCGAGCTTGATGCCGCCTTCGCCAGCGGTTCGGGCTACCTCTATGCGCGCTACGGCAACCCCACCGTAGCCGCGCTGGAGAGCGCCGTCGCAGCCGTCGAGGGCGCACGGGGAGCGGTGGCCTACGCCTCGGGGATGGCCGCCCTGCACGCCGCCCTGCTCGCCGCGGCCACGCCCCGCGGCGAAACCGCTCCCCGGCCACGCACTATCCTCGCCGCCCGCGACCTCTACGGGGCAACCACGGTCCTGCTGGAAGAAATGTTCGTGGCCCGCGGCGCGGTGGTGGCCTATGCCGACATGTGCGACCTTGGCGCGGTTGAGGCGGCCCTGGCCGATCTGCGTCCAGAGGTGGTTCTCGTTGAGCAACTCTCCAACCCGCTGCTGCGGGTGGTGGACGTGGCGGGTCTGGCGACCTGTTGCCGGGCGGCGGGGGCGCGGCTGGTGGTTGACAGCACCATTGCCACCCCCGTGCTGCAACGCCCGTTGAGTCTGGGAGCCGACATTGTAGTGCACAGCGCAACCAAGTATCTTTCCGGCCATGGCGACACGCTCGGCGGCGTGGCCGCTGCGCGCACCGCCCTGTTGCACGACACCCTGGCGCGACAGGCGCGGCTCCTGGGCGCCGCGCTGGGGCCGTTCGAGGCTCAGCAGACGCTGCGCGGCCTGAAGACGCTGGCGCTGCGCTTTGAGCGCCAGTGCGCCAGCGCCGCGCGTATCGCCGCTTTTCTTGAAGGCCATCCCGCCGTGGTGCGGGTCTACTACCCCGGTCTCCCCGGACACCCCCAGCACGCCCTGGCGGCGGCGGCCTTCGGCGGGCGCTTCGGCGGCCTGGTGAGTTTCGAACTGGCCGGTGATTCGGCAGCCCTGCAACGCTTCGTGGACGGGTTGCGGCTGTTCCTGCCCGCCACCACCCTGGGCGATATCTACAGCCTGGTGAGCGTGCCAGCCATCGCCTCGCACCGCGAACTCGGCGCCGAGCGGCGCGCCGAACGGGGCATCAGCGAGATGCTGGTGCGTCTCTCGGTCGGCATCGAGGCGGTTGAGGACCTGATTGCCGATCTGGAAGCGGCGCTGGAGTTGATATGAACGCGGAGAAGCCTGGCTTTCCCCGTGTTGATGGGAGGTCGAGAAGTCGAGGCGCACCCTGCAAGCGACCGCGGAACATGTTACACTATACGATATGCAAATGCTCATCTTCACCGGTCCTGCGGGCATCGCCGCCCTCGCCGCCGCCGCCACCGCCGCGGCTACGGCTGCCGCTGGCGCGCGGACGCTCCTCGCCAGCGTCGGGCCTTCGCATTCGATCGCAACCCTGGCCCGAATCCCCCTTGGGGGCAAACCGCACCCCATCGGGCCGGGTCTCGATGCCTGGTGCCTCGACCCGCTGGCCGATCTGGCGCGGATCTGGTCCACCCTGCCGGCGAAATCGCCTATCGTGGGCGATGAACTGCCGGTGATCCCCGGCAGCGACCTGTTCCTCGCCGTGGCCAACCTGCGAGCGCTGGGCGCCGGCTACGATCTTGTCTGTGTTGACGCCGGGCCGCCCGATACGCTGCTCCGCGCCCTTGGCGTGCCTGACACCTTTCGCTGGACGGTACGCCTGCTCCTCGGCCTCGACCGTGGTCCGGGCCGCTCCAGCGCGTCAGTCTCGCGCGCTCTAGTGCCGGTCGGCTTGCTGCCCTTTCCGATGGAGTGGACCAGCAACCTCCAGGAGGCCCGGGTGCGCCTGGAACAGCTCCGTGACGAAACGGTGGACCCCACGCGAGCCAGGGTGCGTTACGTGCTGCGGGCGGATCGCGCCGGCCTGGACGAGGCGCGGGTAACTGTGCCCGCGCTGCAACTCTTCGGCCTGGCGGTTGAGGCGATTATTGCCGGGCCGATGCTCCCGTGCACCGATGGGCTTTCGCCTATCGTTGAGGAGCAGGAGCATGTTACCGGCGAGGCCGCCACCATCTGGCAGGAACGCCCCCTGCTCCGGATGCCGGCGACGGTAACGCCCTCCGGCCCTGAGGAACTGGCCGCTCTCGGCGCGCGGATCTACGCCGACGCCTCGCCGCTTCCCCAGACACCGCTGCCGCCGCCGGTGCGCCTTAGCGGGCCGCCCGACCCGATGGTGGCGATTGATGTTCCAGGCCTCCCGCGCGAGACCCTCGGCCTGACCCTCAGCGGCGACGAGTTAATCGTCCGCGCGGGGATCTACCGGCGCCACATTCTGCTCCCCGATGGCCTGCGCGGCGTTACGGCGATCAAGGCCGCCCGCCAGGGTGAGACGTTGATCGTCCGCCCGCGCAAGTAACCGCTCTCTTCAGGTTACAGGCATGAACAAGCGACAGCCTTCACTCCACGGTCGAGTGGCGGTGATTACCGGCAGTACACGGGGGATTGGACGGGCTATCGCCGAGACCTACGGCCGCGCCGGCGCGCGGGTAGTGGTCTCGTCATCGCGGGCGGAGGCCGTCGCGCGCACCATCGGCGAGTTGCGCGCCAGCGGCGTCACCTGCGAAGGCGTCGCCTGCGACGTGAGCGACCGCGAGCAGGTCTGCGCGCTCTTTCGCTATGCGATTGACGCCTTTGGCCATATTGACATCTGGGTCAACAACGCGGCCATTTCCGGGCCGTTCGCCTACACCCTCGACGTGCCGCCGGAGGAATGGGAACGGGTGATCCGCGTCAACCTGTTCGGCTGCCTGTACGGCTGCCAGGCCGTGCTGCCGCATATGCTCCAGCGGCGCTACGGCAAGATCATCAACGTCACCGGAGGCGGCTACAAGCGCGCCCAGCGCTTTCTGAGCGCCTACAGCGCCTCCAAGGCGGGGATCGTGCGGCTCACCGAGGGGCTGGCTCGCGAGTACGAGCCGCAGAAGGCGTTCCTCTCGATCAATGTCCTCGCGCCGGGCATTGTGCCCACGGATATGACCACGCAGTGGGCGCCGATCGGGTCGGCCGCCGAGGCCCTCAGCGCCTTCCCGCGCATCATGCGCATCTTCGGCACCACGGCGGAAGAAACTGCGGCCATGGCCCTCCGCATGGCCTCCTCGGCCACCGATGGGGTTACGGGCAAGGTCTACGAAATCATGCCCCGCCACCGCGCGCTCTGGCGTATGGCCCAGGCGGCGATGGGAAGACGATAGATTTTGGATTTTAGATTTTGGATTTTGGATTGGGGATGGGGCGCTCCTGATCTTTCTTCGGTTTCCACGGTTACGGATTGGTTCGTTCGCAACGCTATAGTGCACAACGATTGACCATCGTAGGCGCGGCTCTCGCGGCACGAATATGCGCTCGGGGTCGTAGTTCATCCTTCGGCATCAACACATCGCAGCCAGCATCGCAGGAGGTGATCCGATGGACCTGTTCGTCGTGCTTGTCGCTGTTGCAGGTGGTGTCATCGCTGGCGCGTTCGTCGCCTGGCTGATGCTCGCCCGTCTGGGCGTCAATGGTCTGTCCGAGCAACGCATTCGCGACATGTTCGCCAGTCTCAGCCAGGAGGCGCTGCGGGCGAATAGCAGCGATTTCAACGAGCGCGCGCGGCGCGAGATCGAGGCGCTAACCGCGCCCCTCAAGGCCACGCTGGATGAACAGCAACGCAAACTTGAGGATCTGGAGCGCGAACGGCAGAAGGCTTACGGCAGCATCGAGCAGCAATTACACCGAATGACCCAGGACCAGCGGCTGCTCCAGCAAGAGACTGCCAGACTGGTGAGCAGCCTGCGCCAGCCGCAGATCCGCGGACGGTGGGGCGAGATCCAGCTTCGCAGGGTGGTCGAACTAGCCGGAATGAGCGAGCACTGCGATTTTGCGGAGCAGGAGTCTGTAAGCAGTGGAGGTAAAGCGCAGCGCCCGGACCTGGTGGTGCGCCTGCCCAACCAGCGGGTCATTGTAGTAGATGCCAAAGCGCCCCTGGACGCCTATCTCAAGGCCCACGAATGCCAGGATGACGGCGAAGCTGGAAAATATCTCAAAGAGCACGCCGACCGTATCAAGAACCACATTAAGGAGATGGGAAAGCGCGATTATCAGAGTGCAATTGATGGCGCTTTCGAGTTCCTGGTGTTGTTCATTCCGGGCGAGCCTTTCTACCGCGCGGCCCTGGAACACGATCCCGAACTGATTGATTTTGCGTTCCAGCATAAAGTTGTGCTGGCCAGCCCTACTACTCTGATCGCCCTGCTCAGGACGATTGCCCAGGGATGGCGGGAGGCCCGTCTGGCGGAGAACGCCCGCAAGATCAGGGACGAGGGAGAGAAGGTCTACAGAGCACTGAGCAGAGTAGCCGAGCACGTTGGCAATCTCGGCAAGGCGCTTGGTGGCAGTGTAGCAAAATACAATGACCTGATCGGAAGTCTGGATCGCACGCTGTTCCAGAGCGCGAAGCGTCTGCGCGAGCTGGACATCGGCAACGACGAGCTGCAAATCCCCGAAACCATCGAGGACGCGCCTCGCTCCTTCAGTCGCCCGGAATTGCTAGGGGCGTCGGTGAATGGCAATGAAGGCGCCTTGCCGGATATGCTCAACAGACACCTGTCCGACGCCTCGAACGAGACCCTCAACGGCCGGCTGCCCGAAGGCGTCCCTGCGCAGGAAGCCGGCCAGGCCCGGCCGGCTCTGCGGCGCCTGCGCCCCAACGGGACGGGGGAAATGGGGCATCCATAGCGGCTACCGGCGCGAAGGGCGCCTCATACGATTGTGGATTTTGGATTGCGGATTTTGGATTGCGGATCGACGCGGTGTGAACGGCAATCCAAAATCCAAAATCCGCAATCCAAAATGGTTTACGGTCCCACCGTCACTGCGCCGAGCGTGACCCACTGACCGGCGTTCCCCGCCACATCCAGGGCCTGGACGCGCAGCAGGTAGCGGCCCGGCGCCAGGGGCTCGGTTCTTACCGCCGGTTCGGTGGTGAACCATTCGGATGTGCCCTCTGGATTGGGACCGACGTAGACGCGATAGCCCTTCACACCTGAGTGCGCATCGCTGGCGGGCGGCCATTGCAGCGCCACCGGGCCGGTGGGGGCGGCGAGATCGCCGATGGGCGCCGGCGGATGCGGGGGCGTCACATCGTAGCCTACCGGCCCGAACTCGGCCAGGGTCACCCGGCCATCTGGCCCCCAGGCCCGCACCTTCAGCGTGTGCATGCCTTCGCCGGCGTCGGCGAGCTGAGCATAGCCATCGGTGACGCGGGCGAACATCGGGGCGTCGGCTGGCGGGGCCTGGTTCCAGGCCTGGCTGAGACCGCCCCCGCCCCAGGCCACGACGAACTCGATGCGCTGGTCGCCGGCATACCACTGGCCTGGCTGCGCCGCGCTCTGGAAGGCCACTTCGGGCGCTTTGATTGACGCTGCGCGAACGATCTTTCCGCCATGCTGGTTGCACCCGCCGATCTCCGGCAAATCGATCCCTTCAGCAAAGCGCAGCGGCACTGACTGCTTGCCGCTCCAGCCATCGCCGCGGGCGGTGTAGGCGGTAAAGTGCAGGTGCGGCACCCCCGGCGAACCGCGATCCCCGGCGAACCCCAGAGTCTCGCCGGCCTGGAAGTAGCGCCCCGGCTGGGTAGAGACGGCCCGGGCCAGATGGGTGTACATGGTGAAGAAGCTTGCGCTGTGGCGCAGGATCAGCGTGCCGCTGCGCCATTCCCAGTACCAGACCGCGCCCCCGGCTGCGGCGCGGATGGGCGCATCGTAGGTTGGACCGTTGACCTGAGCCAGGTCGAGAGAGTAGCGATCCCAGCCGTTGTGGGTGCCACAGGCGTAGCCCTGGATGATACGCCAGTCTTCCCCCGGCGGGGTCGGCAGGATCAGGACCGGCGCGGCCTGGACCGTGCGGGGAGCAATGCTCGAAAACAGCGCAAGGAGAAGCGCCAGCAGCGCAAGAAGCCAACGGAACGGTACAGGACGGGTCTCGATGCTGCGGCATGGCAGAAACGCATGCGAACGTGGCAAGGGCAACCTCCTGGTCGTGGGGAGCATATCTCCCCAGTGATCGACGTGGATCTGGCCGGCGCGCGCGGAGCGCCAGACCATTCGTTGAACCGGACCAATTCCGGGGCGGAACGGGCGCCATCGCCCGGGGCCGCGCCCGGCGGCTCAGATGAGGTTTCAGCGGCGCCTGACAATCCGGGCCGGGTCTCTGAACCTCCACGGCTCTAAGAGCCAGTGGTAAGGAGGCGTGGCGGTGTGGAGGCGTTGAGCCGTAGCCCCGCTGTCAGGCCGGAAGACCCTGTCTGAAACCTGCCTCGCAAATAAGACCTCCTGGTCACTGGTCGCATCCGGGCGACAAGAAGCGCCGCGACGGTCGGGGTCGCTGACGGAGCGGAAGGATAGCATAGACTCCCAAAAAGGTCAAATAATCCTGAAAACTTGCTGAGAAGAACGGTTGACAGCGGGCCGCCGCCCGCCTACAATCCAGGCGAATAACTCCCGTGGACCGACCGTAATCGCGAGATGGACGAACCCTTCATACTGATCGTCGGCGCCGCCGACACGGGGCGCGCCCCGATCACCGTGGCGCTGTTGCGCCGTCTGGCCGCGCAGCGCGGCCTGAACTGGCGGATTGAATCGGCCGGCGTGGTCGGCCACGACGACGATCCCGCCGAACCTGAGGCCCGCGACGCGCTGCTGATCCTGGGTCTCGATCTGAGCGCCCATCGCGCCCGCTCCTTGACCGACGAACTGGCAGAGGCGGCGCGAGTGATCGTGACGGTTGACCGCGGCGTGGCCCGTGTAGTGCGCGCGAGACGTCCCGGCGCAAGCATTGCCGCCCTGGGCGAACTCGCCGGGCGCGAGCGTGACATCCCCGATCCCTTCCGGATGCAAGTCGGCGCATGGGTGCAGTATGCGCGCGAGATTGAAGCCTTGCTGGAGGCCGGCTTCCCCCGTCTCCAGACCCTGGTTATGGGTGAGACGCCGGTGGAGGAAGGACGTGCGTCTTCCGCTGCTGCCGACGAGCGCCCCGCCCGTTCGTCAGACCTGGCTGCACCGCTTGCCTCGACGGCGCCTGAACCGCGGCTGGCCGCCGTCGGGCGTATTTCGCGCCTCCTGGATCTGAGCGCGGAGATGCCCGGCGTGATTAACTGGGCGGGCGCGCGCCGCCAGATCGAAGCCGACCTCGGCGTGATGGAACAGCCCTTCACTCCCGATGACCTGGCCCGCCCCTACGTCGCCGTCCTGCGAGCGATGCTCGGCCTCTGCCCTGAAATCCCCGCCGCCGATCGCTGTGCCGCGCTGCGGGCCGCCGTGGCGCGGCTGCGGGCGCCTATCGCCAGCGGCGATCTTGAAACCCTATCACGGGAACTGGCAGCCTTCACCTGAGGCTCGCGGCCGGCAATGCGGCTGCGCTGTGAACCATCAGAAGAGGAAAATGCTGGGAGGGCCCGGTTCGCAAAGACCCTCCCATCGAGCAGGAGCGTGGGGAAATCGGAGTTCCCCCGGAGTCAGCAATTAGCCGTGACGGGCAGGTAGAGGCGCTGCGGCAGATCGCGGCGCTGTTCGGGCAGCGCGGGTTCCTCATCGGCGGCGCCAGACCAGATGATCGGCCCCGGGTCCACGCCGCTGACCAGGCCGAGCGGCTGGAACATTTGCGCGGTCAGGCCGGGGAAGATTGCGCCCAGGTTCGGGTTGCCCAGGCGCCGCAGGATGATCTCGCCCAGCACCACCCGAAAATCGGTGGTGATCCGCAGATCCTGCCCCTGGTCCAGATCCACAAGGCCCGGCCACTGACCGTACACCCGCCCGCCGTTGACGCCGCCGCCCAGAACGAGCATCACATTGCCGTGGCCATGGTCGGTGCCATTGCTGGCGTTGCGGCCCAGGCGCCGGCCAAACTCGCTCATTACCACAATGGTCAGGCGGTTCTGGTAGTCAACCAGGTCGCTGTAGAGGGCGAACAGACCCTGGGAGAGCATCCCCAGCCGGTCGGGCAGATAGCCGGTGCCATCGCTGTAGGCCTGGTTCTCGTGGGTGTCCCAGCCCCCCAGGTCCACGGTGGCGATGCGCAGCCCCTGCTCCATCTTGACGAGCTGAGCCACCGTGCGCAGAGCGTTGCCAAACGAGCCACCGGGGTAGGTAACGCCATCGCGCGGCGTATAGTTTCCAGGATTGGCGGCGCGGATGGCCTTGATCGTCTCGATAGTGCGGCGTCCGGCGACGTCCACGGGGTTCAGGCCGCTGCCGGGGTAGAAGTTCTCCAGCGCGCGCATCAGCGGATAGCTTTCTTCGGGACGATTGTAGCGCCAGTGGGTATTAATGGTGAACGAGCGCGGGTTGGACATCGCTACAGCATCGCGGTAGGCCAGCAGCGATGCTGGCGTCTGGTTGCCCGCGGAGACCGCCGGCAGCAGCCCGGTGGTCAGGCCGCTGGTTTGCAGGTGACGGGTGATCCATCCACTGCCGGTGGTCTTATTTCCTGGCGTGCCGCGCTCCATATAGTCCATGGCGTCGAAATGGCTGCGGGTGTCGTCGTTGAGACCACAGGCATGGATCATCGCCAGCCGCCCGGCGTCGTAGAGTTCCCTGAGGTGGGGCATTTTGCTGTTCAGGCCAAAGCTGCTGGCGCCGTAGGAAGGATTGCGCGGATCGATCCGCAGGGGCGCGTTCTGCCCCGTCAGGGGCAGGGCGAGCGTGCCGCGAGCCTGCCGGTACGCCGGGTCATCGTAGGGGCAGAGCAGGCTCAACCCATCGCAACCTCCGCGCAGAAAGACGACGACCAGAATCTCATCACTGCCAGCCGCGCCCACCGGGTCGGCAAAGATCAACTGGCTGACGCGACCGGCCGCCAGGGCCGCGATCGCCGCGCTGCATCCTACCAGAAACTCACGTCGTGTCACTTCCACGATCCGTTCCTCCTCTCCGCAATGCGGTGATGAATCAGACAGGTCTTGCTGACAGAGCGCCACCCTCCCACAACCCTCCCCGCTGGCGGTGCGGCGAGGAACTTGACTTCCCTGCCCGCCGGTTGCTGCGCACAGAGACAGTGTGGCCGGGCGTGGGGGGGAACGCGCCCGGCCACACGAGGGCCACCAGTGGGGGGAAGGTCGGCCCTCCGGCAGAACGCGCCAGGCGCTGAACCTAGCGCAGGTTAAATTCGGGACTCATGGCCAGGAGTTGCACCATCGTGCGCACCCGGTCGTGGACGCCCTCCATCGCGCCCCAATCCGGGGCGCGCGGCGTCGGGCGCGGCGGTGCATTGGGGTCGCCGCCAAAGGCGAGAAAGTTGATCAGCTCGGCTCGCACGCGGGGCGTAAGCTCGAACCCGCACAGACGTCTGCTCCATTCGTCCACGATCTCGCGACAGGAGGCATTCAGGTTGGTTTGTCCGATGACATCAATGCTCACATTGCCGCCCCAGCTCTGGGTCATGGAGTAGAAGCTGTTCCAGCGCGCCAGCAAACTGTTGGTGTTCGCCCAGTAGCTGGCCGTGTCGGGATGGCCGGTTGGCGTGTCCCAGTCGAAGAGCTGGTGGCCGCTCTGGTCAGCGGTGTAGAACAGGCTGCTCCAGTAGCCGCCGCGGGTCGCATCGCCATCAACCGACTCTACGTCGCTTGGCAGGCGCGCGTTCGTTGCGCGGAGAAAGGCCCACATTGCATCTAGCGGGCGGCGCATCTTGCGCCCGAAGGTAGTGCGACATTCGGGCGACAGCACGATGGTCCGCACCACCTGGCGGATCTGGTCGGGCGACCGGCGATTGGCCATCCACACCTCGACTGCCGCATCAATCACCCGTTGCGGCGGATCGTCGGCGATGAGCCGCCGCGCGAGCTTGGTGCAGATGTGCCGCGCCGTGCCAGGATGATTGCAGAGCAGATCGAAGACCTGCTGGCCATCGGTCAGACCAGGCTGGTTGCGAGGGATGTTGGGGGCCGGCGGGATGCCCGGGGCCGGGCGCACCGCCAGAACAGTCTTGGGATTCGTGTCGTGCCAGTCGGCGAGGAAGTAGAACTCGCCCGTATTCGGACGCCCGTCGCGCCCGTTAGCGATCGTCCAGCCGGTGAAACAGCGAGCCGCTTCGTACACATCGTCGTCAATGTAGCCGCGCGGAAAGGTCTCGCTGCCATAGTTGATGGTATCAATCAGGCCGCGGTTATCGTAGAACTTAAGATAGTTGTCCGAGCCGAGGGTGTGCAACTCGAACAACTCGCGGGCATAGTTCTCATTGCCGCCTTCGCCCCCCGCCGCACGGTTGCTGACATTGTCCAGGTAGAGCATCATGGCGACGCTCTTGCCTACTTCTTCCACGAAGGTGCGAAAGTTCCCCAGGGCGTGGGTGCGGATCAGGCGGTCGTAAGCCGGCCAGGTGGCCGCAATGCTGCCATCGGCAGTGGCCTTCACATTAAAGTGGTTGTGCCAGAAATCCACCAGCACTTCGAAGAGCTGGCGCCGGCTATGAACGGCGCGGATCCAGGTGGCGACGCGTACCTCGTTGAAGGGCCTGACCCGCTCGTTCCAATCCATATTCATATTCATCCCGCCATTGGCGCGGGTCCACAACTCCGTGGCGCTGGCGCCGAGCAACTCCAGAGGGCGGGCCTGGTTGACCGTGCCGTAGCGGATCTTGAGCCGCACGGCGGCGATCAGTTGCTCACATTCGCTATCGTCAATCGTGGCCGGGTTGAGTTGCTGGTCAATCCAGCGTTCGTAGCGCTCGTCAGGGGTGGCGCCCAGGGCATTAAAAGCGGCGAGATCGCTGGCGCGCATCCCGTAAGCCAGCCGGTTGAGCGCAACGCTCGCCGGAGAAGCCGGGGGCAGCACCTGGCAGGCCGCCAGGACCGGGGCCGGCTCGCCGATCAGGGTGCGCGCCGTCGCGGCTGTGGCCGCCAGGGCTACGCTACTACCAAGCAGGTTGCGTCGAGTCAGCCTCATAGAGCCTCGCTTCGTGCGTTGGAAAGTGCGGTTCGATGCTGTCGCTCATACCGCCAGTCGCGCCCCCAACCGGTTCGCCAGCGCTGCGGCGGCGAGCGCCTCAGGGGGGCGTCCCATAATGGACGCGCCATTAGTATAAAATCGGTTAAAAGATTGGCAAGGATGACGATGGTCCCGAAGACGCGGCGCTCCTGGTAAGACGGGTCGTACGGGTTATCGTCGGGGAAGGGCAAACGCCCGGCCAGATCGGGGCCTGACCGGTTAGCATAATACGTGCTGGGGATTACCGCAGCGCGCGCAGATAAACGGAGCGGATGGACCCACCGACGCCCCTTTCTCAGGTGTAGGGTTTTCCGGCGCATCCTCGCGTCACATTCGCCATCCGGGGCATTGGGCCCCCCCCCGCCCCCCTCTCCACCTACGGTGGAGAGGGGGGCGGGGGGGTGAGGATCGGAAGCGCATTGGAATGCCGAAAACCCCTTCTCGCTCGAAAAACCCTGCACCTGAGAGCTGAAGCCCCTCCCGCGTCTCCGGAGAGGACGCACGTGGCAGATGCGCACGCTGCCTGGCAGAGCTTGCCGCGACAGGGGTTGTATGCTACGATGACGCACTGTTCCACAATAGCCGCATGACGGTAACCCTCCTATTGCCAATTCCTGTTGAATAAACAGACTGCGCGCGCATCACCGCCAGGTCTCATCCGGACAGCGCATACGGCAATCGAAAATTCAAACTCTACCATCCGAAATGGCGTGTATGGAATGGATCGTCGTCCGTGGCGCTCGCGAGCACAACTTGAAGAACATTGACGTGCGTCTGCCGCGCAACCGGCTCGTCGTCATCACCGGTCTGTCGGGTTCGGGCAAGAGTTCTCTGGCCTTCGATACGATCTTCGCCGAAGGGCAACGGCGGTACGTCGAGAGTCTTTCGACCTATGCGCGGCAGTTCTTCGGGCAGATCGAGAAGCCCGATGTCGACTCCATCACCGGTCTCTCGCCAGCGATTGCAATTGATCAGAAGAGCGGCAGCCGCAATCCGCGCTCGACGGTGGGCACGGTTACCGAGATCTACGACTTCCTGCGCCTGCTGTTCGCCCGCACCGGCCACCCTCACTGCCCGCAGTGCAACCGCCCGTTGAGCCGCCAGACGCCGCAACAGATCGTGGATGCGCTCCTGGCGCTCCCCGATGGCAGCCGCGTGCTGATCCTGGCTCCTGTAGTGCGCGGTCAGAAGGGTGAGCATCAGGCGGTCTTTGACGATCTGCGCCAGCGCGGCTTCGTGCGCGCGCGCGTGGATGGCGAGGTTCACGAACTGGACGAGCCGCCGAAACTGGAGAAGTACCGCCCGCACACCATTGAGGCGGTGGTGGATCGACTGGTGATCCGGCATGGGCCGGGAAACGCCTCGCCCTCCGGCCATCCTGACCGCGTGCGTCTGAGCGATTCAGTGGAGGCGGCATTGAAACTGGGCGCGGGGCAAATGCTGGTGCAGATCGTCGGCGGCGAGGAATTGACCTTCTCGGAACAGTACGCCTGCCCCGTGCACGGCCCGGCGAACCTCGGCAGCCTGGAGCCGCGCGACTTCTCGTTCAACAATCCGCGGGGAGCCTGTCCCGCCTGTGGGGGATTGGGGGTGGTCCAGGAACTCGATCCGGCGCTGGTGATTCCGAACCGGAACAAATCGCTGCGCGAAGGGGCGGTAGCGCCGTGGGCCGAGGGGAGCAAGGCCAGCCGGCGTTACTACGATGATTTGCTGGGCTCGCTGGCCGAGCACCTGGGGTTCTCGCTCGATGCTCCGCTCCGTACGCTGCCGCCCGAGGTGATCGGGGCGCTACTCTATGGCACCAACGGCGAGACCCTGACGCTGCACTACCATATCGGCGGCAAGACCCGCGAGGTGCAGGCGCCCTTTGAGGGGGTCATCCCTAACCTGCGGCGGCGTTTCGCCGAAGCCCGAGACGACGCCGAGCGCGAGGCCCTGGCCCGGTACATGACCCCGCGAACCTGCGGCGCCTGCGGCGGGGCCCGCCTCCGCCCGGAGGTGCGCGCCGTCACCGTCGCCGGTCAATCCATCGCGGCGATCACCCGGATGAGCGTGGCCGAGACGTTGAAGTGGACCGAGGGGCTGCTGGAGACGATCGAGGGCCGCGCGGTCGTGAGCGACCCGCTCGCGGCAGGGAGTGCGAGCGCCGGGGAGACGCGCCCGGTGTCGCGGCCAATCCTCAGCGAGCGCGAGAAGCTGATCGCTGCACCGATACTGCGCGAGATCCGCAACCGGCTGGCTTTTCTCTGCGACGTCGGGCTGGGCTACCTGGAGCTGGATCGCTCGGCAATGACGCTCTCCGGCGGCGAAAGCCAGCGCATCCGCCTGGCGACGCAGGTTGGCGCCGGCCTCTCAGGCGTGCTCTACGTGCTCGACGAGCCAAGCATTGGCCTGCATCCCCGTGACCACGACCGGCTGTTACAGACGCTGCTGCGCCTGCGCGATCTGGGCAACAGCGTGCTGGTGGTCGAACACGATGAAGCGACGATCCGCGCCGCCGACTGGATCATTGACATCGGCCCGGGAGCGGGCGAAGCCGGGGGCGAAGTAGTCGCCAGCGGCCCTCTAGAAGAGATCCTTGCCGAACCGCGCTCGTTGACCGGCCAGTACCTTAGCGGCAAGCGACGCATCCCTGTGCCGCAGCAGCGCCGCAGCGGCAACGGCAAGCGTCTGGAGATTCGCGGCGCCCGCGAGCATAACCTCCAGGGCATCAACGTGAGCATTCCCCTGGGAACCTTCGTGGTCGTCACCGGAGTAAGCGGCAGCGGGAAGAGCAGCCTGATTATGGACACGCTCTACCCGAAGGCGGCCCAGGTCCTGCATGGCGCACGGGGACGCGCCGGCGCCCATGACGCCATCCATGGACTCGAACATCTCGACAAGGTGATTAGCATTGATCAAAGCCCGATCGGGCGCACGCCACGCTCCAATCCCGCCACCTACACCAGGGTGTTCGACCCCATCCGCGCGCTCTTCGCCGCCACCCCCGAGGCTCGCGCACGGGGCTACGACGCCTCGCGCTTCAGTTTCAACGTCAAAGGCGGGCGCTGCGACGCCTGCGACGGCGAGGGGTTGATCCAGGTGGAAATGCAGTTCCTCCCCGACCTGTTCGTGCCCTGCGAGGTCTGTGGCGGTACGCGCTACAACCGTGAAACCCTCGATATCCGCTACCGTGGCAAGACCATCGCCGAGGTGCTGGATATGACGGTGGAAGAGGCGTCGGCCTTTTTCGCGCGGGTGCCGGCGATTAACGAGCGTCTCCAGGCCCTGCGCGACGTGGGGCTGGGCTACCTGCGGCTCGGCCAGCCCGCCACAACCCTTTCCGGCGGCGAGGCCCAGCGCATCAAACTGGCTGGCGAGCTGGCGCGGCGCGCAACCGGGCGCACGCTCTACATTCTCGACGAGCCGACCACCGGCCTTCACTTCGCCGACATCGAACGACTGCTCGGCGTGTTGCAGCGGCTGGTAGACAGCGGCAATACCGTGGTGGTGATTGAACACAACCTTGATATGATCAAGAGCGCCGACTGGGTGATTGACCTCGGCCCTGAAGGCGGCAGCGGCGGCGGCCAGCTCGTGGGCAGCGGCGCCCCTGAGCACATCGCCGCCCTTCCCGGTTCCTATACCGGCGCCTATCTGCGGGCATGCCTTTCGGTCTCGTTGAGAGCATAGCGGCCTGGCGAGGTTGCTCAAGCTCCGCTAACCGGCGCGAACGTGTTCGGCGGATGTGAACGCCTTCGCGCCTCCGAGAGCCGCAAAGGGCTTTAAACAGTTCGTCTTTTACGCTCCTTCGCGCGCTCTGGAGTCAATCTGTACCGCCAGACACCGACGCGTCGCCTTGACACTCGCTCCCGTCACCCGTACCATAATACGGAAGCCCCTGTTATCCCACGCTTCACAGGCGCCGGAACCACGCGGTTCAGGCGCGCGACTCTTTCCCAGACGGTTTGATCGCGCAGGGTGATGCTCCCTCGCGCCCGCGCGGGCGCGAAGGGGCATGGATCAACCTGTCGCGACCATGCGAAAACTGCCGTTGATCGCCACGGAACGAGATGAGGGTGTCATGCAAATCGAGTTTGTGATGCTGATCGCGGCGGGACTGGTGTTGCTCAGTGTCGTGGCCACCCGCACCTCGAACCGCCTGGGCGTGCCAGCCCTGCTGCTGTTTCTGGGCATCGGGATGCTTGCCGGCATTGACGGCCCGGGGCGCATTGACTTTAACGATTTTGGACTGGCGCAGACCATCGGCGTGATCGCGCTGGCGTACATTTTGTTCTCTGGCGGTCTGGATACTGACTGGACAGCCATTCGTCCGGTGCTGGCGCAGGGGGTGGCGCTGGCCAATGTCGGCGTAGTGCTCAGCGCTGTTCTCCTGTGCGGCTTCGCCGTGCTGGCGCTCAACCTCGACTGGCGCACCGGCTTGCTGCTGGGAGCCATCGTCTCGTCTACCGACGCGGCGGCGGTCTTCTCGGTGCTGCGCGAGCGGGGCGTCAACCTAAAGCACAACCTCGAACCGCTCATAGAGCTGGAGTCAGGCTCAAACGACCCGATTGCGGTCTTTCTGACGATCGGACTGGTGGATCTCATCACCACCCCGGGCGCCACGCTGCTGAACCTGGTCCCCAGTTTCATCCTCCAGATGGCCCTTGGCGCGGCGGGGGGCGCTCTGTTTGGCTGGTTGATCGTGTTTACGGTCAATCGCATTCGCCTGCAACAGGAGGGCTTGTACGTGGTCTTTACCCTCGCCGCGACGATGCTGACCTACGCGGCCACCGCTCTGGTTGGGGGCAATGGCTTCCTGGCCGTGTATCTGGCGGGGATCGTGGTGGGGAACCGCAACATTGTGCACAAGCGCAGTATTCTGCGCTTTCACGACGGGATCGCCTGGCTGATGCAGATTACCATGTTTCTGACACTGGGCCTGCTGGTCACGCCCTCGCAACTGCTGCCGGTCGCGCCAGTGGGGCTGCTAGTGGCCCTGTTCCTCGTCTTCGTCGCCCGGCCGCTGAGCGTCATCGGGTCGCTGATCTGGTTTCGGCGCTCGTTGCGTGAGCTGGGGATGGTATCCTGGGCGGGATTGCGCGGGGCGGTACCCATTATTCTGGCGACGTTTCCCCTGACCAGCGGGATACCGGGAGCAACAACCATCTTTAACGTCATCTTCTTCGTGGTGCTGGTATCGGTATTGCTGCAAGGGATGACGATTAACCGGGTCGCGCGCTGGCTGGGGCTGAACGCCGACAAGCCGCGGGGCGCCGACCGCCACACCTTCGTGCCGGATGTGCGTCTTAACAGCCGGCTGTTCGAGGTCATCGTCCCCGAAGGCTCCTCACTGGTAGGCAGCAGCCTGCTGGAACTGGGTCTGCCGCGGGGGGTGCTGGTGGTGCAGATCCACCGTGACGGCGACGCGCTTATTCCTAACGGGAGCACCGTGCTCCACGCGGGCGACCATCTGCTGGTGCTGGCCACGCCCGAAACCCGATCGACCCTTGAACAGTTGTGCGACGAGTGCAGCGTGCAGTTGCTTAGCCCGGTGACCCTGGTGCGTCCGGTTGAGTTGCTTTCCAGCGAGATACGCCGAGGGTGATGCGATTTTGGATTGCGGATTTTGGATTTCTGATTGACGAAGTTTCAATAGCACAGACTCCGTTATGTTGTCCGAGCGACCACGTGGCCCTGGCTTCAGCATTGCCGCTTACGACCGGGATCTGGTTGAGACGATCATCCGCGACTGGAGCGCCCAGCAACTTGCCCAGGAGCTGCGCGCCGGCAGGTTTGGAAAACGCCTCAACCCGCGCCAGACCGCCGAGCTTGAGGAGTTGCTGACGGCCTGGAAGCAGCGGGCGCTCGGTCCGATGCCGCTTCGTGACGCGTTGCTGGTTGACGAGGCGCGGGGGCGGCGCGTCTTTGCGCTGATCTGCGCTGCACTGACGGTTCAGCGCGCGGGCGTGCCGCCCGAGTTGCACGCTGCGCTTCCAGCAGGCTCGGTTGACCTGGAGGGGTTGCCCGAACCGCTCGCCGAGGACCCGGCCCTGAGCGCCCTGGCCGAGGCTGCGGCGCGCAGTGGCCTGCGGCTGGCGGTGCAACAGGCGCCCGATGAGTTTCCCTACCCCGACAATCTGGAGGCGCTGACGCCCCCGCCACCCCGTCCGGCGCGCGCGATGGACGAATTCGAGCAGCCCACGGGCTGGCGGCGGAATGTGGCCATTCTGCTGGCGGCCAGCGGAGTGGCGCTTCTCCTGCTGCCATTGCTCGGCGGGCAGATTCCCGAACGTCCCGCCGGCCTGCCGCTGGCCCTGATTACCCTGGCCCTCCTGGTGGGCATTCGCGCTGGCTGGGCTGGCTACGCCGGCTCACTCTGCATCTGGCTGGTGGCCAACCTGCCCGGCTTCCACCACGGTACGGCCCTGCACGCTCTCTGGCCCGCGCTCCCGCTGCTCGCCGCCGGGCTGGTCCTGCTGAGCGCCGACCGGCGTGTGCGGGCCATGTGGCGCTGGATCAGGCGCCGCCTGCCCTGGCAGCGTCCAGATGCGGGGCGATAGGCTGCTCGCCGGCGTGGGAGATTAAGCCAGCAGAGCGTTTTCCCCATCCCAACGCGCTGACCGCTTCGCCCCTGCACGTCCGTGTGACGCCTGCGGGGCGTCGGGCGTCGCGGAGCGAACCGGCAGGGGCGACCGGCCGGTCGCCCCTGCCGAAGGCCCAGCTCGCGCGTCATGCATAGGTCCCGAAGGGGGGACTCTTCTCAGGTGTAGGATTTTCCGGCGCATCCTCGCGCCGCATGCGCCATCCGGGGCATTGGGACGCCCAACTTCCCCCTCTCCCGCGCGCGAGAGAGTGGAGGGGGGATGAGGACCGTAAGCGCAGTGGAATGCCGAAAACCCCTGCTCGCCCAAAAAATCCTACGCCTGAGAGGGGGGGACCTGCGACCTCCACGCCCCTCGCCGAGACGATGTAGTGTTGTGGAACTGGCAACCCGCTTCTCCAACCCAACGCGCAGGCGAAGTTGCCCGACCCATTGCCAACCATAGAAGCGCAGCAGATCCGGGCATCGTTGCAGGTATACCTCGCGCATCACGGAGAGACGGTTCCGACACCCTCCATGCGTGAAGAGACCTTTCCGCACGGTGAGCATGCCATTTCGCGCAAGGCCGCGGTTTGAGGCTATACTGATCTGAACATGGGGGAGTCTGATCGCTGGCGTCTCTCCGCGCCATGGCGTGCGGGGGCGGGCGCACGGCAGGCTTCCCTGCACTTCCTATTAGTCTGTGAACAAAGTTTTTCGCCAAACCCCTGCTCCCTCCCTAACCCTCCTCCACGGGTAGAAGGAGTCCGGCTCCTGCCCCAACGGGAGGAGGCTGGGAGGGTGGCAGAAATGCCGGGAAACTTACGTTGCAGACTAGAGGTATGTATCGCTCAAAGGTGGTGGCGGGCGCACAACGTGTGAACTGCCGACGCCCGTCATGCTTCGTCCGTTCGAGGAATCCTCGCAGCGCGGAGGGAGGGTAGCACAATGACGTGCCGAGAACGACTGGAAGCCTACTTGCAGGCCCAGGGAGTGCAGTACCGGGTCTATGAGCACCCGGCTGCCTATACGGCCCAGGCGGTGGCGGAGCGGGAGCACATTCCCAACAGGCTTATGGCCAAGGTGGTGATCGTGGTCGCCGATGGCGAGCTGGTCATGCTGGCGCTGCCCACGTCGCGTCGGGTTGACCTGGCCAGGGTCAGGGATGCGCTCGATGCGCGCGAAGTGCGCCTGGCGACCGAGACGGAGATGGCCACGGCGTTTCCCGACTGTGAAGTTGGCGCCACTCCGCCGTTTAACGCCGGGTACAATATGCCGCTCCTGGTTGACCGCGGGCTGGCCGAAGAACCGGTGATCTTCTTCCAGGCCGGCAGTCACAGCGTGGCCATGAGTATGGCATTCGCCGACTATGCGCGGCTGGCGCGGCCACGCCTGGCAGATTTCGCCGCCGAGCCGCGACGCCTGACGACAATCCGCGAAGATGTACGCGAACCAGGTGGCTGGTGAGCGCCTGCTGGCAACCGCAGTCTCCAGATGTCGGTCTGGGAGGGCCGTGCCCTCCCAGAGCCTCATGAGGAGGGTGCCATGGAACTGCACGTTGTGCCCATACGCAAGCCCGACGACTTGAACATCATCCTTGGCCAGACGCACTTCATCAAATCGGTCGAGGATCTCCACGAGGCGCTGGTCAATGCCGTGCCCGGAATCCGCTTCGGCCTGGCCTTTTGCGAGGCCTCGGGGGCGCGGCTGGTGCGCTGGAGCGGCACCGATGAGGCCCTGATAGACCTGGCCCGCACCAACGCCCTGGCACTGGGGGCCGGTCATAGTTTTATCATCGTCCTCGGCGCAGGGTACTACCCGGTGAACGTGTTGAACGCGATCAAACTGGCGCCGGAGGTGTGCCGGATCTTCTGCGCCACAGCCAATCCGGTTGAGGTAGTGATTGCCGAGACGGCAGCAGGCCGGGGCATTCTGGGGGTGATTGACGGCGCCTCGCCGCTGGGAGTTGAAGACGAGGCGGGGATCGCCTGGCGCAAGGGCCTGCTGCGGACGCTTGGCTACAAACTGTAGGGGTAGAATCAACGAGGCCGAGCAATCTTGCGATTTACTCGGCCCCGGTATTGAACGGGAAACGTTCCGTTTTCCTCTTTGCAGAGGCCTCGTACTTGTTTACCCGTCCAATCCAACGCTTAGTGTCTTAATAATATCACACTGCCGGCTGGCTGCAACAAGCGTTATCGCAACCCTGAATAGCGATTCGTTAACCATCGCTTCATCATTCCTTAAACAGAGGATTGCGCTTCCACCTCACAGGCAGAGGAAACCTGACGGTAGCCGCCTGCGCAGTTCCTACTTGCCGGCACAGCCCGTCAGCGCCTTTTGCTCGGCGGCATTGGTCGCGCCGGTCTGCCGCTCGGCGGCCAGTTTCACCGCGGTGGCCTCAGCGCTGTCACGGGCCTTCTCCACCAGGCTCACCAGGCTGCCCTCGGAGACCAGGAGGGGAGCCGAGGCCGGCTGAGCTGGCTGCAACTGCGGAGCCGCAACGCCATTCGGCAGCACCACAACATTGCCCGTCGCGGGCTGCGCCAGTGTGCCGCCCTTCGGGGCCGTGCCGAACGCCAGCGCGGCGACAATTGCGAACGCCGCGACGGCGACCGCGCCACTCACTGCCAGACCCTTCCAGAGCATACGATTCCTCCTTTGTACGGAAACTGATAATCAGGCGCCGTATCCGGCGCAGTCGCCAATCGTAGCCAGGGTGTGAACTGCGTTTGCCGATGGGATACACAGCTATTGTACTACCTTTGCAAACCTTTAGCAAGGAAAAATATCCCGACTCCAGAGCTTTATCCGCCTCTCGCAGCTGGACGCAGGGCGGCTGCGCCGCTCCGGGGGTTGCAGTTTCGGCGGTTCCGGGCTTTTCCCATTCGCGCGCGCCCTGTCTCCGCTCCAGAGCTTGAACAACGCTGGTATGATAGGAGCAGGTCTTGAGTCCAGTTGTGGTTTTGGGCCGTGCCAGGGAGAGTAGCTGTGGGATCTCGATTTGCCTCGTGGTCATCGCTGTGGTCGAGCCGTCTGCCAGTACGCCTGCTGGCGTTGCTGGCGGCGGCCTTGCCGCTTGGCGCCTGCGCCGGCTTGCTGCCCGGCGAGCAGCCCACCCCTGTGGTGGTGATCGTTACCGCTACCCCGCCTCCCGGTCAGCCAACCCTTCCTGCGCCGCCTCCGACGCTGGTAGCGGCGCCCACTGAAGCGCCGACCTTCACTCCGGCTGTCGCCGGTGATACGACTGCTACCCCGGCCTCCGAGGCGCGCTCAGGATTGCTGCAACGGGTGCGCGAGCGCGGACGGCTGATCTGCGGCGCCAATGCCGACCTCCCCGGCTTCGGGTTCTATGACCGGGTGCGCGATGAGTGGAGCGGCTTCGATGTGGATTTTTGCCGCGCCATCGCCGCGGCGATCTTCGACGATCCTGCCGCTGTGGAGTTCATCGGTCTCACCACCTCGGGCCCCAAAGAGCGCTTTGCCGCCGTGCGCAACGGGACGGTGGACGTGCTCATTCGCAATACGACCTGGACCCTCGGCCGCGATATCGCCGGGCTGGCTTTCGGGCCGACTACCTTTCATGACGGGCAGACCTTTATGGTCCGCGCCAGCGCGCGCATCTCCACCTCGGCTGACCTGGCCGGTAAGCGCGTCTGCGTGGCGCGAGGCACGACCAGCGAGCAGAATCTGGCCGATGACTTCGCCGCCCGCGGCATCGCCTTCGAGGCCGTGCTCTTCGACGACGAGGGCCGGCTCTACCCGGCCTATGATCGCGGCGAATGCGACGCGGTGACCAGCGACAGTTCGCAACTCGTCTCTAAGCGCCAGACCCTGAGCGTCCCGGCAGACCACGTCATCCTCGGCGAGCGGATCTCGCGGGAGCCGCTGGGACCGGTGTTCATCGAGAACGACGAGCGGTGGCGCGACGTGGTGAGCTGGGTGGTCTTCGCAACGATCTACGCCGAAGAGTTGCGAGTGACGAAGGAGAATGTCGAACAGCAGCGCGCCCAGAGCGATGATCCGCGGGTCAGGCGTCTGCTCGGGCTCGAGGGCGAATTTGGCCAGGGCCTGGGCCTGAGTAACGATTTCGCCTACGCTGTTATCCGCCACGTCGGCAACTACGGCGACATCTACGACCGTAACCTGGGGCCGCGCACGCCCTTCGCCCTCGACCGCGGCCCGAACAAGGTCTGGAACCTGGGCCAGGGCGGCGTGCTGGCCTCGCCGCCTTTTCGTTAAGAGCCGCTGCGGAAGCCTCCTGCGGGAGGGGCCCGGAGGGCCAGAATCTCCCGCGAACTCTTTTGTACTGCCGGAGGAGAAGGTCTGGGAGGGCGCAACCCTCCCGCGAGAACATCCCTTTATGCCTGTCCTTCAAGGAGCGTGGGGAAACCCCGTTTTCCCATACCCCTGCCAGAGGGATGGGTCCGGGAGAGCGTCATCCCAGCCATGGAGCAACCACTGATCTGCCCCGCCTGTCACGCCGACAATCAGCCGCGGGCGCGCTTTTGCAAGCAGTGCGGCTACGATCTGATTCTGAACAACGATGGGCCGCGGTTCTTCCTGACCAGAACGATTAAAGAAGGCGGGCAGGGCGCGGTGTTTGAGGGGCGCGATGAGACCGGCCGGGTGGTCGCGGTGAAAGAGATGCTCGACCGCTTTACCGACCCGCAGGAGCGCGCCGAGGCGGTGCAGCGCTTTGAAGCCGAGGCGGAGATGCTCAGCCGCCTCAGCCATCCGCGCATTCCACGGATCTTCGCCTCATTCAACGACGGCGGGCGGCACTACCTGGTGATGGAGTTCATCCGCGGCCAGGATCTGGAGGACCTGGTCGCCCGCGAGGGCCCGCAACCCGAGGCGCGGGTGCTCGAATGGGCCGATCAGCTCTGCGACGTGCTGGAGTATCTGCACGGCAGGGGCCTGGTCTACCGTGACATGAAGCCCTCGAATGTGATGCTCGAGCAGCCCGCCGGGACGCTGAAGGTGATTGACTTCGGCATCGCCCGTGTCTTTCAGCCCCAGCAACGGGTGACGCAGATCGGCACGCCGGGCTACGCTCCTCCCGAACAGTATCAGGGCCTGGCCACGCCGCGTTCAGACATCTACGCTCTGGGAGCGACCCTGCACCACCTGCTGAGCGGGCGCGACCCGCGCGACCATCCGCCCTTCACCTTCCCGCGACTGACCGGCGTCTCGTCACGCACCGCCGACGCGATCGAGCGGGCGTTGCAGATGCGCCCGGAGGATCGCTTTCAGAGCATCGCCGAGTTTCGCGCGGCGTTGCTACCGGCCACGTCGCCGGTGGTTGCAGTAGCCCCCACGGCGGCCACGCTACCGGCGACCCGCCCGGCTCCAGCCGCGCCTGCTCCGGCCCCCGCCGCGCCGCGCGCGCCCGCCGCACCCGCCCCGGCAGCGCCCGCGCCCGCCGCGCCACCGCCGTCCGCTCCGGCCCCCGCCGCGTCACCCGCGCCCGCGGCGGCAACCAGGCGACGCTCGGGGTTCCTCTGGGTGCTGGGGTTGCTGGCGCTGTTGGTAGCCGGTGGCGTTGGGGCCTTCCTGCTGATCCGCCCATCCTGGTCGGCCCCCGTGCCGCGTCCGACAGCAACCCCGGAGGTGCTGGTGGCGCAGCCCTTCAGTGTGCGCGATCTGGAGATTGATGTGCCGTATGGCGCCAGTCGCGAAGCAGTGGATCAGGCCTTCGAGGCCGCCTTCCTGGCGCTGGCGCGGCAGGACTGCCAGTGCGATGCGCGGATTGCGCCCGGCAGCCTGGTGTACCTCTACGGCGGCGAGCCGCGACAGGTGGGGATCGTGGGCAACCGCGAACGCTACCGGGCCTCGCTGGAAGCAATGCTGCTGGTGCCGCAGCGCTGATCTCTGTTGTGCAGCTCGCATGTCCATCATTCCCAGGTCGCGCCGGGATGCCGTAGACATCAATCCAAAATCCGAAATAATACATATGTCGTACCGGCTGATCGCCATTGACCTCGATGGAACCCTGATTGACGCCGCGCACCAGCCGGGGCCGGGCAGCGCGGCGGCTATCGCTGCCTGCGAGGCCCGCGGCGTGCGCGTGGTGCTTGCCACCGGGCGCAGCTTCGCCTCCGCCGCGCCCTACGTCCGCGCTCTGGGACTGCGACCGCCGCACATCACCCTCAACGGCGCGATCATGGTTGAACCGAACACCGGGCGCCCTAGCGTGCGCGCAACCCTTACCAGGGAACAACTCTCGCTGGCGCTCGACCTGCTCAACGAGCGCGGTATTGCCCACATCGTCTACGGGGCCGCCGGGATCTACGCTGTGCCCGGCACGGCGCGGCTGGACATGCTGGCGCCCTACGGCGAGACGCCCGCGGTCTTCTGCGCGCCGGCGGAACTATACGACGTGCCGGCGCCGCTCAAAGTGCTGGCTTTTCTCCACCCCGGCTCGCTTGACCAGGAACTGGCCGCGGCGGCCAGTGAGCGCGTGGCGACGATCCGCAGCGGCGCGGGTTTCTTTGAGTTCGTGCCGCCGGGAGTCAGCAAGGGCGAAGCGTTGAGCGAACTGATGGCGTGCTATGGTGTGACCCGCGACGAGGTGCTGGCGATCGGCGATGGCGAGAATGACCTGAGCATGTTCGCCGTGGCCGGCATGAGCGTGGCCATGGCTGACGCCCCCGCGGCCGTGCGCGCTCAGGCGCGCGCCCTTACCGGCACGTGCGTTGAGGGCGGCGTAGCGCAGGCGCTGCGGAGATTCGTACTGTGCCAGGGCGTCGCATGTTGAAGCCAGCGGGTGCGCGGGGAAATCTGGTCTCCCCGCGCACCCTGCCCGCCGGGGGACATTTCCCGGCGCGTATCAAAGACTATGAGCAAACTCAACTCCCAACGCCTGCTGGAGCGCCTCCAGGTTGCCTACACCACCCACGCCTACGCCTATGACCCCGACGATCCGCCAGACGCCGTGGAAGTTGCCCGACGCACCGGCCTGCCGCCCGGCCAGGTCTTCAAGACCCTGGTGCTTGGCGGGGCCAGCCAGGGGCGGCCCGTGCTGGTCATGCTCCCTGCCGACCGCCAGCTCGATCTAAAGCGCTGCGCGGCCGCGTTTGGCCAGAAGCGGCTCGAACTGCTGACCCGAGCCGAAACCGAGCGCCTTACCGGGCTAAAAATCGGCGGCATCGGCGCCCTGGCCCTCACCTCCAAACGCTGGCCCTGCTACCTGGACCGCTCGGCGACGGCCTATGAGCGCATCTACGTCAATCCCGGGCAACGGGGAATCATGCTTGGCGTGGCTGTCGCCGATCTGCTGCGGGTGCTTGGCGCCCAACTGGTGGATGTAGCGGCATAGTAACATTGCGGAGCGGGCTGGGAAGGTTCCACCCTTCCGGGAAACGTCCGTTTGATATGCGGCGCCACGCGATTGTCGCCCGGCGTGAAGCATGTTAAGATGGGACGGCAAACCGGGCTCGTGAATCAACGAGGAGGGGCCTGATGGCTGATTTAAAGAACCGTCTTACGGAGGTTAACGCAAAGATTGAGGCCCTCGAAGAGGAACGGCGGGTTATCTATGAAGACAGCCACGTTGACGAATTCGAGCACCCCCGCCTTAGCGTGATCAACGAAGAACTGGAACATCTGTGGGACTTAAAGCGCCGTCTGGAAGCCGCCATCTCGGCCGGGTTGAGCGAGTTGCCTGTGCCGCCCCCCGAAACCTTTGAGATCGGTGAGCAGTGAGTTACGATCCGCAACGCAAGGCGGATGTTCCGGCGCGGGCACGTGTTCGGATTGATCGCAGAACACGCAGAGAAACATAGCAGATGCGCCGTTTGAAGCTCTTTGCACTGCTCTGCGGCGCAGACGTATTCGGCGGACATGAACATTATCCTGTGTGGGAGGGCTGCACCCTCCCACCCCCTTGCATCCGGCGCGCTACTGTTCTCTCAGAGACACCCGGCCCCGCTGCACACACTATCCGGCACCGGCGTAACGACCGGGGTTGTGCCAGGCCCGCCGCCGGGCACGAGCCGGTACTCAGCCGTCGCGCGCAGGCGGCTGGTGTTGCCATAGGCTGTGTAGGTGCGCAGACCGACCGGCGCCTGCTCGCTCAGGTAAAGCGTCACGACGAAGGCGCCGCCCGCATCGGCGACTACATCCCCGATCCACAGGGTCGAGTAATCCGGCAGGGTGACCCAGATCGTCACGATTTCCCCTGGCTGGAAGCCCCACCCGCTGAAGACGGCGTAGCTCCGCTGGTCATCGGGCGAGGACTCGACCCGCAGATTGGCGCGGCCGGCAGGCACGGTCAGGTCAGCCACCTGCACATCAAACTCGGCAATGCCATTCGCGCCGCTGTTCACGCCGCGCGCCGTCAGCGCGTAGCGGCCAACCGGAACGCCGGTGACCTTCAGCACATACTCGATCTGCCCGCTCGGGCCGGCCTGCGTCCGCCCCAGGTCTTCCACCGTCGCATCGGGATAGCGCAGCCAGAGCGCCACCGGCTCGTTGGTGCGATAGCCGCTGCCGCGGAAGATGAAGGTGCGCCCCTGCCGATCACCCCCCGGATGGACGCTCAGTGTCACGTTCGGCGATGGGCCAGGCGCCTGTCCGATGCTGACTTCAATTGAGGCATAGACTTCACGCCCGCTGCTCTGCCCGAAGGCGGTATAGGTATAGCGGCCAACCGGGGTGAAGGTTGCGCCAAGGAAGTCGGGCACGTAAGGGAAGTTGAAGGCCCCGTCGCCGTTAGTAACGACCTCGGCGACGCCAAAGACCGAGAAGTCGGGATAGGTGATCCAGATGGACACGGTCTCTCCCGGCGAAAAACCAGAACCGATGAGGGTGACCGTGTCGTTTTGCCGGGGCTTTGCGGGTGTGGCGATCAGACTGGCCGAACTGGCGGCGCTCTGCCAGGTCCACACGCCGATCAGCAGCGCCAGAGCCGCAGTGAAGCAGACAAGAACGATCCTTGCCACCGATTGCTGACCTTTGAGCATTATCGTTCTCCTGTGCTGAGTTGGGATTACTGAAGCGCATGAGGCTGTCTGGGTTAACGGTTCACCTCCTGGCGCCGCGCCTTCCGCGAAGGAGAAGGTCACGGTCATAAGCCCATACGGCGTCGTTCCACCTGCGGGTAGACTACTGCACACCCCCCTATCCGAAGGGAAGTCGTAAGTGACGAGAGGATGACAGAGAACTTACAACCTGCTAACAAACTCACCCCTTTATCTGAAGCAAGGTTTATGCTAGAATGGCATCGTTCACGCATACCGCCACGACAGCGGAAGGAAGACGAGGGGATGCTCAGAACCACGTGTCGCGTCGCCCTGGTGATGGGCCTGGCGCTTGCCCTTCTCGCCAGCGGAGCGCCTGTCGCCGCCGGCGCCACGCTGCCTCGCAGCGCAGCGGAGGCTTCCATTCCGCGTGGCAGCGTTACCAGCCGGCCCTACACGGTGATGATTGACAATCACCCGAAAGCCTATCCCCAGACGGGCCTTAACCGGGCGGCCATCGTCTTCGAGGCTCTCGCCGAGTACGGCATCACCCGCTACATGGCGGTCTATTTCCCCGGCATCACTCCGGATCTGGCGACCATCGGGCCAGTGCGCAGCGCTCGCGCCTACTTCGTCGAATGGGCCAGGGGGCTGCGCGGGGTCTATGTGCATGCTGGCGGCGCCCCCGACGCGCTGACCATGGCCGCAACTTCGGTCGAGATTGTGGATATGGACGCGCTGAAAAATGATGCCAGCGCCGCCTTCGTGCGCAGCGCCGATCGTCTTGCGCCCCACAATCTCTACACCTCCAGCGCCCGTATTGCCGCCTTCCTCGATCAGCGTCGGGCCAATCAGCCTGATCTGCGCGAGATTGGCTTTCGTATTAAAAGCGACCGTCCCGCCACCACTCCTCGCGCCCAGCGCATCAGCTACTACTTCATTTACCCCGAGTCCTACGTGAGCTGGCGCTATGACCGGACCACGAACAGCTATCTCTACTTCCGCCAGCAGCGCCCGCACGTGGACGCCGCCACCGGCGAGCAACTGCGCTTCAAGAACATTGTGGTGCTCGAAGTGCCCGAGCGCCCTATTCCTGGCGATCCCAAACAACGCATTCAACAAGATGTGATCGGTCAGGGGCCGGCGCGGGTGTTCTTCGACGGGCGGATGATCGAGGCTACCTGGCGCAAAGGCGCCGGCTTCGCCCAGTTGCAACTCTTCGATCGCTACGACCGGGAGCTGCCTTTCAATAGCGGGCCGATCTGGTTCGCAGCTATTCCATCGTTGACGAATCTTACTGTGGAATGAGGGGGCGCCCTGCCAGCAGGGATCGGTTAACCAGATCGTCCCGGGAGAGCACATGACCGCAGGCCATGTCCGTCACCTTCTCGGCCTCGCCATCCTTGCCTTGATGGCCGCCCTGACCGCTCCGGCTGAGGCTATGCCCGCCGCCGAGGAGTCTCGACCGGCCCTTGCGCCCACCTACCGCATCTTCGCCACTCGCGAAGGGCTGGTCGGGCGCCGCACGGCCAATGGCCATATCATCCAGCCGCGTGACCGCTTCGTCGCCCTGCCTTCGTGGACTGTCCTCTCCCCCCGCGGTTCCGACAAGTTCCGCGTGCGCCTGACCTACCAGGGCCGCACTGTGGTTGTGCCCGTCTGGGACGTCGGCCCGTGGAACACCAACGACGATTACTGGAACGTCAACCGGCGCTATAAGGATCTCCCCGTAGGCATGCCCATGGCCCAGGCCGCCTTCCTGCATGGCTACAACGGCGGCCGTGATGAACGCGGGCGCCGCATCCAGGACCCCAACGGCATCGACATTGCCGATGGCACATTCTGGGACGATCTGCGCATGACCCGCAACGACTGGGTGGACGTAACCTTCCTCTGGCTGGGCGCCGATCCGGGACCCGGCAACGCCGTGCCTATCGAGGTGCCCGCGCCCGCCCCCGCTCCCCCGCCGCCTCCGCGCCCTCCGAAACCGGTTACTGTGGAGCCAGGCGCTGTTACCGTAGACAATACCGACCCGGGCTTCGCTCCCGGCGGCGCCCCCTGGTCCGAGGCGGCCTGCGGTCTTGGCGGCGCCCACGCCTGGACCTACTCGACCGGCGATCCCTCGAAGGCTGCCGCCAGCGCCGCATGGACGCCTCAGCTTCCGGGCGCGGGGTTCTACGAACTGCGGGCCTACATCCCCGAGTGCGGCGAACGCGCCACCGCCTCCGCCCGCTATGTCATCCACCACGACGGCGGAGTGAGCGAGGCGCGGGTTGACCAGCAGGCCAGCGCCGGAACGTGGGTAACGCTGGGAACCTTCCTCTTCGGGGCGAGCGGCGCGATGGTGGAACTGAGCGCCCTGACAGGCGACGAACGCCGCGTCGTGCGTTACGACGTGTTGTCGTGGGCCTTGCGCCAGGACAGCGCTTCGCCCGCCGCGCGGGTGACAGGCATTCAGCGCAAGGGCAACGGCTATCAGATCACCTGGGGCGGAACCGATGACCTGAGCGGCGTCGCCAGCTACGATGTGCAGGTGCGCATGCTGCCCCGCGGCGGCTGGACCGACTGGAAGCGCGAGGTGGAGTTGACCACGGCCTGGTTCGGCCCCGATGAAGGCAAGCACTTCGCCTTTCGGGTGCGCGCCCGCGATCGGGCCGGCAATCTCCAGCCCTGGCCCCCCGATGCGCAGATGGACACCACGCAGGCCAGCCCGTAGGGCAATGTAAGAACATCTTCCGGTATCGCCGAACGCTGCGGGCTAATGAAGGAATATAAACCGGTATTCGCTCCGTAGCCCGGCGGCTGAGGCCGCGGGCTACGGATGCGACGCCCGCCTGCGCGGGCTACGCCGGATTTAATTCTTAATCTTCATAAGCCCTGGCTGAGGTCGCGAAAGCCCATGCGGGGCTTCCAAGCTCTAAGCGAGGGCTTTAGCCCGCAGCGCGTGATGCTGCCAAAGGGATGCTGGTGGTATACCGGATTCTTTTCTTAATCTTCATAACCCTCGGATCGCACAGGTCTGACAAAGTGGTTGCCTCCTCCTGAGACCTCTCCACCCCGCGCGTGACCTCGTTTAATTGATCTGCTATCACTGGCGATATCGTGTTGACTCTGCTGACCGTAGCTGCTACTGTGGTAGGGCTGACATTATGGAAGCCCCTGGCTCGCAAGGGATCAGCCGTATCGCATCCGTCGGCGGGGATCGCTGTCTGGTTCGCGGTCGAGTTGATCGTCTGGCTCACCACAGCAGGCGCATCAATACCAAGCCAGGGATTAGCAAACTGCCGCCAGGCAGTCGGTCAGATGCGGAACATCGGGCGTCTCCCTCAGGCGCCGTCAGACAGGAGAAGTAAATGGCGGAGATACTTACGACCCTCTCGAACGTCTTCACGCTCATATTTGTGGTCTGCAGCATGCTATCCCTTGGGTTAAGCCTCACGATCCGGCAGATCGTCGATCCCCTGACCGACCTCGGGCTGGTGGCCCGGGCGCTCCTCGCTAACTTTGTGCTGGCGCCGCTGCTGGCCTATCTGCTACGGGCCGTCATTCCAATGAACGAGTCGTATGGGGTCGGGCTCATTCTGCTCTCCACTGCTGCGGGCGCTCCATTCCTGCCTAAGCTGGTGCAACTCGCCAGGAGCGATGTGCCGTTTGGGGTCGGGCTGATGGTGCTGCTGATGGTTGCGACAGTTGTGTACATGCCGCTCGTAATGCCGCTGTTGCTGGCGGGGGTGAGCGTCAATCCTGTAGATATCGCCTCGTCGCTGGTCGTCCTGATGCTCATTCCGCTGGGGATCGGGCTGTTTATCAAATCTCGCTACCCCGAGATCGCGGCCGACCTGCAACCGCACTTCGCCCAGGCCTCTAACGTGGGTCTGATCGGCCTGTTTGCAACCAGTCTGCTGCTCAACTGGCGCACGCTCCTGGGCGCCATCGGGAGTGGCGCGCTTGCCGCTGCGCTGCTGTTTATCGTCGGCAGCTTTGTGCTCGGCTACTTCCTCGGCACGTCTGCGGATACGCGACCGGTGCTTGCCCTGGGCACCGCCCAGCGCAACATAGCCGCGGCAATGGTGGTCGCCACCGGCCATTTCGCGAGCGATCCCGACGTGCTCGTAATGGTGCTCGTAGCCGCAACGTTGATGCTGGCCCGTGCGGCGGAGGGGGTCCGGCTGCCGGGACCTCGTAATGGTGCTCGTAGCCGCAACGTTGATGCTGGCGCTCCTGTTGCCGGGAGCGGGCGAGCTCGGCAAGCGGCGCGCACGCGCAACTACCGAGGATACGGCGCTCAGGTCGGCATAGTGTTCCGATAGCTGATGGTACGTGCGGTTCTGGTCGTCTTCGCCGGAAGCCAGCCTCGCTACCCGTCCGAGGGTGGCCAGCGATACGCGGAGCGCCCCGGCGACAAAACGGAGAGACGGCCCGCCGCGCCGTCTCTCCGTCGCCCACGGGACGGGCATGCGATTATGGGCGCGGGCCGGCCCCCCGTCGCCCCCGGGACCGGCCCCCGGTTCCGGGCGGCGCAGGATGCGCCGGGGGGCGCGGGCGCCCGCGCCCCCCTGGCGGCCATCCATTCCATCCGTCCGGCGACGATACGTCCCGGCGGCGATGCAGGGGACGGTCGCGTTCTCTGGTTCCGGCGGCGATCACTTATCCTGGAGCGCAGCCACGCCGGGCAGCACCTTGCCTTCGAGCAGTTCGAGGGAGGCCCCGCCACCGGTCGAAACGTGGGACATCTTCTCGGCCAGGCCGGCCTGTTCCACAGCGGCCACCGAGTCGCCGCCGCCCACAATTGTGGTCGCGCCGCGCTCGGAGGCGGCGGCCATGGCCTGGGCGATGGCATAGGTGCCGGCGGCGAAGGAAGTCATCTCGAACACGCCCATCGGCCCGTTCCAGATCACCAGTTGCGCCTGGCCGATCTGATCGCTGTAGAGCTTCACCGTTTCGGGGCCGATATCGAGAATGCGCCAGCCCTCAGGCACGGCGTCTACGCTGACCACGCGCGTCTGCGCATCGGCGCTGAAGGCATCAGCGATCACCGCGTCTACCGGCAGCAACAGGCGCACATTGGCCGCCTGGGCCTTGGCGATCAAGTCGCGAGCCACGTCGAGGCTATCCGGCTCCACCAGCGAGTCGCCCACGGCTTTGCCCTGCGCCAGGAGGAAGGTATTGGCCATGCCGCCGCCGATGAGCAACGCGTCCACCTTGCCGAGGAGGTTCTCAATCACGCCGATCTTGTCACTGATCTTGGCTCCGCCGATGATGGTCACGAAGGGATGTCTGGGGTTCTCCAGCGCCCCGCCGATGAACTCCAGTTCCTTCTCCATCAGGAAGCCGGCGACGGCCGGCAGGAAGTGGGCCACGCCCTCGGTGGAGGCATTGGCGCGGTGGGCCGCGCCGAAGGCGTCATTGACGAAGACATCGCCGAGGCGGGCGAGTTCGGCGGCCATTGCCGGGTCGTTCTTCTCCTCACGGGGGTCGAAGCGCGTATTCTCGAGCATCAAGACGATCCCGGGCTTGAGATCAGCCGCGGCGGCCTCGGCGGCAGGACCGGTGATCGCCTCGGTCTTGCGCACCTCTTGCGCCTCGGGGAGCAACTCGAAGAGCCGCTCGACGACGGGGCGCATGCTGTACTTGGGGTCCACTTTGCCCTTCGGGCGGCCCAGGTGCGACATGAGCACCACACCGTTGGCGCCATGCTCCAGGAGGTACCGAATCGTCGGCAGCGCGGCGCGAATGCGGGTATCGTCGGTGACGTTACCCGCCTCGTCCTGCGGCACGTTGAAATCAACGCGCACCAGCGCGCGCTTGCCGGCCCACTCGACGTCGCGGATGGTCTTTTTGTTCATAGGGGATCTCCTTCTGCGGAACTATCCCGGCGCGAACCATTGTAGCATAGGTGGGGGCCGCGCTTTCTCTCATCATCCCCTCCGCAGGGCCAGTGCAATCTCCACTGCTGCGGCGGGGTTCGGAGCGGCCAGGCCGCCCGATAGGGCAGTTCTGATTGAGGCTTGCCCCCGTATGAAGCAGGCAAGATGGAGCTCTTCGATAGCGCTTCTCGACATGATTGACCCGCAACGATGGCGGCGCGAGCGCAGCGAACCACGCAGCTCAGGGTCGTCAGAGGATCAAGGATTCCAGTCAGCGCTCTAAACAACAAACACTGGGGGCGGCTGAGCCGCCCCCAGTCCGCATAAGGCTGGCGCGCCATCAATGGGCGTTGGCGGCTTCGACTTCTTTCTTGTGCTGGGCGATGATCGCGTCAACCAGGTGGCCGGGCACCTCCTCGTAGTGCGAGAAACGCATCGAGAAGCGCCCGCGGGCCTGCGTCAGCGCGCGAAGGTCGGTGACGTAGCGCTGCACCTCGGCGAGGGGGGCCTGGGCGCTGATCACCGTGCGGCCGTTACTGGCGGGCATCATGCCGAGCACGCGCCCGCGCCGCGAGCTCATATCGCTCATCACGTCGCCAGCGTACTGATCGGGCACGACGATCTCCAGGGTGTAGATGGGTTCCATGATGTACACCCCGGCCTTCTGGGCAGCCAGCTTGAAGGCTTCCTTGCCGGCGATCTTGAAGGCGATTTCCTTCGAGTCAACCGGATGCTCCTTGCCGTCGAAGACCGCCACGCGCACATTGGTGATCGGACTGCCCGAGAGCAGGCCCTCGGCCATAGCCTCGCGCACGCCCTTCTCGATGGCCGGCATGAAGCCCTTTGAGATTACCCCGCCAACAATCTCATTGACAAACTCCAGCGGGTCCTCGCGGTTGGGGTCAGGCTCCAGCGGCTCGACCCGCAGCGCCACGTCGGCGAACTGCCCGGCGCCGCCGGTCTGCTTCTTGTGGCGATACTGGGCCTCGGCCCGGCCACGGATGGCCTCGCGGTAGGGCACCCGCGGCAGGTCAATGTCAATATTCACGTCGAACTTGCGCTTCATGCGCTCGGCGACGATCTGCAGGTGGCTCTCGCCCAGCCCGGCGAGCAGGGTCTCGCCCGTTTGCGGGTCGCGGGAGACGACCAGGGTGGGGTCCTCCTCGACCATGCGGCCCAGGGCGCTGCTGAGCTTATCGAGGTCGGCGCGGCTGCGCGGTTTGACCGTGGCGATGAACGCCGGGGCAGGGAAGGCGATCGGCTCCAGTTGCAGGAGGCGGCCCGGGGCGCAGAGGGTGTCGTTGGTGGAGGTTTCGGCGAGTTTGGTGATCATGCCGATATCGCCGGGGCCGATGCTCTCCACGTCGCGCTGCTCCTTGCCGAAGACGCTGTAGACGTGGCCGACGCGCTCTTCCTTGCGGGTGCGGCTGTTCACCAGGGTCGAGTTGGCCCGCACCTGGCCGGAGTAAACGCGGAAGTAGCTGATCTTGCCGTAGGTGTCGGCGATGGTCTTGAAGACCAGGGCCGTCACCGGCTCATCGGCGGCGGGGCGCAGGGTGATCAGCTCGCCGCTGGCCAGGTCGGTGGCCGCCACCTCCTGGCGCGCAGCGGCGGGGATGCTATCCACGATGCCATTGAGCAACTGCTGGATGCCGGCCACTTCCAGGGCCGAGCCGCAGAAGACGGGCACAATCGAGCCGTCGGCGATGCCGGTGCGGAGGCCGAGCAGCAACTCCTCGCGGGTCAGGGCGTCCTCGCCGCCCTCCAGGTAGCGCTCGATCAACTCATCATTGGTGGCGGCGATGCGGTCAATCAGCGCGGTGCGCCACTCGTGCATCACGGCGTCGAGTTCGGCAGGCACGTCCGCCTCGATGAAGTCGCCATTGTGTTTGGGCGAGATCATCCAGGCGCGCTGTTGCCGCAGGGAGATGATGCCCTTAAACTCCTTGCCCGCGCCGATGGGGATCTGCATCGGGATCACCGCGGCGTCGAGGCGCTCGCGGGCCTGCTCGATCACCCGGTAGAAATTCGCATTATCGCGGTCAAGCTTGTTGACAAACAAGATGCGCGGCACCTTCTGCTGAACGGCCATCTCCCAGACCATCTCGGTGCCGACTTCGACGCCCGCGGCGGCGTCAAGCACAATCACGGCGCCATCCACCACGCGCATCGCCGCGGCGATGTCACCGGCAAAATCGGCGAAGCCGGGAGTGTCAATCAGATTGATCTTGTCATCATGCCACTCGAGGGGGAGCACGGAGAGGGAAACGGACATCCCGCGCCGGTGCTCGTCGGGGTCATAATCGCTCACGGTTGACCCATCTTCGACGCGCCCCATGCGCGGGATGGCGTGTGCGGTCATCAGCATCGCCTCGGCCAGCGTTGTCTTCCCGCTGCCGAGGTGACCAAATATGCCGATGTTGTGTATCCTTTCCGGTCCGTACGGTCGCATGGCTGTCCTCCTCGACGTGTCCAACGCGCCGCCTTCAAGATGTGACCAGCTTCCGCGGGGTGTGCACCCCGTAACCCGCCGGGCGGGATTGGAATACGGGCTGTGTAGATGCAGCCCCGGCCCCTTTCCACATGTTCTGGTCACACTGCCGGCAGGCGCAGCCTGGAAAGGGGTTGCGTTAAGAACAGATTATAGTGGCGGAAATGGTTGCGTCAATGGGAGAGGCCGCAACACAGGAAATGTTCAGGGGATGCACACTGGAGCCGGAGGTGTGGAGGTGTGGAGGTGTGGAGGTGTGGAGGCGTGGAGGTGTGGAGGCGTGGAGGTGTGGAGGTGTGGAGGTGTGGAGGTGTGCTTCACATCTCTACATCTCCACATCTCCACACCTCCACAGACCTGCAGTTGCCCGGCCCCGACCCTACACTGCCGTGGCGGTGACCTTGATCATGCGATCGCCCTGCACGATCTTGTCGCACACCTCCTCCATACCGCTGATCACGCGCCCGAAGACGGTATGCTTGCCGTTCAGATGGGGTTGCGGCTGGTAGACGATGAAGAACTGGCTGCCGTTCGTGTTTGGGCCGGCATTGGCCATGGAGATGACGCCGCGTTCGTGGGTGAGGGGGTTGCCCATCGTCTCATCACGGAAGCGGTAGCCGGGACCGCCGGCGCCGGTGCCGGTAGGATCACCGCCCTGGATGACGAAATCCTTGATGACGCGATGGAAGACCACGCCATCGTAGAAGCCCTGGTTGGCGAGGAAGACGAAGTTGTTTACCGTCATCGGAGCGTACTGGGGATATAACTCGAGTTCGATGGTGCCCTTATTGGTCTCCATCGTAACGCGGTACGTCTTGGTGACGTCAATCTGCATCGGGGGCGGGCTGGACCACTTTTTGGCGCTCACGGCGGGTTCCTTTCCTTCTGCGGCGAGAATGTTGGGATTATAGCACGCCAGGTCCAAAAGAAGCGCATCGGCGGGGGCAACCGGGCGGTCGCCCCTGCCGATGCGCATGGACAGGAAGGTCGAAGGCCGGAGCCGTTCCAGGGTCCGGAGATCAGCCACAGGTCAGTATAGCCGGCTGGAGCCGGCGAGACCGGTTGCAGGTCCTACGCCGCGAGACCGAGGCGTGCCCTGGTGGCCTGCGGATCCATTCCGTGCAGGCGCAGCAAGTTCTCGCCGAGGATCTTCTTCTTGGCCTGCCTGGTAAGCTGGCCGCAGCCGTAGCCCTGCACGATATCCTCCGGCAGTTCAAACTCCCAGAACGCCTTCAGGGCGCCGCGGGGGTGCCAGATCGGCGTTTCGCCGCCGTAGATGATCTTATCTTCGCCGCACCAGAAGAGCAGCTTGGCCATGTTTTCAGCGAAGACGCGGGGCGAGCGAACGACAAAGTTAACGGTGGCGGCGATGGAGGCATAGAGGTTGGGGTAGCGCACCAGTTGCCAGCACACCTCATCAATGAACGGCAGGCCTACGTGGAAGATGACAAAGTTGATGTCGGGGAAGTTCGCCGCAGCGCCGTCCATATCCCACGTCTGGGTATGCTCGATGGGCTGGGGGCCAAGGGGCACGCCCTTGTGGACGCCGATCAGGTTCACGCCGAGTTCAAGCGCCTTCTCAAACACCGGGAAAGCGACGCGGGGATCGTCCATGCGCCAGGGGAAGGGCTGGCCGTAGTCGTAGCGCACGTTGTACAGTTTGAACCCTCTGGCGCCGAACTCCTTGACCTGGATCTCCATCAGATCCAGGGCCTTTTTGCCCTCCAGCGGGTTGATCGTCCCCCAGAAGACGGCCCGATCGGGGTAGCGTCGGGCAAACTCGGCGCACTTCTCCCACTTTGAGAGGCCATCCTTGAAGAGATCGGTGAGGGGGAGCGGCTGGGCCACGATCATATCGGTGGGACTCTCATCAAAGACCATGCGCGCGATCTCTTCAACACTCCACTCGCGCATGTACTCTTCAGGGGTGAGCGTGCGCTCGCCGGGGGCGTTCAGCACCTGGTGAAAGGCGTAGAGATGGTCAATGAACATCTCGCCAGGCTTGCCAAAGGCATTCCGCTTGTCGAAGTTGAACACGTGGCACACGCAATCGAATACGAAGGCATCGCCGATCATCGTTGATCTCCTTCCTGACCCGACGCACGCTCACGGGCGAGGCGAGCCTCGCGGAGCGGCAGAAGTTTCTCCAGAGGCAAGCGAAGTTTCGCGCGGGCGCTCTCCGAGAGGCGCTCCGGCGACCAGGGCACATCCCACGTGAAGTTGACCCGCACCTGCTCGACTCCGGGCAGCTTGCCGACCTCTTCTTCGATCATGGTGAGCATGTGCATTGAGAAGGGGCACCAGCCAGTGGTGAGGACAAGATCGACATCCACCTGCGAGCCGGCAATACACACCCGCTCGACCAGGCCCATGTCAACGACGCTTACCTCTTTCTCGCGGCAGCAGGGGTCGTAGCAGCGTCCAAGGGCCTCCATCACTTCAGACAGGTCCGGCGCTGGATGGGCAAACACGGTCACGCAGACTCCTTTCGTGTTCTGGCGCAACACTACGCACTGACACTCCGGCGGCGGCGCCTTAAGGAAGTTGAGAACCGGGGGATATGATTATTATACACTAATGTGTATTTCTTGTCAATAATAGTTGAGGTTTCAAACAGAGCCCGAGCAACGTCCGCCTCCGGCGGCGGGAGGGGGACGGCGGCGCCCGACCTCTCAGGTGCAGGGTTGTTCGCGGGAGAAGGGGTTTTCGGCATTCCACTGCGCTTGCGATCCTCACCCCCCCGCCCCCCCTCTTCCGCGAGCGGGAGAGGGGGGCGCTGGGCGTTCCAATGCCCCGGATGGCGCATGCGACGCGAGGATGGGCCGGAAAACCCTGCACCTGAGAACGGCGCCCGGCGGGGATTACCGTTATGCTCTAGTCGGAGAGGCCCGCGCGCAGGAGGAGCTGGTAGGCGATCAGCAGTTGCACCAGGCCGAGGGCGTGGCTCTGGCACAGCTCGCGGCCCTGGAGGTACAGGCCGATCTGTTCGGGACGCAGGTAGCTGAGACCGGGGAGATTGGACCAGATGACCTCTTCGACGGCGGCGGCCTGGGCGGCGCTGATGGACCCGTCGATCTCGAAGATCTCGGTGAGCCGCCCTTCGTCGCGCCCAACCCGCAGTCGCAGGGCCGGGGGCTGGATCTGCCGCGCCAGGACGGGCCCAAGGTCGGGGTAGGTCAGCGTGGGACGGAGCACCAGGCGCACGTTGAGGTGACCATCGGAAACTTCGCCGTTGGGATAGAAGCGCACCACGATGTCGGCCCAGCCCCGCTGGGGCTGGATGAACTCGACCGAGTCGGCGCGGCTGCGGGCGATCTCGGCGCGCACCTGCTCGGGGGTGTAGCCGCGCAGCACGCAGTCGCGCTGGATCTTCCAGCGTTCGCGTAATTCTTCGGGAGGATCGAGAAAGACCTTGACGTGGTACGGTTCGCGCAGGCGGGGGGTCGCCAGGCCCAGCAATCCCTCGGCGATAATAAAGGGCGCCGGGTCCAGCCGCTGACGCCCGTCAACTTCGCCGGTGGCATGGTTGTATACCGGTTTGACGATGGATTGACCGCGGGCCAGGCAGTGGAGGTGCTCCTCCATCAGGTCAATATGGTTGCAATCGGGATGCAGGGGCGTCAGGCAGCGGCGTTCCCGCTCCGACCGGCTGTAGCGGTGGTAATCATCGAGGCTGAGCGTCGTAACCCGGTCGGGCCCGAGAATGGCGGCAATGCCGGTGCTCAGCGTCGTTTTGCCCGCCGCGCTGTCGCCGACTACTGCCAGGATAACGGGCCGCTGTTGCATATCCTACACCAGTGCGCTCTCAGGAACCACGTTCAAAACATCACGTAGTCCTCCGTGCTCAGTATACGCCGCTGGCGCAGGCGGGACGACCGCACGGGGGGCGGTTTCGACCTACCTGGTCGGGTAGGGAAGGTGGGGGCATGGGGAAACCGGTTGCCCCTTGCGTGTGTGTAACCTCAGAGAGCCGGCGCCGCAGCCGAGCGAAGCTGCTCAAGCACGAAGCGGCGGGCGCGGGCGGCTCGCTCGAGCGCGACGTGCTCGATCACCAGCGGCGCGCTGATCTCGGCGCGGACGAGCGCGCCCAGAAAGGTGGGATAGTCCAGCACGCCTTCGCCCGGGCCGGGCAGATCGAGAGCCGCGCCCCGCAGGCGCATGTCTTTGAGGTGGACCAGGCTGGTATACGGGGCGAGGGCGGCGATGAGGGGGGGCAGCAACTCGCTCTGCCGCTGCCACATGCCGGGGGTCAGGAGGTTGGGCGGATCGAGCACCACCCGCACATAGGGTGAGCCGATTTCTTCACAAAAGGCCACGATCCGTTCGGGCGCATCGAGGACGTGGGTGAAGAACGGCTCGAAGACCAGAATGGCGTCACTGGCGTCGAGGAGCGGAAAGAGGTCGTCTACCGCGCGGCGCAGGGCATCCCAGGCGGCCGCGCTCTGGTTTTCAGGATGTTCTTCCAGCAGGTTCGGGGCGTAGGTGCCGCTCCAGGTGACGACGCGCCGGGAGTCGAGGGCGGGCAGCCGGGCGATCAGGTCGGCCAGCGCCGCCTGGGTGAAGCCCATCGGCGCGTCGGCGGGCCGCAACGGGTTGGCGTAGCCCGAAACGGCGACGATCTCGACGCCGCTCCCGGCGGCAGCCCGACGCACGCGCCGGGCCAGGGCGGCGTCGCAGCCGGCAGGGAAGTGCGCCTGCACCGTCCCGAAGCCTAGCTCGGCCACCTGCTCAAAGAGGCGCGGCGCGTCCTGCTCCGGGCGAATGTCAATCCAGATGCCGAGTTGCATGGCGCGGTTCCAGGAATGAGACTTCGTCGCCCATTATACGCGATCCCGTTGAGGGCGCGACAACGCGGTCACTCGCGAGGTAACGCGCCGTTCCGTCCCGGGCGCAGCCGCGCCGGCGACCAGCCCGCCGCCCGCAGATGGGCGCCGACGTCCACGCGCAGGCCGGTGCGCGAGGAGGCCACCGCCGCCGAGGTGAGGGCCAGGCTGTGGATATTGTCTTCGGCGTCGGGTTCAGGGGCCGCCTCGCCCCAGAGGGCGCGGGTGAAGATGTCGAGGCCCCGGGCCAGGCCCACCGGTTCGAGGCGCGGCGTCTCCAGCGGGCGCGGGGTGTCGCTTTCGCCCGGGTAGAACCAGACCGTTTCGTCCTCACGCAGCAGCAAGGCCCCATCTGAACCCGCGACGATCAACTCGCCGTCCCACGAACTGCGCGGGCCGCGAGCCACCCAGCTCCCGAAGTAACTGACCGGGATGTCTCCCTCCAGCAGCAGGTCCACCATGGCGCAGGAGTTGCCGCGAAACCAGCTCCAGGCGGGGCGGAAGCTGTGGGCGAAGACGCGCTGCCCGTTGCGTCCGGAGATAAAACGGATGGTGTCGAAGTGATGGATGGCGAGATCTTCGATCAGCACTTCGGGCATGCTGTCGCGCCAGCCGCCGAAGCGGAAAGGAACGCGGAACTGGCAGGTGATGTAGCCCGGTTCGCCGATCAAGCCCCGGTGCACTGCATCGCGCAGGGCGACAATGTGGGGCAGCCAGCGACGCCCCTGGCCGACCATCAGCGGCGTCCCGCTTTGCCGGGCGGCACGGAGCACGGCCACGCCGTCGGTCAGGCTGGAGGCCAGGGGTTTTTCGCAGAACACCGGCAGGCCGCGGTTCAATGCCGCCACGCTGATGGCGCGGTGGGTCTCGGGCGGCGTGACCACCAGCACGGCGTCGGCCGGCGTCAGTTCAAAGGCGGCGTCGGCGTTGCCGAAGCGCCGTTCCTCGGGAATGCCGAAGGCGTCGCCAGCGGCGTTGAGCTTATCGGGCGCGCTGTCAACCAGGGCGGCGATGGTCCAGCGCGGATCGGCGCGGAGCGTCTCCAGCCAGGCGCGGCCCATCACCCCCGTCCCGACGACAATCATCCGTAGCGGGTCTTGCATACAGCACCTCTTCGCCCGAAGGTTGGGAATGCACGAGCGGGAGCAGGCCTAGAAGCCCTCCCCGCGCAGCATGAACTCGTTACAACAGGATAATAACGCGTATTGTAGCAGACCTGCGGTGAAGGTTGCCGGCTGCGCCGGGGCAACAGCCTGGCAACGAACGCGCAGTGGCTGGTTGATGTTTCTTCACTCAGTGATGAGAAAATTTAGAAACTACTACAACAACTTACATAATAAGATCCCATTGTCCAGAGTCATTTTAAATGTTCAAAAACATCTGTTACATTGTGTAGTTTCTAAGATATGCACTTACTTAGTACTACTAATTATTGCAATGATTTATCATCTCGTATTTCTGATTAATTCTTTGATTAAGAATCTTGTTACTCATTCAGCCATACCGGGCCACGTCGGAGGAGAGACAGATGAGGGTGCGCCGCACAAACCAACCAACCAGCGCCTTCGCACTCCGGATCTTGATCCTGCTCGGTGTTGCGCTGGCACTGCTGGTTCCGGCGTATGTTCAGGCGAAACGCATCGAATTTGCGCCGCATGCGCAGGCGGCGCCGGCGGAGTGGAGCCAGTTGGGATATACACCCCAGCGTACTGGCTATGTGCCGACAACCCTTGAGGCCGTAAGCCGGGTGCGATGGATCTGGAACGGGCCAATCAACGGCGGCGACGCTGGCCCGGCGAGTAACCACCTGGCCCTGCCGGAGGGCGTGCAGCCGGTCGCCGGGGGCGGGAGTCTCTACCTGGGCCATAGCGACGGCACCGTGCGGGCGCTCGCGGAAACCGACGGGCGCGAGGTCTGGATCACCGATCTGACCGCCAGCCAGGGTATCACCAATACGCTGGCCTACGACGCGGAAACCAACAGCGTCTATGCGGGCACGATGGGGGGACGCGTGTATCGGCTGAGCGCTTCCAACGGCGTGGTGAGCGGATTCGTCGATCTCGGCGGTCAGATCCTCATGGCCCCCCTCCTGGTCGCTAATCACATCTATATCGGTTCAACCAACGGCTACTTCTATGCGTTAGACAAGAGCACGCTCCGGCAGGTCTGGAGCTATGACGCAGGCGCCGCGCTCCACGGCTCGCCGGCATATTCCGCCAACCAGGGCGGGACGATTATCATACTGGCAGAAGATCGGTCCGTACATGCGCTGCGGCAGAGCGATGGCGCCCGGCTGTGGCGCACCGTCGTCAACGGCGCCGTCAATCCCTTGACAAACTCGGTATTCGTCAGCACCTACCCGGTCGTTTCCGATGTGAATAACGTTGTGATTGTGCGGTCCTTCTTCGATTGGAACCTGACCTGGCAGCCGAGCGGCGGGGCGCCTGCCTCAATCAGCGATATTCGCAGCTTCCTCACGGCCAATCCGAGCTTCCAGTCCTTTTTTGTGCTCGATCTTGTCACCGGGTTGCCCCGGTATGTGGCGCCGGTGATGGGAGGGGCGATGGGTAATGGCGGCATCTACTACTCGCCGCCCCCGCAGGCAGTGGTGCGCCGGCTGGACGATGGGAGCGAGGTGGCCTACCTCCTCTGGCGCAACCGCCAGTCCTGTGGCGGCGTCTGTGATGGGCGCGAGGATACGACGCTCGGAGAGATGGATCTTACTACCGGCGCGATCCGCTTCGTGCAGGATTACAAGAACCAGGGCAGCATCCGTGTGCCTACCGATGAGCAGGGTGTGCTGGCGATGGCGGGCGATAGCATGTTCCATGCCCACTGGATGACCCTCGGCGGTGTGCGGATCACCGACCGTTCGGCGAGCCTGGGCGCCACCTATGCCAATCCCATTCGCACTCTGGAACTGGCCCCGGTGGTGAATACGCTCGCCTCCGAGGCCTGCCCGGAACGTGATAGCATCCGGCGATACTGCCCCTCCGGTATGCGTGTCCCGGAGGAAAGTTATGTCAATGATCCTGGTTACTATGTTTACTACTATAACCAAAAAGTTTACGATCTCTACTGGCGACCGCCGGTGCGCAGCGTGATCATCAATAACGGCGCTATCTACTGGCGTACTGCGGACGGCGCGATTGTAGCCCTCCAGACCGGCGCGTATACGCCAGCGCCGTCTCCTACAGGAACCAGCACGTTTACCCCCACGCCCAGCAGCACTCCTGGGCCCTCCAACACGCCTACCGGCGCCCCGCCGCCCTCCAATACGCCCACCAGCGCCCCGTCGCCCTCCAATACGCCCACCAGCGCCCCGCCGCCCTCCAATACGCCCACCGGCGCCCCGTCGCCCTCCAATACGCCCACCGGCGCCCCGCCGCCCTCCAATACGCCCACCGGCGCCCCGCCGCCCTCCAATACGCCCACCGGCGCCCCGCCGCCCTCCAACACGTCTACTCCAACCCGCACTGCCACGCCCACACTGGCCGCAGCTCCGGCCAATTATGCTCTCGCCTTCGCGGGCGCCAATCAGGCCAGCGGCCCCCCGATCGCCGGACTCACCGGCAGTTGGACCGTTGAACTCTGGGCGCGGCCGGCCACCGATGCCCAGAACGCCATCATCGTCGCCATTGCCAACGACGCCAGCGGCTGGTCGCTCGAACTCAACGGCGGGCGTCCCACGCTCTGGCTCGCCGGCCCCGGCGGGGCATGGCGCTCGGTTCAGCATCCGACCCCTCTTGCCGCCAATACCTGGCATCACCTCGCCGCAACCTATGACACTGCGACCGGTGTCGCCCGCATCTTTGCAAACGGCGCCGCCGGTCCAGCGGCAACCATCGGGCAGGTGAGCGCGGGGCCGGCGCTCAATCTCGGAGGCTTCGCGCCCTATCCGTTCTTCAATGGCCAGATTGACGAACTGCGCCTGTCAGGCGGAGTGCGCTACAGCGCCAGTTTCACGCCACCCGGCGCCGCGCTGCCGGTGGACGCCGCCACCAGGGCCCTCTTCAGCTTCAACGAAGGCAGCGGTCAGGTCACCCGCGACCGCTCCGGCAATGGCTACACCTTGACCCTTGGCCGTTCGACCAGCGTCGAACCCTCTGACCCGACCTGGGTCACTTCAACCGCTCCAACGTCGGAGGGCGCGCCGTCGCCCACCAGCGCCCCCACGCCCTCCGCCACCCGCACCGCCACGCCCACCGGCGCCCCCGCGCCCTCCGCCACCCGCACCGCCACGCCCACCGGCGCCCCCGCGCCCTCCGCCACGCCCTCCGCCACCCGCACCGCCACGCCCACTGCTTCGCCGACCCGAACCGCGACCGCCATCAGCACACCGACGGTCACGCCGCCAGCGGTGAGTGACAGGATCTTCGCCGACGATTTTGAGACAGGCTCATTCAGCGCCTGGAGCGCCGTCACCAGCGATGGCGGCGACCTCGCCGTCAGCGGCGCTGCCGCCCTCAACGGGGCGTTCGGGATGGCCGCGACGATCAACGACAACAGGGCGATCTACGTCACCGATACCACTCCCGCCGCCGAACCGCGCTATCGCGTCCGGTTCTACCTCGACCCCAATAGCGCCACGATGACAAATGGCGACGCCTTCTTTGTGCTAATCGGCTATTCTGGCGCCGCAACGCCGGTATTCCGAGTGGAGTTGCGCCGCTCAAACAACGCCTACCAGATCCGCGCCTCGCTGAGCAATGATGCCTCAACCTGGACGAATAGCGGATGGTATACCATCAGCGACGACCCGCATTTCGTCGAGATCGACTGGCAGGCAGCGACGACCGCCGGCGCGAACAACGGCAGGATGACCCTCTGGATCGATGGCCAGCAACAGGCCAGTCTGACAACAATCGACAACGACACCTTGCGCGTCGAACAGATCCGGTTGGGGGCCGTCGCTGGAATCGACAACGGCACTCGTGGCGTATTCTTCTTCGACACCTTCGAGTCGCGCCGCCAGACCTATATCGGCCCGGTTGTCGCCCGATAGCGCCAGACCCGGTGATGGGAAGCATCTAAACGCACGCTCGAAACGCTGCCCGCAGCGGGCGAGGCTGACCCATAGCTCGACCTGCCACGCCGAGCAGCCAGGGCAGCTTTGATCGTGCTATCATACATTCTGTGTGCGTGCATGGATTAGAGCGGGGGGCTGGCCCTCACAGGAACATACGCAGCCAGACGGACCGCAGAATACGCAGAGAAATGCACGGGCATGGGCGTTTTGAATCTCTCCGCGCCCCTCCGCGGTCCGTACCCATCCGGCGAACATAAACACGATCTCAGGCGAACCTCCTTCGGTGCTGCGCAAGCAGCCAACGAGCGTCCGATTATGGATTCCGACCTTGCTGCTCCCCTCCTCGAAGCGCAAAGCACGTATCCTGCGAGGGTGATGGATCTGACCTGGCTCAACATTGCCGATCTGCGTTCGGCCTTTGGCGTTACTGCGACGATGCCGCTCTCCGGGCTGGCCGACTTGCTCTTCCACCTCCCCGCGCGCAACTTCGCCCATCAGGTGCTGGCCCTCGATGCGCTGGTCGGGCGCGAGGGGCTGCGCGCCGGCGGGGCGTGGATCTGCGGGCAACTCAGCCGGGGGGTGGAGATCTGGGGAGCGCCTCCGCCCGCTACGGGACCAGCGCTGATCGTTGCCAATCACCCTGGATTGCTCGACGCTGCCGCACTCTTTGCCAGCATCCCCCGCGAGGATCTGCGCGTGCTGGCGATTACGCGCCCCTTTCTGCGCGCTCTGCCCCATATCGCCGGGCGGTTGTTTGCCGTGGGCGACGCCCCTGCCGCACGCATGGCCACGGCGCGCCGGGCGGCCCGGCATCTGCGCGCCGGGGGCGCGCTGCTTGTCTTCCCCGCCGGGCGGATCGAACCCGACCCCCTGAGCCTCCCCGGCGCCGAAGATTCGGTGGCGAGCTGGTCGCAGGGGATTGACCAGATCGTTCAACTCGCCGGCGCGGTGACAGTGGTTCCCGCCATCGTGGCCGGCGTGCTGACGCCAGCGGCCGTGAAGCATCCCCTCACGCGCCTGCGCCAGCACCCGGATGATCGTCGCTGGCTGGCGGCCATCCTGCAACTGATGCTTCCCTGGCTCCAGCATACCACTGTACAGGTGCGTTTCGGGCGGCCCATCGCAGCGACAGGCGCCCCGGTAAGCGCCGCTGTTGCCGCCGAGGCGCGCCGCCTGATCCGGGAGGTGGCCCGGTGATGCGTACCCCGTCCGTTCCTTCCAACCACCGCTCGCCGCTGACCATCCTGTTCATCTGCGTCTTTGTGGACATGATCGGCTACGGGATGGTCGTCCCGCTTCTGCCGTTCCTGGCGCCGGAAGGGTCGGCGCGGGCGCTGCTGGTGGGCCTGCTGAGTTCGCTCTACGCGCTGCTCCAGTTCCTGGCGGCGCCGGTGCTAGGCGCGTTGTCCGACCGGGTGGGCCGGCGGCCAGTGCTGATCGGCGCAGTCCTGGCCTCGAGCGCGGCCTACAGTGTATTGAGCCTGGGGGCCAGCATCGGCGCGTTGCCGCTGGTCTTTCTGGCGGTGGCCCTCGGCGGCGCGGCAGGGGCCAGCATCCCCACGGCGCAGGCCTGCATCGCCGACCGGCTGCCGCCTGCCGAGCGCGCCCGCGGCCTGGGGCTGATCGGCGCGGCCTTCGGGCTGGGCCTGATGCTCGGCCCGGCCTCGGGCGGCCTGCTGAGCGTCTACGGGCTGGGCGTGCCGCCGCTGCTGGCGGCGACCCTGGCGCTGCTCAACGGCCTGTTCGCCCTGCGCGCCTTGCCCGAGTCGCTGCCGCCGGAGCGCCGCGCGCCGACGCCGCTGCGTCCGGCGGGGGCAGCGCGGCAACTCGGCGCGGCCTTCGCCCTTCGCGACGCGCGTCCGCTACTGGTGGCGATCTTCCTGCTTAATATGGCCTTCGCCGGCTTGCAGAGCAACGCGCCCCTGTTTACCAGCACTCGCTTCGGCTGGGGGCCGCTGGAGAACGGCGCCTTCTTCGCCTTTATCGGCGCCTGCGCGGTGCTCACCCAGGGCGTGATCCTCGGGCGGCTGCTGTCGCACCTGGCCGAAGCCCGGCTGGTGAGCGGCGGCCTGGGGCTGATGGCGCTGACCCTCGGCGGCGCGGCCCTGGCCCCGGCAGGCTGGATGCTCTACCCCCTGGTCGGGGCGATGGCCCTGGGCATCGGCCTGGCGGCGCCCTCGATCACCAGCCTGGTCTCGCGGCTGGCCGGCGAGGGGCGCCAGGGCGCGGTGATGGGGGGCATGCAGGCCGTGCTGAGCCTGACGCTCATCCTGGGGCCGGCCCTGGCCGGGGTGCTGTTCGACACCTTCGGGCCAGGCGCGCCCTACCTCGGCGGGGGGACGCTGGCCCTGGGGGCGCTGGGGGCGGCCCTGGTCGGGCTGGCCCCGGCAGGGCGCGCCGCGCCCGCCGCGGCAGACGAGTGCGATTCTGGATTTCGGATTTTGGATTTTGGATTTTTGGCGCCCCGATGAGATATGGCGTGATGCGCGCAGGGTCATGAACAGAAATTGGCATGACTGGTAGCGGCACACGCGAGTAGACCACGGTCCCCCATCCCTCCGTCACGGTCAATCCGCAATCCAAAATCTAAAATCCAAAAATCCATAGCGCGGAGCGCCGCTCCGCCTGGAGGATGGTTCCGATGATCAGCTTCGAACGGCCGCCGGTGCAGCGCGTGGCCAGCGCCAGGCTGCCAACCGTGTATGGCGAATATGCGATGCACGTCTACAGCGACGCCGACGGGCGCGAGCACGTCGCGCTCACCGTCGGCGAGGTGGCCGATGGACGGCCCGTGCTCACTCGCCTGCACTCGGAGTGCCTCACTGGCGACGTGTTTGCCTCGCTGCGCTGCGACTGCGGCGAGCAACTGGCCTGGACGCTGGCCCATCTCCAGGAGGCAGGGCGCGGGGCGCTGCTCTACTTGCGGCAGGAGGGCCGGGGGATCGGGCTGGCCAACAAGATCCGCGCCTACGCCCTGCAGGAGCAGGGCCTCGATACGGTAGACGCCAACCTGGCCCTGGGCTTGCCCGCCGACCGGCGCGACTACCGCCTAGCGGCGGAGATGCTGCGCGACCTGGGCATTACCAGTGTGGCGCTGCTAACCAACAACCCGCAGAAGATCCGCGGACTCGAAGGCTACGGCATCCTGGTGCTGGAGCGCCTGCCGGTGCCGGCGACGCCCAATTGCCATAACCAGTTCTACCTGGAGACCAAGCGCCGGCGGATGGGGCACCTGGAGTGAGGCGATTTTGGATTTTGGATTTTGGATTTTGGATTTTGGATTGCGGGTTATACGGTTGGACTCAACAAGTTGTCATCCTCAAACTCTTCGTCACCGCACACGATGGTGATGTCCGGATAAGTGTATAACCCGGTCCGAGCCGATTTGACGCGCATATCGCTCGGGTAGACCACGCCGTCGCGCTGGCGCAGTTGAGCATAGAGCGCGGCATAGGCGCTGCCGGCAATGCGATTGTGGCGCTTGCTGCCGCCAGCCGTGGCGTAGATCTTCCCGGCGAGATACTCGCGCCTCTCTTCGCCGGCCCGCTCGAGGTCCAGATACTCCGCGGGCGTCAGGTGGGGCGCCGGTTGTGCGGTCATTGCAACTTCCCCGCTTCGAGAAAACGCCGGTTTGTTCTATGCTACGGTAGGTAGGCATTGAGTTCCTGCTCGCGCTCAGGCGTCATACCAGTATGCCTTCCCGTCTGGCGTTGCGATAGAGTTGAAGGCTGCCGCGCTCGAATTCATCGGCGAGAACAGGCCTGGCGGAAATGAGACGCTCAGATTCTAACTGGATGGGGTAGAGCACCTCCTATAACTCGGCGAAGTTCCGAAAAATAGTCGAAGGGATCGCCAAGCAGAACAAGCAGATCAATGTCGCTCATGGCGTCTGCCTGCTGACGGGCCACTGACCCATACAGCACCAGTCCTTTGAACCGCGGGCCATAATGGCTCTCCAGAGCCGCCTTACACTTGCCTACCACTTCAGGTATTGTTGCCATGCAAACACCATCTACGCTTTGCGGACGAACCGGCCTTGCAATAACTTATGATATAGCAGTCCTACGCCATCTCTAAACAGCGGCCGTGCATAAGGACGCAGCGCGCTGCGTCCTTGCAGCGCGCTGCGTCTCGACGGGTACGTCTGATACTCCGGGCTTTACAACCTGAAGAGGACTGCTATATCGCGCAAAGTTGCAGGACGGCGTCGCGCTTCGCCTGTCGCCTCAGACATCATTATGCCTGATCCGGCCTCGCGGGGCAACGGACCCGGCGCGCCTGCCCCTGCCGGCCGGCGGGGGCGCCGCTCAGGCGCGCAGATCGGCGAAGTAAAGATCCCAGAAGGGGTCCTCGCCCGGTTCGTCGAGCACGACGGTCGCGCCGTTGCGGCGCACGCTGCTCCGCCCCAGACTGCGGTCAAAATAGCCCAGTTCGTAGCTCTCGATGCCCGCGGCGCGCCAGGCGTCGCGAACGCGCGGCACGCTGGAGGGTTCCACCGCCGCCAGCAGCGTGCCCTCGCTGATCGCCTGCCAGGGGTCGAACGCCAGGGCCCGGGCCAGTTCGCGGATGTCCGCCGGAACTTCGATGGCATCGAGGTCAATGGCCACAGGGATGCCCGCCGCGTCGGCCATCTCGTAGGCGCCCCCCAGCACGCCGCTCTCGGTGGCGTCGTGCATGGCGTGGACGCCGCCGCAGGCGAAGGCGATCAGGGCGTCGTTGACCACAGTGATCTGCTCGACGCGCTGGCGCAGCCGGGCAAGCTGCTCCTCGGCGATCTGTCCTTTGAGGCGGTCCTGGTACACAATGGCGAGCAGCGCCGCCGCCTCGACCCCCGGCCCCTTGGTCATGAGCAACCGGTCGCCGTCCCGCGCGCCGCCGGGCGAAATCCAGGCGTCGCGTTCGGCGAAGCCCCAGACGGTCACGCCGCCGATGGTGGGGATGGTCACGGCGTCGTACCAGCCGGTGTGCCCGCCGACGATGCTGATGCCCAGCTCGAGGGCCGTATCAGCGATGGAGGTGATGATGGTCTGCGCGTCGCTTTCGGGGCCGGCAGTGGGCAGGAGCAGGGTGTAGGTCATGTAGCGCGGCTGCACGCCGGTGACGGCGACGTCGCTGGCCCCGATGTGGACGGTGAACCAGCCCATAATTTCCAGCGGCAGGCCGATGGCGGGGAAGATCGGATCTTCGGCGACGGCCATGACCCGGCCGTCGGGGAGTTCGAGCACGGCAGCGTCGAAGCCCGGGCCGGGGGGCACGAGCAGGTGGGGCGCGGGCGCGCCGAGGCGCCCGCTGAGGAGGGCCTTCAGACGGCCCGGCGAAGGCTTGCCGATGCGGCGGTCACTCATGGGCCACCTTCCTTCCCAGCACGGCCTCGACATCCTGGACCTTCCCCTGGAGGCGGTCGGCGGCCCCGGCGCGATCGTCGAGCGTAATGTGGGTCAGGACGCGGGGCGCCAGGGTGCGCATGTGCCGGTGGCAGGCCATGATCACCTCCATCACCTGCTCCGGCTCGCCTTCGAGGGTGGTCTGCATGGCTCCCATGGCGTAGCGCACGCCGGAAGCCTCGATGATCGGCGCCAGGGAGGCAATGTACTCTTTCAGTTCTTCGCCCACTCCCAGGGGCACGATGGAAAAACTGGCGAGCATGATCAACCTCCTTGCTGCGACCAGGGCATTTTCCTTATCCCAACGCGCTGACGACCCTCATCCCCCGTGCTACTCTCCCGGACGCGCTGTGCATCATCCACAGCCTGTAGCCCGGCGGCTGATGAAGATTCAGAATATAAACCGGTATTCGCCCTGTGGCCCGGCGGCTGAAGCCGCGGGCTGCCGATGCGAAGCCCGCCTGCGCGGGCTGTATCGGATTTATTCTTGATGATTCATAAATAGTCTGCAAAGTCCCGACGTTGCCCCCCCTCCCAGCCTCCCCCCGTTGGGGGGAGGCGCCGGGCGCCCTCCCCCAGCGGGGGAGGGTTGGGGAGGGGGTGGGAGTTCAGCGAAAGACTTTGTTTACAGACTAATAAATCGCGCCTGTACGGGCTGAATCCGTTCGCCAGCGCGGACGGCAGCGTCCACCTGCGTGGAGGCCAGGCGATTCGCCCGCCAGAGGCGACCTCAGCTTCGTAACTGAGCGTCCTGATGCCCCCAACGGACTATCTGAGTCCATGGATGCGCCACAAAACCCTGCTCCTGAGAGGGGTCAGGCACGAAGCAGATTGACGCGCGACAGGATAAAACAGTCATTATTATGCACGATCGAGGGTCAGGATGCAATGCGCCCGAGGCGGGCGCGGGCGCCGCCAGCGGGAGCGGGGCTGGTATTGACAGCGTGAGAGCCGGCATCTCGCGCCGCCTGCGCCCTTCGATGGGGTGAGGGGAGGAACGCGCCCTGTGGGGGATCGTGCTGATGGGCGGGATGAATGAGGGGAAATATCAAAATGGTTGCCACGATGAATTTCACGTGAAGGGAACGACTGATGAAGATTAAGAATATAAACCGGTATTCGCCCTGTGGCCCGGCGGCTGAAGCCGCGGGCTGCCGATGCGAAGCCCGCCTGCGCGAGCTATGCCGGATTTAATTCTTCATCTTCATAAGTCGTTACAACGACACCTCCCCCATCCGCCAATGCGCCGCCCGGGGAAGGGCCGCCTATGGTTAAGAAATAAAGCCGGTATAGCCCGCGCAGGTCGTTATCATGCCCCGGCTCCGAGGAATCTCAAGACGAGCCGCTGCAAAATCTCTTCTATTTGTAATTTGCCATGGGCCTTCGGAATATGCTATATCTTCATTGCGGCCGCGTTCATAGCAGTGATTCCGGAATGGTGCAGCCTTCCCGGCTCCTCCCCCTCTCAGGCGCAGGGTTTTTTGGGCGAGCAGGAGTTTTCGGCATTCCAATGCGCTTACGGTCCTCACACCCTGCCCCCCTCTCCCTGAGCGGGAGAGGGGGGAGTTAGGCGTCCCGATGCCCTGGATGGAGCATGCGACGCGAGGATGTGCCGGGAAACCTTACACCTGAGAAGGCCCCTCTCCGCGGGCCGGGGCGTGGGACAACCCGGTTTCCCCACACCCCCCACGGCGCGGTGGCGCGGGTGTAACGAAACGTTCTGCACGTGCCACGGCCCACCGGCCCGCCGGGAGCCCGAAGGCTCCGGCTTGCCTTGCGAAGGCCGCCTCCGTAGCCTGCTGAAGCCGGCGCAGGCTTCGCCGTGAGCCCTGGCCTGAGCCGGGACGAAGGCTTAGCTGAACGGCCGGCTTCGCAGGACGTTCGCCCGCGGCCGATGAAGATGACGCATTACATGCGGTAGAGCCCGCGCAGGCGGGCTTCGCATCGCTAGCCCGCGGCTTCAGCCGCCGGGCGAAGGGGAACGTGCAGAACGTTTCGTCACACCCCAGCGGCGCCACCAGGGAGCGGCAGTATGACCAGCGATGAGACGGGCGCGACCGACCTGCCAGCCGATCTCAAGGCCCTGCTCGACGCCGCCGGCGTTACTGATGCGGCGTCGCTGCAACGCGCCCTGGAAAGCGACCCGCAGCTTCGCGAGCGTTTCGTAGCCTTTGTGCAGGCCCAGGTGCAGGCCCTGGGCGATGCGGTCGTTGCGGCCTTGCTTGCCGATGTGCCCGAGGACCTGCGCGCGCGCCTGGAAGCCGCTGGCGGGTCCGACCAGGCCGTCCTGCAGCAGGCCCTGGAGGCCGACGCGCAGCTAAAGGCTGATCTGAAGGCGTTCTTGGAGGCGCGTCGGACCGAGGCGCTGCCGCAAGGGCTCGACGGCTATCTGACTGCCTTCGCTGAGGTCGAGGACACGGAGCAACTGGGCCACCTGTGGATGTAGATCCCATCCGAGCTGGAGCAGCCCTTCCTCGAGGCGGTCGAGGACCGGATCGCGCAGGCTGAACTGGCGGGCAATGCTGAGCTAGCCGAGGGGTTGCGCCAGCGCCGCGACGCGCTGCGCCAGATGCTCGGCCAGGCCCAGGCAGCCGCCGCCCGCATCGCCCAGGATGTCGCCCGTCTCGAGGCGGCAGATGACGGGCAGACAGTTGTCGCAATCTGGAACGCGATCCCGATTGAACTGGAAGAGCCGTTCCTCGACGCCGCCGAGCACCGCGCCGCCGAGCTAGGCGACGCGCCCCAGGCCGAGCGCATGCGCGCCCACGTTGCGGCTTTGCGCCAGGCTCGCCAGCAGCGCGAGGAGCTGGAGCGCCAGCCCCCGGTCGTCCGCGCGCTGCTGAGCTTCGTGTACGCCCCCGACGACGCCACGGCCCGCCAGGTCTTCGCGGCGCAGCAGGCCCTGCTCCAGCCCTACGAGGCCCAGCGCGTGGCCGATGCCCTCGCCGACCAGGCGCCCGACGAACTCCGCGAACGCTTCGCCGCCCGCGCCGCGCTGCTGCGGGAACTGCGCGGCGCCGCGCCGCAGCCGGCGCCGGTTGTGGCCCCGCCGCCCCCCGCCGGCCTGCGGGACGACTTCGGCGGGCGGTCGTTTTCGGTGCAAAATGCGACGATCGAGGGCGACCTGATCCAGGCCGCCGGCGACTACATTGACCAGACCACCATCCATCTGGTGCAACGGCGCGAATGGATCCCGCCGCCGCCGCCCTCCCCGCCCGAGGATGCGATTGACCGCCCCAAGCGCGTCGCCGAGGTGGCCAGGCTCCTTGCCGACGCCGGCACGGTGGCCATTGGCGGGCGCCTCCCTCCCCGCGTCACAGTGGCCATGCAGGGCATGGCCGGGAGCGGGCCTGCCTGGCGGCCCTCGACCAGGCCCTGGTCGCCCCGCCCGCCGATCTCGAGGCGGCGCAGCGGGAGCTACGGAGGGGCCTCGATACCCTCCTGGCCGATGACCCGGCCCACGATTTCGTCGCGGCGCACCTGCTGCCGACCGCCGCGCGCCTGTTGCAAACGGCCCTTGTCGAAGATGAGGCCGCCTGGCGGGAGTACCACGGCCACCTGATCGCCCGCCTGGCGGCCCGCGCCGGGGAGGGGCCGGAGGGCCTGGAGACGCTGCTGGCAAAGATCGCCGATCAGGAACGGGCCCTGGCCGCCCTGCGCGCCGCGACGGAACGGTTGAACGCCCTGCTCGCCGCTGAGGGCGCCCCCGCTCCGGCCAGGTTCGAGAACCGCGATCTGGAGGTCGGCGGGGAACTGGTGCAGGCCGCCAGTGACATCACGCTGGGCCTGCCGCCCGATCCCTCCGCCACGGCGCCCCCGCCGCGATGGCCATCCGGCCCGGTGGTTTTTCAGAATGTCGGGTTGAAAGTTAATGGGAGCGTGTACCAGAGCGGCGGAAATTTCACCCGCGCGGCCCCGGTGGAGGAGGCCACGCCCCCCGCCGCGGCCCCCGGGCCGATCACGCTCACCCTCCGGTTCACCCCCGCTTCCGGCGGGGCGCAGGTGCGCTGGCGCGCCGATGAGCTCGGCGAGTTCAGCAGCGACCTGGCCGCGCCTTACCGCGGGCGCGACCTGGCCGCGGTGCTGCGCGCCCTGGAGCGCCGCCAGCACCCGGCCTTCGCCCTGGCCGAGGGCGACGCGGAGCGCCTGCGCGCCCTGGGCCTGCTCAGCGCCGGCGGCGAACCGCTGGCCGATCTGCCGCGCCTGGTCGGGCAGGCCCTCTACGCTGCCCTGGTCCGCGAGCAGGGGCTGGCGGCCCTGGCCCTGGTCCGCAGCCAGGCCGCCCCCGCGGGCCGCCCGCTGGCCCTGCGCCTGCTGCTGCCGCCCGAGGCGGTCGAACTGGCGGCCCTGCCCTGGGAGTTGCTCTGGCCGCCGCGGGAGGGGCTGCCGCTGCTGCTCGGGGCCGCGCCGCCCGTGCTGCTTACCCGCCATCTGGACCTCGACGGGCCGCTTCCCCGCTTCGAGCCGCGCCAGGGGCGGCCCCTGCGCATCCTCTCGCTCGTGCCAGAGGTGCAGCGCGCGCCGGGGGACCTGGCGGAGACCCGGGCGCGGCTGGGCCGCCTGTGGGACGAGTTGCGCGCGCGGGGCGTGGCCGAGGCGTTTGAGGTCAGCCCGGTGACGCGGGAGGATCTGCGCCGCGCCATGGAATACCGGCCCGACATTGTGCAGTTCACCGGCCACGGCTGGTACGCCGAGGGGCGCGGCGTGCTGCTGCTCGACCCGCTGACGCCCGGCGCGCCCGCCGAGCGGGTGGAGGCTGATCGGGTGGCGGTGGCGCTGCGGGGGGCGCGCATGGTGGTGCTCGCCGCCTGCCGGGGGGCCCAGGGGGCGGGCATTGAGGGCGGGGCGGCGAGTCTGTTGACGGGGGTGGCTCCGGCGCTGAGCGCGGCGGGCGCGCCGCTGGTGCTGGGGATGCAACTCGGCATCGGCGCGGACGCGGCGCTGCGGGCCGTCGAGGCGCTCTACGCGGCCCTGGCCCGCGGCCTCGGCGCGCAGGCCGCGGTGGGCGAGGCCCGCGCCGCGCTCTACGTCGGCGCGCCGGAGCGGGACGCCTGGTACGTGCCGGCGCTGTATGTGCGCAGCCGCGAGGCGGGGCCGGTGGTAGTGTAGGGGGGAAACCGGGTTTGCCCGGTTTCCCCCCCCTCCCAACCTCCCCCCAACGGAGGGAGGCGCCGAACGCCCTCCCCCGGCGGGGGCTCTCAGGCGCAGGGTTTTTTGGGCGAGCAGGGGTTTTCGGCATTCCAATGCGCTTACGGTCCTCACCCCCCTGCCCCACTCTCCCTGAGCGGGAGAAGGGGGAGCTGGGCGTCCCGATGCCCCGGACGGCGCATGCGACAAGAGGATGTCCGGAAAACCTCATACCTGAGAGGTTTCCCCGCGCCCCTGCCCGGCGGGCAAGAGCTGGAACGCCGCAGACGCGCATCCGCCCGCGGGAGCGACCAGGCGCCCGTCCGGGCATTCACGCCAATCGGCAGATGTAGCATTCGTGGCCGGGATGGATCGCTCCGGTGGCGCGGACAACCGCCACGAAGCCGCCGGAGAGACCTTCGTTGTAGAAAGCGAGCGGCCGTCCCTCGGCGTCGCGCGCCTGCTCCACGCAGGCGGCGCACACCGCCCGCGGGTAGCGCGGGTCGAAAGGCCGCGGGGCGCCGCACAGGGGGCATTCCGCCTGTGGCGTATCGTTCATGGCGGGTTCTACTCCTCACTCACCATTCGCTCATATCGTCCCCACATCCCTCCTCCAGCAGAGGCCTCGTCTTCCACTGGTATAATACCTCCCGTCAGCGATAGCGGAGGGACCTATGACGACCACCAGTAGCGCTGGCGTGGCAGACGCCCGTATCCGGAATCGCATCCTCCTGGTGCTGTTTGTCGGGGTGTTCATGTCGGCCCTCGATGGGGCGGTGATCGCGCCAGCCGTGCCCGCGCTGCGCGCCGCCTTCGGAGTGGACAACAGCCAGATCGGGATGCTGACGATTGTGTTTGTGCTGTTCACCATGAGCAGCACCACGCTGATGGCCAGCCTGGGGGACCGGTACGGGCGGCGGCCCGTCTTTCTGCTGTGCGTGGCCGGGTTCGCCCTGGGGTCGTTGTGGATCGCCCTGGCGCCGACGTACTGGATGGTGCTGATCGGGCGGGCCATCCAGGGTTTCAGCGCCGGGGGCGTGTCGCCGCTGGCGAGCGCGGTGGTGGGGGATAGTTTTCCGCCAGCGGAGCGGGGCAAGGCCCTGGGGCTGATCGGCGCGACGGTGGGGATGGCCTTCCTGCTGGGGCCGCTGGTGGCCTCGGCGATCCTGGTGGTGTTAAGCTGGCACTGGATCTTCCTGATTAACCTGCCTATCGCGGCGCTGGTGATCTGGCTGGGGCTGCGCAATCTGCCGGCCACCCGCGCCGAAGGCAACCCGCCGCCCCTCGACTGGGCCGGGATTCTGATCATCGCCGTGATGCTTTCGTGCCTCACCCTGGGCATCAACCGGGTGCTCGATACGGTGACGGGCCTGACGCTGTGGCCGTACCTGCTGGGCGCCGCGGCGCTGTGCGCGCCGCTGCTGATCGCCGCCGAGCGGCGGGCGGCGCGCCCGGTGGCGCCGCTGGACCTGTTCAACTCGCGGCAGATCGCCCTGACCTACGTGCTCTGCGTCGGGGCGGGCTTCAGCATGGGCAGCGTGATCTTCGTCTCTTCGGTGGCGGTGGCGGCCCTGGGCTTCACCCCGGAGGGGGCCGGGCTGCTGCTGATGCCCATGGTGGCGGCCTCATCGGTGGGGTCGGTGGTCTTCGGGCGGCTGCTCAACCGGCTCGGCTCGCGCCGGGTGATGATCATCGGCTTCAGCAACGCGGCCCTTGGTTCGGCGCTGCTGAGCCTGTCGGGCGCGGGGCTGTGGATGTTCCTCATCGCCACTCTCCTCGTCGGGCACGGGGTGGGCATCGTGGTCGGGGGCACGCTGCGCACCATCGTGCTCAACGAAGTGGCGGCAGAGCAGCGCGGAGCGGCCCAGGGCCTGGTCAACGTGGCGATTGCCGTGGGCAACCTGCTGGTGGTGGCCGTACTGGGCTTCGTGGCCGATGTGTTCGGCGGCGGCATGACGGGCCTGGGCGCGGCCTATCTGACCTCGGCGGCCGTGACGGCGGCGATGACGCTGCTGAGCTTCGGTTTGCGGCCCCACGGCGAGGAGCAGGTGCTCATCGCCGCGGGACAGCGGGTGTCGTAGAGGGGAGAGCATTCCAGGAGCAATAGGTTTGCTCCGCTCGGCACGCCCCTCTCCGAACCTCTTCTCAGGTATAGGGTCTTTCGGGCGAGCAGGGGTTTTCGGCATTCCAATATGCTTACGATCTTCACCCCCCCGCCCCCCGCTCCCGCGCGCGGGAGCGGGGGGCGCTGGGCGTCCCGATGCCCCGGATGGCGCATGCTCGCGTCGCAGGCGCCGGAAAACCCTACACCTGAGAACTCCCACCCTCCCCCGCCGGGGGCAGGAGCCAGGACCTCGCTCTCCCGGCGGCTACGTTACCCGCACGTACCGCGCGTCCCGAACGCTGTTCCGCTTTCACCTCAGAGCTTGACCTTGCCCAGCTCGCTCTCCAGACGCTGGGCGACGGTGCGCAGCACCTTGATGCGGGCGAAGTATTTGTCCTCGGCCTCGACGATGGTCCAGGGGGCGGCGGGGGTGGAGGTGCGGAGGAGCATTTCATCGGCGGCGGCTTCGTAGAGCGGCCACTTCTCGCGGTTGCGCCAGTCCTCGGCGGTGAGCTTCCAGGCCTTGTAGGGCACGTTCCGGCGGGCCTCGAAGCGGCGCAGTTGCTCCTCGGGGCTGATGTGCATCCAGAACTTGCAGATGATCGTACCGAAATCAATCAACTGGCGCTCGAACTCGTTGATCTCGAGATAGGCGCGCCGCCACTCGTCGGGACGGGCGAAGCCCTCGACGCGCTCGACGAGCACGCGTCCGTACCAGGAGCGGTCGAAGATGGCGAACTGCCCGCGCGGCGGCAGACGCCGCCAGAAGCGGTAGAGGTAGTGCCGCACCTTGTCCTCGCCGGTAGGCGCGGCGATGGAGTGGACGATGTAGCTGCGCGGGTCAAGCTCGGCGGTCAGGCGCTGGATGGCGCCACCCTTGCCGGCGGCGTCCCAGCCCTCGAAGACGATGACCGCCGGGCGCTTCTGGTAATAGAGTTGCAATCCGAGCAGATGCAGGCGAGCCTGGAGCTGCTTGAGTTCGCGACTGTAGCGTTTCTCGTCTATGCGCAGGCTGAGGTCCACCCGTTTGAGGATGCCGGGGATGGGTTGCTGGATGGGCGCAGAGTTGTGGACCACCAGCGTATCGTGGGACGGATCGCGCAGGGGCAGGTGGTTGCGCTCGCGAAAGGCACCGCTGGCGACATCAGGGCCCTGGGACTGGGCGGAGCGGGCCAGGACGACGGCGCGCCGCCCCAGGCGCGCCTCCAGGGTGGCGATCACGGCCTGGAACATTGCTACGCGGGCGTAGTACTTGTTGTTGGCGGGAATGACGTGCCACGGCGCGGCAGGCGCGTTGGTGCGCGCCAGCATATCCTCGACCGCCGCGGCGTACTCTTCGTAATGGCGGTGTTGCCAGCGGTCCTCGTCGGTGACCTGGTAGGCGGTCAGAGGGTTGGCGGTGAGGCGCTCGAAGCGGCGGCGCTGTTCCTTCTTGGAGATGTGCAGCCAGAGCTTGATGATCTCGGCCCCGTCGTCGGCCAACTGGCGCTCCATGGTCACCACATCTTCGCAGCGCTGCCGCCAGCGCGCCGTGTCGCCGCCGCGCACGCGCTCGGCGAGCATCTCGCGATACCACGAGCGGTCGAACACGGCGATCTCGCCGTAGGCGGGGAGCTTCAGCCAGAAGCGATAGAGCCAGGGGTACTGCTGCTCGTGGGTGCGCGGCGGGGTTATGGGGTGCACCCGCAGGCCCCGCGGGTCGAGCCGGCTGGAGAGCACGCTGATGGTGCGGACCTTGGCCGTTCCCGCCCACCCCTCGAAGATGATCAGGACGGGAACGCCCGCCTCCAGCACGGCCTGCTCCATGTCGAACAGGCGCGCCTGCAACTCGGGCAGAGCCTGGCGGTACTCGCGCTTGCTCAACGCCAGGGTGAGGTCAATCTGGTCCAGCATGGCCGCCTCTCACCAACGACACGCGCCAACGGTCGTCGCGCCTGTGGCGAGGACCGGCGCGTTGCGCCAGAGGGTCCTCCTGGGAGAACCAGAACCCACCGCAGCCTCCCGAACGCGGCCCCTCTGTATCTGCATATGCGGTTAGAAGTCTGGACGGAATTGGACTTATTGTAGCACAGCATTGTTGGGATGCAAGACCGGAGTAGCGGCGAGCATAGGCTGCGCCAACGTCCTGGCTGAAGGCCCTCGTGTCCCTGCCTCTCCTTATTCGGTCGTCCCGCCATCACCGCGTGGGAATGACTAATTCGTTTGTAAACAACGTTTTTCGCTATACCCTCGCCCCCTCCCCAACCCTTCCCCGGCGGGGGAGGGCGCCTGCCTCCTCCCCCCCGTAGCGAGGTTCTCAGGTGGAGAGTTTTCCGGCGCATCCTCGGCTCGCATGCGCCATCCGGGGCATCGGGACGCCCAGCGCCCCCCGCTCCTGCGCGCGGGAGCGGGGGGCAGGGGGGTGAGGACCGTAAGCGCATGGGAATGCCGACAACCCCTGCTCGCTCGAAAAACCCCACACCTGAGAGGAGCACTACCCGCATCCTGGGCGGAAAACAGGCGAACGCGGCGACCGGGCAAGGGCCGGTTTGCCGCGTTCTGATGCGGGCATTAACTATCAGATGTTACCGAAACAGGGGCGAATCAGGAAACCGTCGGTGGAGCCGGCCATCGAGGCCGAACCAGTGCCCGGAGGGAGTGGCCATCAGCAAAAGCGCGACGACGAAGAACGGGGGCATCGAGGCATTGTAGTAGGAGCCAGCGGTGATGTTGCTGATCAGAAACAGGGCCAGGGCGGCGTTGGGGCGGACGGCCAACCCCAGCAGCATGCCCAGGGCCACGCTCACCTGGCCCAGGGTCAACACCCAGGCCACCGGGCGATGCCAGGGAATGGCAAAGTATTTGAGGTAGGCCGCCGAGAAGGAGTGGGGATCAATCTCGCTGAGGCGCCGCTCGAAGTGCTCGCGCATCACGGTGCTCGTCAACCAGCCGCGGGTGATTTTGTGGTACGCGCCGTAGAGGAAGACGGCGCCGAAACCGTAGCGTAGGGCCACCACCGTGCCCTTCGCCAGTTGCCGCACGCGCGGGTTCATCGTTGTCTCCGTGCATGTGAATTACGGTACCCCGGCGCATGGTAACGCGCCGTTCCATAGACTGGGGGTAAGGAACCGTCACTCCGGGGAAAGGTTCGGCAAACGAGAGGCCAGGCGTCACCCCTCGCCGAAATTGCCGGCCACCAGTTCGGCCAGGGCGGCAACTGCGGCGCCGGCGTCCTCGCCCTCGGCGCGGACGTGCACCCGGTGGCCGGAGAGCACGCCGAGTTTCATGACGTCGAGGATGCTCCGGGCATCTCCAACGGGGCGATCAGGGCGGTCGAGGTTGCGCACGCGGATGGCGCAGGGGAACCGGGCGGCGGTCTGCACGAATTCGCTGGCCGGGCGCATATGCAGCCCGACCTTGTTGGTGACGGTCAGGGTCGCCTCGACGACAGGGGCATCGGGCGGATCGGGGGGATCAGCGGGGCCACCCGGAGCAACTGGCGGGGACACGTCCAGGCCCTTGGCTTCGAGGGCCCGGGTGGCCGCGGCGGCCACGCCGGCCAGGTCCGCTCCCGGACGGCTGGCCTCGACCGCCGCCAGCACCGCCCCCTCGACCAGCGGCGCGCCGCTGATCAGGTAGGGCATCCCTGCCGCTTCCAGGGCCATCTCGGTGCTCAGTACGGCGCTGCCCAGGTCCACCAGGGCCAGAATGCCCTCTACGCCGCGCAGGGTCTCGATCGCCGCGGCGATCAGATCCACCGAGGTGCCCAGCGAGCCGTCGTGGGCGCCGCCAGCGGCAGCGATGGGCGTCCGGCCCCGGGCCATCTGCCCGGCCAGGACCTGCACGCCATGGGCCACTTCCGGACTGTGGGAGACGATCAGGATGCCGATCATACTTGCTCCTTTCCTGGCAAGAGCATGGAGAAGCCGGGTTTCCCCGCGCCTCTCCACTCGGCATTGGAGGTTGTTCCTCACCCTCCCCCCGGCCCCCTCCCTCTCCACCTGCGGTGGAGAGGGAGGGGGCGCCGAGCGCAGCGAGGCAGGGGAGGGCGAGGACCGCGAGCCTACAACAACCCCAGCTTCCCGGCGACATAGACCACCTCGGCCCGGTGGTGGACATTGAGCTTTCGCATGATATTTCTAAGATGAAATTTAACGGTGCTTTCACTGATGGCGATCTGTTCGCCGATCTCGCGGTTGGAGAGACCGCAGGCCAGCAGGCGCATGACCTGTTGTTCGCGTTCGGTAAGCAGGGTCTCCCGCGATTCGCCGGGATTGGAGAGACTTTTCATCACCAGCGAGGCGGTGCGGGTGTCGAGGGCCGACTCGCCGCGATGGACGGCGCGCACGCTCTTGATCAGATCGAAAGCGTCCACGTCTTTCAGCACGTAACCGCGGGCGCCGCTGCGGATGGCCCGCAGCACAAGCTGGTCGTCGAGGAAGGTGGTGAGCACAATTACGTTGGTCTGCGGATAGTCGGCGCAGATGCTCTGGCACAATTCGAGGCCGCCCTCCACTCCCTGAGCGCCAAGGCTGAGGTCGAGGAGCACCACATCGGGATGTTCCTGAGCGATCAGGGCCAGGGCCGTACACGCGTCGCCCGCCTCGCCGACCACTATGATGCCCGGCTCCAATTCGAGGATTGAGCGCAGGCCATGACGCACAATGGCATGGTCGTCCACGATCATCAGCCGAATGGGGTTGCTCATACGTCCCTCCTGGCCCGGGACAGTGTTCAAAGGGTTCCTCAAGAATCTGGCATCAGTGGGTGCAACCTTCAAGGTTGCGGTGCAACCTTGCAAGGTTGCACCCACCTCACCTCTGCCAGCCGGCTACCCCGGCAGATCCTGAAGCGGGACGACGACCCGCACCTCGGTTCCGCCGCCGGGGGGGCGGAGAATGGTCAGCGCGCCGCCCAGTTCCTGGACCCGTTCGCGCATATTGCGCAAGCCGAAGTGGGCCGCGGCGCCCTCGGCCGCGGCGGCGCTCAGGGCCTCGTCGGGAATGCCCACCCCGTCATCGGCGACCACCAGGTGCGCGGCGCCGGCATCGAAGCGCAGGGCAATGGTGATCTGCCGGGCGCGCGCGTGCTTGTAGGCATTGAACAACGCCTCCTGCGCAATGTAGTACAGCCCGCTGGCAAGCTGGACGCTCACCATAGGCGGTACGTCCGCCGTCTGCAATTGTACGCTCAAATTGGTAGTCTTCTCAAAATCAATCGTCAGTTCTCGCAGAGCCGCCACCAGGCTCGACGGCGCGCCATTGGACCCGTTGATCGGTGAGAGCTGGAAAATCGTCGCGCGCATGCGGGTGACGGCGCTGCGGGCCATCTCCTTGGCATTGCAGATGCGCTCGTAGACCGGCGACTGAGGATCGAGTTGCACCCGGCACCACTCCAGGTTCATGCCGATGCTGATCAGGTGCTGGGCGACGCTATCGTGCAGGTCGCGGGCGATGCGGGCGCGTTCGCTGTTGAGGATCTCGTTCTGGCGGGCGGCGGCCAGGCGGTGGCGGGCCTTGGCGAGCTGGCGGTTCTTCTCCTCCAGTTCGGTCTTCTGGCGCAGGGCGTCTTCGTAGAGCGCCAGGGCCTGCGCGCGCAGACGTTCGCTCTCTTCGTACAGGCGAGCATTCTCCACCGCCACGGCGGCCTGGTTGGCCAGGGTGCGCAATACCGAGAGTTCGCGCTCGTCCATCGTAAAGCCAGCCTGCAGCGCCACCACCAGTGCGCCGACTACCTGGTCGCTCAGCAGCATCGGCGCGCCGAGGACGCGCGTCCCGGCCCCGGCTTCACGTATCACCAGGGTTTGCTGGCCCAGCACCTGGGTGATCGCGCCTTCGATCTCAGCCAGATCCGCGACGGCGTTAAGCGGCTCGACGCCGCGGGCAGTGCGGCGCATCCCCCAGCGGGCGGCCTCCGGCGCATGCAGCACCAGCACAGCCAGGGAAGCGTCGAAGTGCTGCAAGGCCACCTCGACCACCGCCTGGGCCAGGCACCCGACGCCCCGGGTGGTATTGCACAGGGCGCCGGAGATCATCGCCACCGAGGCGATGGCCCGGTCGAGCCGGCGTTCGTTCTCGCGGTACTCGCTGTAGTAGGTGCGGCGAGAGGCGCTTACACCGATCAGGCTCTCCAACAGATGCTCGCGCGCGCTGTCTTCCATACCACGACCTCACATTGCCGCGTAGAACAACTGCATCACCGCCTCGACGCTCGCCTCGCGCGGGTTGGTGGCCATGCAGGCATCGTGCATGGCATTGGCGCTCAGGGTGGGCAGGTCCTGCTCCCGCACGCCGAGGTCAGACAGGCGCTTGGTCAGCCCCACATCGGCGATCAGGGCGCGCACGGCCTCGATGGCCATGGCTCCGGCCTCCATCGGCGTCAGGCCCGCGACGGGCAGCCCCATGGCCTCGGCAATGGTCGCATAACGCTCCGGACAGGCGGGCAGGTTGTACTCCATCACCGTCGGCAGCAGAATGGCGTTCAGTTCGCCGTGGGGCTGGTCGAGCAACCCGCCGACCTGGTGGGCCATGGCGTGGGTTGCCCCCAGGATGGCGTTGGAGAAGGCCATGCCGGCGTGGAGGCTGCTGCGGGCCATGATCTCCTTCGCCTCCAGATCGGTCTGGCTGGCGACGGAGCGCCGCAGCCCGGCGACGGCAAGGGAGATGGCACGCAGGGAGTGAACTTCGGTGAGAAAGGTGGCCGCGAGGGAGACGTAGGACTCGATGCCGTGGGTCAGAGCATCCATGCCGGTGCTGGCGGTAAGCCAGGCATCCTTGGTGGTGAGCAACAGCGGGTCAGTGAGCGAGATATCGGGGATGAGCGACTTGCTGATCAGCGTCATCTTGATGCGCCGGCGGGTGTCGGTAATCACCGCGAACTGGGAAACATCGGCCCCGGTGCCAGCGGTGGTGGGAATAGCGACCATCGGCGGCAGCGGCCGGGTGATGCGGTCAATGCCCTCGTAGTCGTGGATGCGACCGCCGTTAGTGCTGAGCACCGCGATGCCCTTGGCGGCGTCAATGCAACTGCCGCCGCCAAGGGCCACCAGCGCGTCGCAGCGTTGCGCCCGGTAGAAGGCGGCCCCCGCTTCGACCTCGTGGTCCTTGGGATTGGGAGTCACCCCGGTCCAGATCGCAAAATCAAGGCCCTCTTGCTCGATAACCGGAAGCATCTGTTCGAGCCAGCCGGCGGCGATGATGCCGGGATCGCTGACCACCAGCACCCGGGTGGCGCCGAGCCGCCGCGCAGCCTTGCCCGCCTGCTCAAGCACGCCGCAACCTACAATAATTTCGGGAAGGGTAAACTTGCAAACCTGCATACAAGCCGTCCTGGCCGGGCGATGTGCCGGGGCGGATCAGCTCCCGTTCGTCACCGGGAGACCTGACCCTGGGAGTTTCCCCCCAATCGAAAGCGTCCAACACGATCGCGTGCGCGCGACGCCGCGCCTGCTCCCTGAGTTGCCTGGGTTGACCGGGTATAACCTGGATTATAGGTTTTTTCCCTTCCCCTGTCTAGTTGGACAGGGGGATATTCTCACCGGTCGTTGAGGAAAGGTTTGCACGGTCAGTGGGTGACAGAGGGGCAGCGTATCTGCTACAGTCCAGACTACCCAGATCTACCACAAATGCAGCGTGATCCGATGCGGCGCCGGCGGGCGTAGTGTATCGCGTGGCGCACGAGCGAAGGAGGTTCGTATGGAAGGCTCCCCGACCGCCCTGGAGGAGTTGGAAGCAGGCGCGGAGATCCTGGCGGAGGCTGATGCGGTTGACGGGCTTGAGACGCCCCTGGCGGACGTGGACGCGCCGGAGATCCTGGCCGAACTGGTGGTCGAAGAAGTGAGCATTGACGGGATGTGTGGCGTGTATTGAGGCGCGAACGGGTCGTCGAAAGAATTCGGGAGGGCTGCGCCCTCCCAGAAGCATCCTCATCTCATACCGTGCAGCGCAGAAGAAACTGGTGCGATACGATGCAGCGACTCGAAGGTAAAGTTGCTCTGATCACCGGCGCGGCCCGCGGTCAGGGGCGGGCGCATGCCCTGACCCTGGCCCGCGCAGGGGCCGACATCGCGGCCCTGGACATCTGCCGCGATCTGCCGTACCCGCGCTACCACCTGGCAACCCCTGAGGATCTGGAGGTGACGGCGGCGGAGGTGCGCGCCCTGGGCCGCCGCTGTCTGAGCCTGATCGCCGATGTGCGCAGCGCCGCCGAGATGGAGGCGGCGGTGCAACAGACCATTGACGCCTTCGGGCACATTGACATCCTGATCTGCAACGCTGGCGTCGCCGATATGGCCATGACCTGGGACATCACCGAGGAGTGGTGGGACATCATGCTCGATGTCAACCTGAAGGGCGCCTGGCTGGCAATCAAGTATGTGGTGCCCCACATGCTGGAGCGCGGGAAGGGCGGGCGCATCGTGATCACCTCGTCGGTGGCGGGGCTGAAGGGGATGGCCGGGCTGGCCCATTACTGCGCGGCGAAGTGGGGCGTGGTGGGCCTGGCGCGCAGCCTGGCGATAGAAGTGGCCCACGCCGGCATTACGGTTAATACCATTCATCCGACGGGAGTGGATACGCCGCTGATTGCCGGGATGGCCCGCGCCGCCGGCATGCTCCGCCAGGAACTGGTTGACCAGCTACGCGAGGACAATCTGTTGCCCGTGGCCCTGGTAGACCCGCAGGACATCGCCAATGCCGCCCTGTGGCTGGTCTCCGACGAGGCGCGCTACGTTACCGGCCTGGAGCTTAAAGTTGACGCGGGCCAGATGATCAAGTGCCCGGCCTAGAGCATTTCTCAGAAAGGTTGATGCAGAGGCGCGACGGTGCAACGTGTTCCTGGTAGTGATGCCAGCCTTTGCGGTATTGCATCCTACCGGTCACGGATGGTCGGGAAGCCTCTGTTCAGGGCAGGCGAGAAATGCTGTAGCCGGCGAAGAGGCAGGCAGCCGATGGAACTGACCGCGATCTACCGGCTCGCGCCATACGCCGCCCTGCGGGCCGAGCGCTTCGGCGGGTTGATCTACCGGTATGACAACCGCCGGTTATACTTTCTGCACGCGCCCGAGCTGGTTGGCCTGTTGAACATCCTGGACGGCAACGTGACCCTGGGCGCGGCGCTCGAGGCGATAGGCGCGCCCGAGCCGGCCCGTGGACGCTACATCCGCGCCCTGGCGCAGCTCGAGAGCCTGGGCGTGATCGTCAGGATCACAGCGGAGGACTCCCAACCACCTGCTCCGTCCGCCGTTACGGCAAGGAGCGCGCTGGCCTGATCGCCGCTGAGCGGGAGAGGGCTGCCATGGAAGACGCCGATCCTCACCAGGCGAACACCCCGACGCGCATCGTCATCGCCGATGACTTTGAACTGGTGCGCATCGGGTTGTGTACGGTGTTGAAGGCCGAGCCGGATATGAGCGTCGTGGGGGTGGCGAGCGATGGTCAGGAGGTGGTGGACCTGTGCGTCCGGCTGCGACCCGATGTGGCCATCCTTGATGAACGCATGCCCGTGCTTGGAGGGATCGAAGCAGCGCGGCGGATCAGGCCGCTGGGAACGCGGGTGATCGTCCTTTCGCCCCTCGGCGAGCGGCTGGATCAGGCGCGCATGGCCCGCTACGGGCTGGACGGCTGGCTGCTCAAGAACATCAGCCGCGCCGCCCTGGTCGAGGCGGTGCGCCAGGTGCGCCAGGGCCAGACGTTGATCAGCGCGCCTGATGAGGCGTCGCGCCTCAACCAGATCTACAGCCCCACGCCGCCTGTTCCGGAGACGCTGACCCCGCGCGAACTGGATGTTCTGCGCCTGCTGGCGCGGGGCAAGACCAACGCTGAGATTGCCAACGATCTGGCCCTCAGTCGCGGCACCGTGAAGGCGTATGTTGAGCAGATAATCGCCAAATTGCACGTCAGCGGGCGCACCCACGCCGCCGTGCGGGCCGTTGAGATGGGGTTGCTGCGTATGGCCGATGAGTGATGCGATTTTGGATTTTGGATTGCCTTTTATGGCGTCTTGATGAGACGTGAGGATGGGGCGATTCCGGAGGGGCGCGCCTTCTCAGCCGCGACCGCTTCCGAAAAGACCGGCGGGGCGCCCTGGTTTCCGCATATGCTGGAAGCAGTAATTATGACGCGGTGCGAAATAGATTTCGACGTAAAATACCTGCCATATGGCAGTAGGCAAAACTTTTCACTATTAACTATACTCTAACCGCCCTGTTAAGCGTTCGCAATTCCACGACCTCGACCTTATAACGCAAGGTTGCGCCACATAGCCGTTGGGGATCGAGTTTCCCAGGGATGTGTATTATGCTCTCCCGTCTGGCCAGCGGGAGCTGGTTCGATAACACCCGGCGCCGGGGTTCGGTCTCTCCGTGCGGAGAGACCGGTTCGCAAGCCAGATCTGGCGAGATCCCGATGAGGGGGTGTCCGGGCGGGCGCCTGGCCTTGCCCACCGCCGCTTGAACAAAGGAGTCAAGACGAATGGAAGCGCACAAGCTCTGGCAGTTCCCGATTAAGGAGTTCCACCCGTTCCCACGCGCGCTGATCGGTCCGGGGGCTTATGAGATGGTTGGCGTCGAGGCGAAGAAGCTCGGCTTCAAGCGCACCCTGCTGATGACCTCGGGCATCCGCGGCACCGACCTGGTGGAGGACGTCGCGGGCAAGCTCCGCTACCAGGGCATTGATGTGGTGATCTACGATAAGGTCGAGTCGAACCCCAAGGACTATAACTGCATGGAGGCCGCTGACCTCTTCATGCGCGAGAAGTGCGATAGCTTCGTTTCCGTCGGCGGCGGGAGCGTGACCGACGCGACCAAGGGCGCGCGTCTGGTGGTCGCCCACGATGGGCGTCACATCAATGAGTTCGACGGTTTCAACAAGTCGGACCCCGACCGCCAGAAGAACCCGCCCCACATCGCCATCAACACCACCGCCGGCACCGGATCGGAGACGAGCTGGGCTTTCGTGATCACCGACACCACCTCCGAGCGCGCCCCGCGCAAGTGGCTGGGCTTCGACGACAGCTGCATCGTCACCCTGGGGATCAACGACCCTTATGTGTTCAAGACGATGCCGCAGGATCTGACCGCCTTCTGTGGCTTCGACGTGCTGGCCCACGGCTCGGAGCCGTATGTCTCGCGCCTCGACTTCCCCGCCAGCCTCGGCAGCGCCCTGAAGTGCATCGAGCTGGTGGCCCAGAATCTGCGCGAAGTGGTCGCCAACCGCAACAACTTCGAGGCCTGGACCAACATGGTCTGGGCGCAGTACATCGGCGCGCAGGCCTTCAATAGCGGCGGCCTGGGCATCATTCACTCGATCTCCCACGCCGTCAGCGCTTACTACGACACGCACCACGGCCTGAACAATGCCATCGCCCTGCCGCGGGTCTGGGAGTTCAACCTGCCGTCGAACTACCGGCGCTACCGCGACATCGCCCGCGCCATGGGCGAGAAGGTGGACGGGCTGAGCGACGTGTCGGCTGCCGAGCGCGCGGTCGAGGCCGCCATCCGCCTGGCCAAGGACGTGGGCATTCCGCCGAACTTCAAGAGCATCGGCGAGTACAGCAAGTCGCGCCTGGGCAAGGGCATCTACGAGAAGTGGTGCGGCCCGCGCATCGTCGGCGATGACAACGACGTAGACCGCGTCTCCAAGCACGTTCTCGGCGACGGCTCGACCCCCGGCAACCCGCGCGAAGTGACCTACGAGTCAGTCTGGCCGGTAGTGGCCCACGCTATGCGCGAGTCGTACTACTAGGCGGCATCCTCCGGGGAGCGCGGGAAGGGCCTGGCCCCTCCCGCCTCCCCTCACCCTGGCATACCAGTTCCTGTTGATAGAGAGTGCATGCCCATTATCGCCAGGTCTCATCGGGACGCCAGATACGGCAATCCAAAATCCAAAATCGTAACAGGTTCCATCGCCGCCCTTCAGCACACGGAGCAGACGCCAGTGTTTGAAACCATTGACCAGGTGGTGACCCTCCTGCGCCAGCAGCGCTACATCTGCGACCGCAAGCTGGCGACGGTGATCTTCCTCGCCCTCAAGATGAACAAGCCGGTGCTGATCGAGGGGCCGGCGGGAGTCGGTAAGACCGAACTGGCCAAGACGGTGGCGCGGGCGCTCAATCGCAGGCTCATCCGCCTGCAATGCTACGAGGGGCTGGACGAGGCCCGGGCATTGTATGAGTGGGAATACGGCAAGCAGTTGCTCTACACGCAGATCCTGCGCGAGAAGATCGGCAGCCTCTTCGCCGAAATGGAGGACCTGCGCGCCGCCGTGGAGTACCTGCGCCAGCACGAGGATGTCTTCTTCTCGGAACACTTCATGGTGCGCCGCCCGATCCTTCAGGCGATCGCGTCGCCGGAGCCGGTGGTGCTGCTGATTGATGAGATTGACCGCGCCGAGGAGCAGTTTGAGGCATTCTTACTGGAGGTGCTGAGCGACTTCCAGGTGACGGTGCCGGAAATCGGCACCATCGTCGCCCGGCACCCGCCGCTGGTGTGCATCACCGGCAACAACACCCGCGAGTTGAGCGACGCGCTGAAACGGCGCTGCCTGCATCTGGCGATCGGCTATCCCGACGAAGAGCGCGAACTGGAGATTATTCGCCTCAAGGTGCCGGAGCTGCGCGAGAGCCTGGCCCGCCAGGTAGTGAGCCTGATCCGCCGCATCCGCGCCATGGATCTGCGCAAGGCCCCCAGCATCAGCGAGACCCTGGACTGGGCCCAGGCCCTGGTGCTGCTCAACGCCGAGCAACTGAGCCGCGAACTGGTCGAAGAGACGCTGCAACTGATCCTCAAGTACGACCGCGATGTGCAGCAGGTGAGCGCCCAGCTACCCGTATTGCTCGATGGCGCCCCCGGCGCCGCGCGGCCAACCTTCGACAACATGGATCTGCGCGAGCAGCAGGAACGCTACCGCATCAACGAACGGGCCTATTTCAGCTCCCGCCGGGAGGAGTAATGCGATTTCGGATTGGGGATTTGGGATCTTGGATTGCCGTCTATGGTGTCTCAGTTGAAGCTTGAGGCTCCTTCTCTTCTAAGCTCTTAGGCCCCCACCCCGACCCTCCCCCGCCGGGGGAGGGAGTCCGGCGCCTCCCCCCAGCGGGGGGAGGTTAGGAGGGGGGCCGGGCCGCGAGTAGCACCTGATGTGTTCGAGCCAGACCGGAGTATTCGGTATGATGGACGTCCCGATCACGCGCTTCGTCGCGCTGCTGAAACGCCACGGCATCGCCGTTTCGCCCGCCGAGGCGATAGACGCCCTCCAGGGGCTGGCCCTGGCGGGGATTGACGACCGCGAGACGGTGCGCGTGGTGCTGCGCAGCACGCTGGTGAAGCAGTGCCAGGCCATCGCCGAATTCGACCGGTTGTTCGACCTGTACTTCAGCCTGCCGGCCCCCGCTGAGGACGGCTCGCCGGAGGAGCGGTCCGGCGCCGGCTCCACGCTCCTGCCCGACGCGGGCGGCGCAACCGTTCCCACGCCGGAGGGGGCGCGGGCGGAGCTTGCTCCGGTCGAGATGGAGACGGATCGCACCACTCGCGCCCCGGTGACGCCAGAGTACAAAGGGGTGGATCTCTCGCTCTTCGGGCAGCATCTGCTCCTCCAGCAGCGCAAAGACGCCGGCCAGAACGGCTACAAGCCGACCTTCCACGTCAACGCCCGGCACAACCCCGGTATGCCCGCCGGAGGAGAACTGAGCACGGGCGACCCCGGCGAGGAGATCGATCTCGGCGGCGCAGTGGAGGCCCTGCTCGCCGACCTGCGCGCGCTCGAAGTGGACGAGGCCCTGCTGGAGCAACTGGAGGCCCGGCTTGCCGGGGGCCTCACCCGGCTGCCAGAGTTGCTGCGGCGCTACCGCGTTCGCGACGCCGCCCTGCATCGCGCCCGCGACCCCGCCGCGGCTCCGCCCCGCGCCACGCGGCGCACTTACCGCTTCAACGACCACGAGCGCCGCCAGATGGACGAGATCATCCGCCGCCTGGGCCGGCAGATGCGCGGCGCGCTCTCCTACCGCAAAACCGCCAACCGGCGCGGGCGGATCAACGTTTCGCGCACCATTCGCGGCAATCTGAAGTACGACGGGGTGCCCTTCTTCCCCGTGCTCTCCAACCAGCGCGAGGAGCGCCCGCGCCTGACGGTGATCTGCGACGTCAGCCTGTCGGTGCGCACCACGGCGCGCTTTATGCTCCACCTGGTCTACAGCCTGCAATCGCTCTTCAGCCGGGTGCGCAGCTTTGTCTTTGTGAGTGATCTGGCCGAAATCAGCGCCGAGATCGAACGCTCCAGCCTCGAGGAGACGATCGATCGCGTCTTCAGTGGCGAGATTATCAATACCGAAGAGAACAGCAATTACGGCCGGGCGCTGGAGATCTTTTACGAGCGCTACCGCTCGGCGGCCACCAGCCGCACCACGCTGATCATCCTGGGGGATGGGCGCGGCAATCGCAACCCGCCCAATGCCTGGATCCTGGAAGAGTTGCGCCGGCGCTGCAAACAGGTGATCTGGCTGACCCCCGAGTCGCGCGGGAGCTGGCACATCGGCGCGTCGGACATGCCCACGTATGCGCCGATCTGCCACAAGGTCGAAGTGGTGCGCAACCTCGACCAGTTGGGGCGCGTGGCCGAGAGCCTGGTGCGTAGCTCGTTTGCCAACCGGAGATAGCCATGATCCCCCTGGTCCTGTCACCCTGGCGCCACGCCGCCCTCACCGCCTGCCTGGCCAGGAACCTTCCTGCCACGGCCGGCAGCCAGCATTTTACAGTGTACCGCCTGGAACCGGCCCCCCATACCCCGGCCGCCGGCCCGGAACTGGTAGTGGTGCATACCTTCCGCCCTGAGCAGATTGACAACAACCTCGGCTTCTATGTGGCTAACGAACTGCTGCCCCTGCTGAGCGTCGCCCGCGGGCGCCTGCCGGAGCCATCGTCCGCCGATGACCCCTTCGTCCACGACCAGCAGACGCTCTTTGAGCAATGCGTCGGGGCCATTGTGCGCTCGATGGACGGCGACGAGCGCCGCGCCTGGCATCGGTTTTATGTCAACTCCCTGGCCGCCCTGGAACGGGCCATGCAGAGCGACCAGCCCGCCGCTGATTTTATCGGCCCCTTCGCGGTGATCTACCGCAGGTTGATGGACCTGGCCCGTGGAGCGAGCCTGCTCGACGCCGGGACCTGTTTCGGCTTCCTGCCCCTGCTCATGGCAAGCCGGGGCGGTCCGCCGGACACCATTGTCGGCTGCGACCTCGACGCCGCCCTGGTCGGCTTCGCCAACGCCTATGCCCGGCGCGCCGGGCTGGCCAACGTCCGCTTCGCTGTCGCCGATCTGCTCGGCGACGACCTGGCGCGCCTGGGGTGCTTCGACACGGTGACCTGCGTGCACGTGCTGGAACACCTGACGCCAGCGCAAACCCTGACTGCCCTGCGCGCCCTCTGGCAGCTTACCGCGCGGCGCCTGATCGTGACCGTGCCCCTCGAAGAGCAGCCCGATCCGCGCTTCGGCCACCGCCAGACCTTCACCACCGAACGCCTGGCGATCCTGGGCCGCGAACTTGGGGGCCGCTTCCAGACCTTTGAATTGCATGGCTGCTGGCTGGTGGCAGACCGGTGAAAGGATCACTATGAGCTATGAAATCTTCCGCCAGGGCCTGGATGCACCGATCTGTCTCACCTGGGAACTGACCTACGGCTGCAACCTGCGCTGCGTCCATTGCCTATCGTCGTCGGGCCGGCCCCATGCGGGGGAGCTGAGCACCGCCGAGGCGCGCGCCCTGATTGACGAGTGGGCGGCAATGAAGGTGTTTTATGTCAATGTGGGCGGCGGCGAGCCGATGAGCCGGCCCGATTTCTTTGAGTTGATGGACTACTGCCTGGAACGGGGCATCGGGGTGAAGTTCAGCACCAACGGCACCTTGATTGATGCCGCTGCCGCCGCCTGGATCGCCGCCCGCGACTACCTGGACCTGCAGATCAGCCTCGATGGCGCCACCGCCGAGACCAACGACCCGGTGCGCGGCACGGGGGCCTTCCGGCGGGCGCTGCGGGCTATGGAACTGCTGGCGGCTGAGGGCTTTCCCTTCAAAATCAACACCATCTTCACTCGCCAGAACGCCCATCAACTCGACGACCTCTACGCCCTGGCCCGGCGCTACGGCGCGCACCTGCGCGTCACCCGCCTGCGACCCTCCGGACGCGGCGCAGCGGTGTGGGAGCGCATGCGCCCGACCCATGCCCAGAACCGCGCCCTCTACGAATGGCTGCTGGCCCACCCCGATGTGATGACCGGCGATTCATTCTTCCACCTCTCGGCCTACGGCACGCCGATTGACGGCCTGAACATGTGCGGCGCCGGGCGCATCGTCTGCTGCGTAGACCCGGTGGGCGAGGTCTATGCCTGTCCCTTCGTGCTGGCGCCGGAGTTTTCGGCGGGCAATGTGCGCGCGCCGGGGGGCTTCACCCATATCTGGCGGCACGCCCCGCTCTTCGCTCACCTGCGGCAGTGGCAGGTGGGCGGCGCGTGCCGGCAGTGCAACGCCTACGCCCTGTGTCACGGCGGCTGCATGGCGGTCAAACACTTCACCGGGCGCTCGCTCGACGCCCCCGATCCCGACTGCATCTTCGGCGGCGATACGGCGGCGCTGCGCAGGGGCGTGATCCCTCTGCAGCAGTGGTAGCGCTTCTGGAAATGAGGAGACCATGGCTGAACTCTTCGCCCCGTTGTTCCAACCCTTGCGCCTGGGACGGAAAACTGCGCCCTCGCGGATCGTCTTCGCTGCGCACCAGACCAACTTTGCGCGCCACAATTGCTTCGACTCGCGTCACGCCGCCTACTACACGGCGCGCGCCCGCGGCGGCGCGGGGGTGATCATCCTCGAGGGCAGCGTGGTGCATCCCTCCGACTGGCCCTACGAGTATGCGATCTTTGGCTACGATGAGCGCATTGTGCCCACCTACCGGATGATCGCCGACGCCCTGCGCCCCTACGGCCCGGTGGTGCTGGCTCAACTCACCCACAGCGGCATGCAGGGCACCAGCCACTACTCCCAGGCGGCCCTCTGGGCGCCCTCGCCCGTCCCCGATGTCAACAGCCGCGAGGTCCCCAAGGAGATGGAGCCGGAGGACATCGCCGCGGTAATTGATGGCTTCGCCACGGCGGCGCGCTACGCCATCGAGGGCGGTCTCGACGGGGTGGAGATCAACGCCGGACCGGAGAGCCTGGTGCGCCAGTTCCTCTCCCCCCTGACCAACCAGCGCCAGGATGAGTACGGCGGCCCGCTGGAGAACCGCCTGCGCTTCGCCCGCGAGGTGATCGCCGCGGTGCGCCGCGCTGTCGGCGACGAGGTGGTGGTGGGCCTGCGCCTCAGCGGCGACGAGCACGCCCCCTGGGCGGGCATCAAGCCCGGCGACGCCGCCGAGATCGCCCGCATCCTCAGCAGCGAACAGCAGATTGACTACCTCAGCGTCACCAGCGGCAGCATCTACACCCCGCACCTGATCCGCGCCGGGCTGTACATGCCTCCCGGCTACGCCCTGCACCTGGCCGCCGAGATCAAGGAGGCCGTGCGCATCCCCGTCTTCGCCCAGGGCAGCATCGTGGACCCGCGGCAGGCGGCGATGGTGCTGGTGGAGGGCCGGGCCGACGCGGTGAAGATGACCCGCGCCCTGATCGCCGATCCCGATCTGCCGCGCAAGGTGCGCGAGGGGCGCGCCGAGGACGTGCGCCAGTGCATCCTCTGCAACCAGGATTGCGTGGTGCAGAGCGTGCAAAACCCGCGTCTGAGCTGTTCGATCAATCCCGCCGCGGGCCACGAGGCCCACGCCGAGTTCGCCACCCTGCCCCCGGCGGTGCGCCCGAAGCGGGTGATGGTCATCGGCGGCGGCCCGGCGGGGATGGAGGCCGCCCGCGTCGCCGCCCTGCGCGGCCACCGCGTGACCCTCTACGAGCAGAACGAGATCCTGGGGGGCGCGCTGCTTCTGGCCTCCGCCGAACCGGGCCGCAAGCGCCTGGAGTTGATCGGCCAGTGGCTTGAAGCGCAGATCCGCAAGCTCGGCGTGACGATCAAGCTCGGCGTGACGGCCACCTTCGAGACCGTGCGCGCAGAGATGCCCGACGCGGTGATCGTCGCCGTCGGCGGCGTGCCGGTGCTCTATCCCGGCGTGGATTTTGACAATAGCGTGCCGGTGCTCAACGAGCGCGACGTGCTCGGCGGCGCGCCCCTGCCCCCCACCGGCAAGGCTGTGGTGCTCGATGAGATCGGCGACCACGACGGCATGGCCGTGGCCGAGTGGCTGGTGCAGAAAGGCTGGAAGGTCGAGATCGTCACCCGCGACATGTTCTGCGGCCAGCGTCTCACCGCCACCCAGGAGCTGACCGCCTGGAACCAGCGGGCCTGGAGCAAAGGGGTGGTCTTCCATCCCCAGCGCGAGGCCGTGCGCGTCACCAACCGGACGCTGATCATGGTTGATCGCTTCAGCCGCGAGGAGGAGCGCATCGAGCAGGTGGACCTGATCGTTGACGTGACCTACGACCGGCCTGATGAGACCCTGTACTTCACCCTGAAGGAAGCGGGGTTCGGCAGCGAGGGCATGCCCGCTCTGTACCGCGCGGGCGACTGCGTGGCCCCGCGACGGATCGGGCAGGCCATCCTCGAGGGCTATCGCGCTGGAAGGGCGGTGTGAGATGAACCAGGGCGCCCGTCTGCTCTTCACGCCGATCAAGGTCGGCAGCCTGACGCTCAACAATCGAATTGTCTTCTCGGCGCACCTCACCAACTACGCCGAAGGGTATATGCCCTCCGAGCGCCACGTGTACTACTACCGCGAACGGGCGCGCGGCGGGGCGGGGCTGATCATTACCGAGGAGCACTCCACCCACCCCACCGATCATCCCTACGAAAAATTGATCCACGCCTTCAACCCGGCGGTCATCCCCGGCTACCGGCAGATCACCGCCGCCGTTCACGCCGAGGGCACCCCCATCCTGGCCCAGATCAACCACAACGGCGGCCAGAGCAGCGGCATGTTCACCCGTCTGCCGGTCTGGGCGCCCTCGTCGGTGGCCGACCCGATGTTCCGCGAGGTGCCCAAGGCGGTCGAACTGGAAGATATTCAGGAGATCATCGCCGGGTACGCCCAGGTGGCCTACCATACCCGGCTTGGCGGCTTCGACGGGGTGGAGCTGCAATGCTCCCACTCCTCGATCGTGCGCCAGTTCCTCTCGCGCCACAACAACCTGCGCACCGACGGCTACGGCGGCGGGCTGGAGCAGCGTATGCGCCTGCTACGCGAGATCATCGCCGCCATTCGCGCCCGCGTCGGGCGCGACTACGTGCTCGGCGTGCGCCTCTGCGGCGACGAGCTGATCCGCGACGGCATCGTGCTCGACGAGGCTGTCGCCGCGGCGCGCATCCTGGAGGCCGACGGGCTGATTGACTACATCAACACCAGCATCGGCACCGCGACCCATACCCTCTACATGATTGAAGCCTCGATGCACATCCCGCCGGGCTACGCTTTGTTCATCTCCTCGGCTATCCGCAAGGCGGTGCGGCTCCCGGTCATTGGCGTGGGGCGCATCAAGGACCCCATCCAGGCCGAGCGGGTGTTGCAGGAGGGTCACGCCGACCTGGTGGGGATCGTGCGCGCCCAGATCGCCGACCCTGAGTTCGCCCGCAAGTCGCGCGAGAATCGCGTCGAGGACATCCGCCTGTGCCTCTCGTGCAACCAGGAGTGCGTCGGGCGCATGGGGCTGAACCGCTGGATGGGCTGCATCGAGACGCCCGCGACCGGCCGCGAGAAGGAGCTGGGCATCGGCACCCTCAAGCCCGCGCCGCGCCCCAAACGGGTGACCGTGGTCGGCGGCGGGCCGGCGGGTCTCAAGGCCGCCGTCATCGCCGCCCGGCGCGGCCATCGCGTCACCCTCTACGAACGGCAGCCAGAGCTGGGCGGCCAGGTCAATCTGGCGGTCAAGGTGACCAACCGGGCCGAGTTCGGCGACCTGGTGCGCAACCTGCTCCACGAACTGCACCAGCTCGATGTAAGCGTGCATACCGGGGTGACTGCCGACGCCGAGATGGTGCTGGCCGGGCAGCCCGACGCGGTGGTGATCGCCACCGGCTCCACGCCCGACCGCAACGCCTTCCCCGGCGCCGATGGCCCCGAAGTGGCCGACGTGACCGACATTCTCGCCGGGCGGGTCAGGGCGGGCAGGCGGGTCATGATCATTGACCGTCTGGGCTTCCACGAGGCCACCAGCGTGGCCGAATACCTGGCCGAGCAGGGCTGCCAGGTGGAAATTGTTACGCCGACGCTCTACGTGGGCCAGGACCTCGGCATCACCCTGGACCTCGAAAACTGGTACCGCCGCGCCCGGCGGCTCAACATCGTCTGCACGCCCAACGTCTCGGTGCTCAACGCCGCCAACGGGGTGGTCACAGCGGTGCACAACTACAGCGGGCAGCTTATCACCTTCGCCCCGGTGGACACCATCGTGCTGGCGGTGCAGCGGCGCGCCGACGCCGGGCTGTACTTCGCGCTGAAGGGGCGCGTGCCGGAACTGCATCGCATCGGCGACGCCCTGGCCCCGCGCCGGGCCCATGCGGCGATCATCGAGGGCGAGCGTGTGGGACGGGCATTGTAGGGCCGAAGCAGCGGCTCCGCCACTGCTTTGGCCCTACCGCGTACCATCCGGTCGTGATGCGTTGACAGGGAGCATCTATGCAAATCGTGGTAATCGCCGAGACCGAGCACGGCGCGGTGACGCGGCCCTCACTGGAGTGCGTCGAGGAGGCCCGCGATCTGGCCGTCGCCCGCGACCTGCGGGTGCGAGCGCTGCTGCCGGGCGCCGACCTGGAGGAACAGGCGGCCACCCTCGCGGCGCACGGGGCCGACGAGGTGACCTTGATCGAACACGAGGCCCTGGCCCGGGCCAGCGCCGATGCCTGGCTGGCGGCGCTGGAGCCGGTCATCCGGCCCCTGAGCCACCGCTCCTACGGCGGCCTGCTGCTCCTGGCCCCCGACACTAGCCACATGCGCGCCTGGCTGCCCCGGCTGGCGCTGCGCCTCCACGCCCCCCTGGTGAGCCACTGCCTCGAAGTGCGCCAGGACGGCGCCGAGCTTGTGTTCGTGCGCCCCACCTACGGCGGGGCGCGCCATGAGCATATGGTCTGCCCTGGAGCGGCGGTCATCTGCGCCACCCTGGCGCCCAACGCCCGCGGCATCGGGCGGGGCGACGTGCGCCGGCGCCCCCAGGTGAGCCACGTTCATCCCGCCATTGACACCGCCCGCCTCCGCGACCGGCCCGTGCGCATCATCCCCGCCGACCCGCGCACGGTTGACCTGCGCGAGGCCGAGCGCATCGTCGCCGGCGGCCTGGGGCTGGGCGGTCCGGAAGGTGTGGCGCAACTCTGGGAGCTGGGCGACCGGCTACGCGCGGCAGTGGGCGGCACGCGCGTCATCTCTGACCGGGGCTGGCTGCCGACCGATCGCTTCATCGGCACCACCGGCAAGATCGTCGCGCCAAAGCTCTACCTGGCCCTGGGCATCTCCGGGGCCAGCCAGCACACCTCGGGCATGAACGGCAGCGAAACGGTGATCGCCGTCAACATTGACCGCACCGCGCCCATCTTCGGCCTGGCCGACCTGGGCATCGTGGCCGACGTGCGCCAGCTCATTCCCGCCCTGCTGGAACGCCTGACATCCGAACGACAGCACGATACTGCGGACAACGACCACAACCGCCAGGTAGCGGCTTGAAGGATACGCTATGGCTTTGCTGAGCAAAGAGGCTTCACTGGCGCTGGTGCGGCGGGTGCACCGCCTGATCGGCATGCAGAACGGCGTCACTCTGCACGGCGCGCCGCAACCCCGGCCCCGGCGCAACGCGCCGCGTCCGGGCGCCGAGCATTTCGATGTCATCGTCGTTGGCGCGGGGCCGGCCGGCAGCGCCGCCGCCCTGGTGGCCGCCCGCGCCGGGCTGAAGGTGCTGCTGCTGGAACGCGGCGAGTACCCCGGCTCAAAAAACGTCTCCGGAGCGGCCTTCTACGGCAGCGCCATCCTGCACGAACTGATCCCCAACTGGTGGGAACAGGCTCCCGTCGAACGCTACCTGACCCGCCGCGTGCTGGCCTTTATGACCGCCGACACCTCGGTGGCGATTGACTTTCGCACCACCCGCTTCGCCGAGCCGCCCTACAACGGCTTCAGCATCCTGCGCCCGAAGTTCGACCGCTGGTTCGCCGACCAGGCCGTCGCCGCGGGCGCCTTTCTGCTCAACGCCGCCGTGGTGGACGAGGCGCTCTGGGAGGACGATCAGGTGGTGGGGGTGCGCGTGCGCCGCGACGAGGGCGACCTGCGCGCCAACGTGGTGATTGCCTGCGATGGCGCCAATTCCTTCCTGGCCAAGCATGCCGGCCTGCAACGCGAGTTCCACGCCCACGAGATGTCGCTTGGCGTCAAGGAGGTGCTGGCCCTCGACGAGCACGTCATTCGCGAGCGGTTTCATCTCCACGACAACGACGGCCTGGCCATCGAGTACATCGGGGCCATCACCGAGGAAGTGAGCGGCGGCGCTTTTCTCTACACCAACCGCGACAGCCTCTCCCTTGGCGTCATCGGGCAGATCTCCTCCCTGGCCGAGCATAAGCGCCGGCCCTACGAGTTGCTGGAGACCTTCAAGCGCCACCCTTCGGTGGCCCCGCTGGTAAGGGGGGGCAGGGTGCGCGAGTACTCGGCCCATATCATCCCCGAAGCGGGCTGGAACATGCTGCCGAAGCTCTACACCGGCGGCATGCTGGTGGCGGGCGACGCGGCGGCGCTGTGCTTCGTGGCCGGGCTGTACCTGGAAGGCATCAACTACGCCATCCAGTCGGGCATCGCCGCCGGTGAGACCGCCGTGATCGCCCACCAGGAACGTGACTTTTCGGCCCGTTCGCTGGCCCGCTACGTCGAACGCCTGCGCGCGCGCCACGTCCTCACCGATTTCGCCAATTATCGCCACGCTCCGGGGCTGGTCAACAGCCCGCGGCTGCAAAATCGCTACCCGGAAATCATCGCCGCCGCCGCCGAGCAGGTCTTCCGCGTCAACGGCGGTCCTAAACGCAAGATTCTGCCCATCGCCCTCGATACGCTCCGTCGCGCCAATATCTCGCCCATGCACGTGCTCCAGGATGCCTGGCAAGCAGGGAGGTCATTCGGATGGTGAGCATTCCTCTGGAAGAACGGATGCGCACGGTGCGCTTCAAGGTGGACGACCGGCCGCACATCGTGGTCAACGCGGCGGTGTGCAACAATTGCTCCGTGCGGGCCTGTGTGTATGTCTGCCCGGCCAATCTCTTCGTGCCGCTGGACGATGGGGGCATTCTCTTCAACTATGAGGAGTGCTTCGAGTGCGGAACCTGCTACATCGCCTGTAATCAGGAAGGGGCCATCCAGTGGTCGTACCCGCGGGGCGGCTATGGGGTCACCTTCCGGGAAGCGTGAGGCGATTTTGGATTTTGGATTTTAGATTTTGGATTGCCGCATGTGGCGTTCCAACCAGGTGGTGCATCCAGCAAGTTTTCGAATGGGAGGGTCCGGGAGGGCTGGGCCCTCCCAGAAACCCGCCTCCCGGCCCTTTCGTGCAGCAGGACTTGCCGGATGCGCCAGCAGGGCTAACGATGATTGGTCTGTAAACAAAGTCTTTTGCTAAACCTCCGCCCCCTCCCCAACCCTCCTCCGCCGGGGGAGGGCGCCCGGCCCCTCCCTGGGAGGGGGGCGGAAACGCCGGGGAACGCACTTTACGGACCAGGGATGCCACGCGGTCTCATCAATGGGAATTGATACAATGCGCATCGCCGTCTGTTTGAAACACGTGCCCGATCCGGCCACAGTCGAGGTTGATCCGCTGACCGCGGCGCTCGACACGCGCCGTTTGCTCTACATTGCCGGCCCCGCCGACACAGCGGCCCTGGAAGTGGCCCTGCGTCTGGCCGGCGCAGAGGGCCACGTCAGCGCGCTGTGCGTCGGCCCGCCCGCCGCCGACGCAGTATTGCGCCAGGCCCTCGCCGCTGGCGCAGCGGAGGCGCGGCGGCTCTGGGCGCCGTTCCTGCCCCTCCAGTCCCCGGCGCAGACCGCCCTGCTCCTGGCCGCGGCGCTGCAACGCGGCGAGACCCCCGACCTGGTGCTCTGCGGCGCCCGCAGCAGCGACCATGGCAGCGGCCAGGTTCCGGCCTTGCTCGCCGAGTTTCTCGACTGGCCGGTGGTGTGCGATGTCACCCGCATCACCCTCGAGGGAGACGTGGCGCGGGTGCAGCGCCGCCTCGACCGCGGAGCGCGCGAGGAACTGGAGGTGCGCCTGCCAGCCGTCCTGGCGGTCGAAGCGGGCATCGCTCGCCTGCGCCACGCCAGCCTCACCGGGCTGATGCGCGCCGAGCGCGCCGCCATCCCTGTCAGCGATCTGGACGACCTGGCGCTGGAACCGTCCGACCTGGCCTTCCCTGCCCCGACCGCGCGTATGGTGACCCCGCCGCGCCCGCGCACGCGCCCGATCTTCACCCCTGACAGCACCCGCCCGGCCCACGAGCGCATCGCCCAGATCATCTCCGCCGGGGTGACCCGTAAATCCGGCAAGGTGCTGGAAGGTCCTCCTGATCAGATGGCCGATGTGGTGGTCGAGTTCCTTAGAGAAAGGGGTTTCATTTAATCTGTAATCCTGTGTGGGGCAATTCTGAGAATTGCCCCACAGAATGACCCATGTCTACATCCATGGCATATCAGTCTAACCTGGCCCATCTGACCTGGCCCGAGGTGGCCCGTGCTGTGGCCGAGGGGGCCGATACCGTGATTCTGCCCCTGGGGGCCACCGAGCAGCACGGTCCACACCTGCCCCTGGGCACGGATACGCTCCGCGCCGAGGCCCTGGCCCGGCGCCTGGCGGCGCGGCTGCCGGGGGCGCTGGTGGCCCCGGTCCTGCCCATCGGCTGCTCGGACGAGCACGCGGGCTTTCCCGGCCTCTTGAGCCTCGACGCCGCCACGCTCGCCGCCGTGATCGTGGATTGCGCGCGGCGCGTGGCTGCCTGGGGCGTCACCCGGCTGGCGATCGTCTCGGCCCATGGCGGCAACGGGCAGGCCCTGGCCCTGGCTGCCGAACGCCTGCGCCGCGAACTGCCCGCCCTGCGCGTCTGGCTGCCTGCGGAGACCCTCGCGCCCGACGAGGCGGTCCTGGCTGTCGCTGCCGACGAGGGGATCGCGCCCGAGGAGTTCGGTCTTCATGCCGGGGAAGGCGAAACCTCGGAAGTGCTCTGGCTGCGCCCCGACCTGGTGCGCCGTGAGGCCGCCGAGGCCGGGTACCGCGGCGATATGGCAACGATTGTGGAAACGCTGCAACGCCTGGGCCTCAAGGCGGTGACGCCCAACGGCGTGCTCGGCGACCCGGCGCGCGCCCGCGCCGACCGTGGCGCGCGCTATCTGGAGGCCCGGGCCGGCGCGCTGGCAAAGGAACTGCTCGCGTGATGACGCCGTCTGCGACTATTCAGAGTGACCGCCGCCAGCGCTGGGCCGCCGCGCTGATCCTTCCCGGGCAGCCCGACCTGGCCCGCAGCCTGGTGGCCGAACTGGCCGCGTTCCTCGAGCTGCCGGTGGACGCGGTGGAGGCTCGCTGCCGCCGGGCCGCCGGTGAACTGGCGCGCGCCTGGCGTGAGCAGGCTCCGACTACTCCGGCAGCTATCACCGACTTCTACCGCCACGGTGACGCTTACCTCTACGACCTGACCTGGTGGCACGCCCTGGTGGAGGACGACAGCGCCCTGGTGCAGGTCGAGGCCCTGGAGGCGGCCCTGGCCCGCCACGCCCGCAGCGCGCTCGACTTCGGCGGCGGCATCGGCTCGCTGGGGCTGGTGCTGGCTCGCCACGGCCTGGAAGTGACCCTGGCGGACATCAACCCGCGCCTGAACGAGTATGCCCGCTGGCGCTTCGCCCGGCGCGGCCTGCCGGTGCGGGTCATTGACCTGCCCCCCGGCCCGCCGGATCTGCCCGCCGCGGCCTTCGACTTTATCAGCGCGGTGGATGTCTTTGAGCACCTGCCCGATCCAGGCGCGACGCTGGCGGCCCTGGCCGCGGCTCTGCGGCCCGGCGGCACCCTCTTCATCCATCTGCCCGGCAACGCCGATCCGAACCATCCCATGCACCTCTGGCGCCGGCCGGCCACCCTTCTGCGCCACCTGGAAACCGCCGGTCTCTGGCTGGAAGGCGAGGGCAGCCGCATCGAGCAAGGCGGCAACATCCGCCTGCTGCTGCGGCGCGGCGAAGGCCCGCGCTACCGGCTCAACCAGGGTTTGGAACTGCGCCCCGACGCGGCGGGCGGCACGCTGCTCTCCCTGCGGCCCCTGGTGGCGCTGCGTCTCAACCGGCAGGCTTTCGCCACCCTTGCCGCCCTCAACGGTGGCAGCACCGCCCTGGAACTGGTGGCCGCGCATCCCGAGTTGTCGCTCCCCGAAACAACGGCCTTCCTCGACGCCCTGGCCCGGCGGCGCGTGCTCATCAAACACGTCCCGCCGCCGCAGCGCCTGCCCGCCGTCACGGCGATCGTCCCGGCCCACGGCCGCCCGGAGGCCACCCGCGCCTGCGTGGAGTCGCTGCTGGCCCAGGACTACCCCGCGGAACTGCTGGAGGTGATCGTGGTTGACGACGCCTCCGATCCGCCGCTGGCCCCGGCCCTGGCCGGGCTGCCTATTCGCCTGCTGCGCCAGGACCAGAACATTGGCCAGTCGGCGGCCCGCAACCACGCGGCGGAACTGGCCCGCGGCGAGGTGCTGGCCTTTCTCGACAACGACTGCGTCGCCGCCCCCGACTGGCTGCGCACCCTGGTGGCTGCGCTCGACGAGCCGGGGGTGGAGATCGCGGGCGGGCGAGTGCTGGCCCCTCCGCCGGAGGGGCCGGTGGCGGCCTTCGAGGCCGCGCGCTCGCCGCTGGACATGGGGCCGGTCAGCGGGCCGGTCGGCCCCGGCGAAACGATCACCTACATGCCCTCGTGCAATCTCGTTATCCGGCGTAGTCTGTTACTGCGCGTCGGCGGGTTCGACCCGGCGATGCGCCTGGGGGAGGACGTTGACCTGATCTGGCGGGCGCTGGCCACGGGCGCGCGGGCGCGCTACGTGGCCGAGGCCGCGGTGGTGCATCACCACCGCGTGCGCCTGGGGGCGCTGCTGCGCCGCCGCGCCGACTACGCCTCCTCGGAGGCCGACCTGCAACGGCGCCACCCCGCGGGCCGGCGCACCATGGCCCTCCCGCGGATGGCCCTGGCGTTCCTGGCGGCCCTGATCGCCGTCTGGAGCGCCCCGGCCCTGGCCGGGTTGCTCGGCGCCGGCATTGCCGTGGCCCTGGCGCGGGAAGTCGGGCGCAAGCAGCGCGAACTGCGGCGGCACGGCGTAAGCCTGCCCTGGGGCCGGGTGAGCGCCGCGGTGCTGCTGCAACATCGGGCCGCGTTCTACCACCTGGGGGCCAATGTCACCCGCTACTACAGCCTGCCCCTGCTGGCCCTGGCCCTGCTCTGGCGCCCCTTGCTGCCGGCGCTGCTGCTGCTGTGTCTTACCCCGCCGACGCTCGACTACTACCGCCTGCGCCCGCGGCTCAGCCTGCCGTTGTTCATTGGATTGTACTGGCTGGAACTTGGCGCCTACCAGCTTGGCGTCTGGCGCGGCTGCCGGGAGCGTCGCACCCTGCGCCCCCTGGCGCCGGCTCTGGTGTAAGGATGGCACAAATCTTTTTTACAGGCTGGTTTACCCCCGTGGACGCAACCTTGAAGGTTGCGCTGCCGCTCTTGATTCGGTGGAAACCCTGTCGCACTGCAATCGTCTACCGCTAGCACAAGGAGGCACCTATGACCCTCGGCGGCTTCGCCAATCGCATCGCCCACGTGGACCTCTCCGCCGGCACGGTGGAGTACCGCGGCATTCCGGAGGCCTGGGCCCGCAAGTACATCGGCGCCCGCGGCCTTGGCGTCCGCTACCTGCTCGAAAACGGCCCCCAGGTCGACCCCCTCGGCCCCGACAACCTCCTCTGCTTTATGAACGGCCCCCTCACCGGCACCGAAGCCAATATGAGCGGGCGCATGGCCATCGTCACC
>JANWYD010000017.1 GCA_025057155.1 Chloroflexaceae bacterium
CCGGGGGCGGCGTGCTCGACCGCGCCTGCCAGGTAGGCGAGGAGGCGCAGCGGGTCCTGGTCGTGCTCGTCGAGCGTCAGCCAGGCCGTGGGGGTCTGCGCTTCAACTGATGGTCGGCCCGTGCCGAGCGCACGAACCCGGCTATACAGCCACTGCGTCACAAGCGTTGATTTGCCGAAGCCGGCCGGGGCAATCACCAGGATCACCTGTGCTGCGAGTGCAGCGAGGGCTTCGAGCAACCGTTCGCGTATGACCCAGATCTCTAGAAACTGTGGCGGACTGATTTTGGTCGGCAGCACGAGCTGCAAAGGGCGCTCTACAACCATGCCTGGGTGACCTTTGTGCATCGGCGACTGCGAGGCAATCGCTGCGGTTCTCCAGGAAGCAGGCATCTATCCCGCTGATAATATCTAGATGCAAGAGAAAGAAAGTGAGGGCGCGCCATTCATTATTAAATTGTCAAAACACCGCGTGATTATGATGGCAAATAATTTATCAGCCGCTTCATTGTAACGACCTGCACACACTTTGTCCAGTTTGAAAAAGGTCAAAGATAATGACACCTTTCGCTGTGGAATAATAGCGGTAAGGGGATCTTGAGAGGTTTTTCCGCCTCCAACCGCGCGATGGGGGGCCAGAAACACCACCGGCTGGAGGCGGAGGCGGGGGGAGAATACACCGCAGCGAGACTTCTTACACGGCTGTGTTACCTGCGTTGCGCATCGAGGGCCCGAACCTGATCGATATACGGCTGTTCCTCCGGCGGGCTGCTGGTAGCGAACCAGGCGTCCAGTATTTCGCGGGCGAGGTCAACCGTCGTGGTTCGCAGACTGAGGGCCAGCACGTTGGCATCGTTCCACTTGCGCGCGCCGGCCGCCGTCTGCGCGTCGTGGCAGAGCGCCGCCCGCACGCCGGGCACCTTGTTGGCCGCGATGCTGACGCCTGTTCCGGTATAGCAACACACGATCCCTTGTTCGACCTCGCCGGAGGCCACTGCTTCACCCACCGCGCGCCCGACCTCTGGCCAGGCCTCGTTCGCGCCCGCAAGCGGGCCAATCAACACCAACTCATGGCCGCGGCGGCGAAGGTCCTCCACCAGCGCATCGGTCATGTAGTTGCGCTCATCACTTCCGACTGCGATTCGCATACGCCGCCTCCTGCTCTATCGCTATGCATAGCGCATCGCCAGGATTCTACCAGAAAACCAGCGGACCTGCTCGATTCTGGGAAGGGCCTCAGGGCTGTTGCAAAGGCTCCAGGGATTGCCATGGCCCCCAGGTTTTTGATTGGTTTTGGCGTCTATGCCAACAAAACCAACGCAAAATGACCGTATCGGGCGGCTACGCTGCCCCAATTGCCTGCTTGAGGCGGACTCTGGATCAGCCCCGGGAAGGGCGTAGTCCTCGTTCCCTGCAAAGCGGCGCTCTTTACCATCAAAAATTGACCAAACCTTAGCCCGCGGTTAATCCTGCTATCGTCGGTTCACAACCTTTGTGAGGGATAGTATATGTGGGATTCTATCGAGATCCTCGCGCCGCGCACGGATCTCTCGCGCTCAGGAGTGGTCGGTGCGTATCGCACTCTTCACGGAGACGTTCCTGCCGAATGTGAACGGCGTCGTTACCACCCTCTGCCGTTTGCTCGAGCATCTGCAGAGTCGGGGGCACGAGGCTCTGTTGCTGGCGCCGGAGGGCGCTCCGACGGAATATGCCGGGGCCGAGATCGTGCCCATGCGCGGAATGCCGTTGCCAGCCTATCCGGAGTTGCGCATTACCCCGCCACAGCCTGGCATCACGGCGCGCCTGCGGCGCTTTCGCCCCGACCTGGTGCATCTGGCCGGAACGATAGCCCTCGGCGTGGCCGGACGCCATGCCGCGCGCCGTCTTGGTGCGCCGCTGGTCGGCGCGTACCATACTGATTTCCCGGCATACAGCGCCCATTACGGGCTAGGCTTTCTCCGTGAACTGGCCTACAGCTACCTGCGCTGGATCCACAACAGTTGTGTGCTCACCCTCTGTCCCTCTTCGGCGACCATGGCCGACCTGCGCGCCCGTGGCTTTCGCCGCCTGCGCCTGTGGGGTCGCGGCGTAGATACGGAACGCTTTCACCCGGCGCGGCGCTGCGCAGCCTGGCGCGCCGCAGTGGGCGCGCGCCCTGATGAGCGCGTGCTGCTGTATGTGGGGCGTCTGGCGCCGGAGAAGCGTCTCGAGTTGCTGGCCGAAGCCCTGCCGCACCTGGCGAACGCCCGTCTCGTGCTGGTCGGCGACGGACCGGCTCGTCCCAGCCTCGAACGCCGTCTGTCCGGCGCGCCGGTCCATTTTACCGGTTACCTCCGTGGCGATGACCTGGCAACGGCCTATGCCAGCGCCGATCTGTTTGTGTTTCCCTCCGACACCGAGACCTTCGGCCAGGTGATCCAGGAAGCGATGGCTTCGGGGTTGCCCGTGGTAGCCGCCCGCGCTGGCGGGGCGATCGATCTCGTGCGTCCGGGTGAAACCGGAGCTCTCTTTGCCCCCGGCAACGTCGCCGAGTTATGTGGCCGTGTGCGCGAAGTGCTGGAGACGCCTGACCGCGCTCGAGCAATGGGCGCTGCGGGCCGCGCTGCCGCCGAACAGCGCTCCTGGAGCCGGGTGATGGATGAACTGTTGGAGCATTACGAGCGCATCCTGGCCCGCCGCAGGCCGCGCATCCGCTGGGTCTGACTTCCCCCCCTTGCGCAACCCGGAGGGTTGCGCGCACAGAGCAGACAGAGTCACCCCGTCCACTCGGCACACGACGGACCGGCTTCAAAAAAGATTGACGGCAGCAAGAAGAAGCGCCGGCTGAGCCATGGCAGGGCCGCTTGCACTACCGGGCGTCGGAAAGGCGCGGCCAGCGCCCCGGCCGCCAAAACGCCGGCCAGCGCCGGCCAGGCGCGCGGGTGTCGCCACAGCCCTATCATCAGCAGGGCCACGATGCCTGCGCCCATGGCTCGCAAGTGGGCGCCTCTGGGCCATCCCTTGACCAGGTGGCGGACGAGCCGGCAGGCCAGCCGGGCCTGCAGCCACCCCGCTGCAGGAGCCCTGCGCAGCCAGGTCAGGTACGCCGCGATTTCCTCCAGTTCCAGCGCCGGAAAATCGCTCCGCCCGCCCCAGGTCGCCTCGTGTCGGGCCAGGGTGTCGAGCGCCACAGGAAGACCCTGCAGGGCGACGCTCCAGCCGGCCCTGTCACCGACCCGCGCCGCGCTAAAGGCTGGTAAGAGGGTCTTGCGCAGGGCCAGAGCCACCTCCAGGCAATCGCGCAGGTAGCGCACGCTCTCGACAACCGTGATGGCCTCAGCCACTCCATTCGGCGCCAGGGACAGCAGGCGCCTGTAGTGTTCCTCCAGGCGCATCAGGGCGCTACGGCTGCGTTCCAGGCATGCGCGGATGTCGGGCACGGTTTCGGCCAGCAAGGCCCACATGACCGGCGCGCCGGTCGGGCGCATCCACCAGATCCACAGCAATGTGGGCAACACCACGTCGCCGATCCGTGTCGCCTCCCTGCGCAACGGCCCGCAGTACCAGCCGTCCTCGATCACCTGCTCGGAGTCCAGGTACACTGCCGCGACCGCCTCGGCGAAGGCGCTCTGGTCGGGGGCGGCGCCATCGGGCGCGAAGCGCGCCAGGCACCACGCGCGTGTGAACGCCGCAACGTCGTCGGCGGCGCCCCTGGCCATGGCCGCGGTGACGGCGCTGCTCAGTTCCGTCCAGAGGCTCCAACCGTCCTGGCCCAGGCCGGCCTGCCCGCCGCCCCAGCCTCCCGAACTGTTCCAGACCCACGCCCCGGCAACACCTTCGAGACGGCGCGTTATTGCCAGCACCTCGCCATGAAGCTTCGCGACGCCGCATGGCGCCATGCCAAATAATTCGTACTCGCGCCGGTTTTGCAGTTCCACGAGTTGTGCCGGTCCCGGCAACCCCAGGGTTGGATTCGGCGGCAGATGCCGGAAGAAATCTGATGGACCGTGCTTGATCGAGGCAAGCAGGTATGGCGAGCGGTACGTCCCGAAGACGCTCCAGTAGCGTTCGGGTGACCAGAGCAGATCACCCAGTTCGCCGATGCCGATGCTCCAGGTGCGCACGACCAGCAGGCGCCGATGCTGCTCGCACACGGGGAGGAGCGCATCAATGAGCCAGCGCAGCGCGCTGGCGGTGCGGTAGAGCAGATGGCCGGTGTATTCCGTGCCCTGGTTGTGAGCGCCGCCCGTCTCGCCGACGCGCACGAAGAGGCCTGAGACTGTGGGGAACCGGGTGAACAATTCTTCTAGCGCCCAGCGATTAGCCGCCGCGAGACGCGCATTGCCCGCCTCGAGCCGTCTGGCGTAGCGGCGCAGGGCCGGGGTGGCCCACTGCATATCAGTGGCAATAAAGATTTCCATCCCATACCCGGCAGCCTGCTCAAGGAGCGACATGAAGGCTTCGCCATAAATCAGCGCCCGTTGCCGGCAGGGATCGTTGGGGGCGTAGATCCGCTCCTGGGCTGCGTCGAATGTGATAAGATGGGCTAGATTGTCGAGCACGATGCCGGTGTAGCCCTGCGCGGCAACCGCGGCAAGGTAGCGTTCGGCGCGCGCCAGGCCCCGCTCGAGCCGCTCACGGTTCACGTAAGGTCGTTGGGGCAGGTCAAGCTGGTAGTATGGCAGGGCAGAACAGTTGCGGAAGGGCTGGCCAGGCTCGAAGAACGGGCCAGCGATGTCGGTCAGCAGGCGCTTCATAGACGGTCTCTGTACGGTGATCGTTGAGATGATGCGCGGCCCCATGCGGTCGGATCGAGGAGAGCCTGGCCCTTCCAGAAAAAAATCCTCTCCCCATCGCTGGCCAGCAGCCAGAGGACACAGATGCACTATACCATTGCCGGAGAAATCGCACAGCTTGCGCGGCTGGAGTTCGCGCCGGGGGAGAGCGTCTGGCTAAGCAAAGGTGCGCTAATGGCCTACTCTGAAGGCGTACAGTGGCGACCGCGAGTGCCTGGCGGCCTGGGTGGTGCGGTGCAGCGCACGCTGGCGGGCGAGAGCGCGGCGCTGGTCTACGCCGAGGCTCAGGGGGCGGGGCAATTCGCTCTTATCACCTCGAATGCTCCCGGGCATATCGCGACGTGGAACCTTGCTGACGGGCCGGTGATCGCCACCCGTGGCTCATTTCTTGCCGCCTGGGGTGAGGAGCTTGATATTTCCGTGATTATCGCCAGACGAGCAGGGGCGGCCTTCTTCGGAGGGGCGGGCCTCCTGCTCCAGCGTGTCGCCGGTCAGGGCACGGTGCTGCTCCAGGGAAGCGGTGATTTCGAGCAGCGTGACCTGAGGCCCGACGAACGGCTGCTGGTGAGCACCGGCAACCTCGCCGCCTTCGCCGATAGCGTTGACTATGACATTCAGACGGTCGGCGACATCGGGCGGGTGCTGTTTGGCGGCGAGGGCCTGTTCATGACCCGGCTGACCGGTCCTGGAAGGGTGCTGCTGCAAAGCCTCAAGCGTGGTGCGATGACATCGGGCAGCGGCAGCAGGGATTAGCATCAACCGGAGGAGCGCGGCTGCAAGCCCGTGCAGGCGAATGCTGCTCCGGCGCAGCACGTCTTGATGCTGAATATGGCTGAAGAGCCGCTTCCGCCCCCGCGCATCCGTATGGCGCGTGCAGAGCGTTGGGCGCCGCGGAGCGGATCGGTAAGGGAGACTGGCTGGTCTCCCTTACCGGTTCAGACAGGCAAGGCTCGTATTCTCCCCTTTTCCAGGATAGTCTGAGTGGGCGAACTCCCGCCGATCTGGCTCTATCACGGCAGAGCAGCGATCACTTCACAATCAGCTTGCCCTGCATCAGCGGGTAATGCCCGGGTATCGTGCAGATGTAGAGATACGTGCCCGCAGCGGGCGCGGTGAAAGTGATGGACGCCGAGGCCTGCGGTTCGACCACGCCAGTATGGGCGATGATGTTCGACTGGTCCTCAGGAAGATACGCTTTTTCAAGCCCGGCGACCAGGCCATCATTGGCGATCTGGGCCGCCACCGTGTCGTCGCCCTTTATCAGCACCCAGTTGTGCTGCTGGGCGACCGAGTTGTTCTTGAACTCCAGGGTAACCTGCTGGCCAGCCTGAACCGTCAGTTCCTTCTTGTCGAACGCCAGGTTCTCGCCATCCGAGCCGATCTGGAGGGTCACCGGCGCAGGTGCGCCGCCGCCGCCAGTCTGACCGCCGCCGGTCTGACCGCCCCCTCCGCCGCCGCAGGCCGTCAGCAGCAGCCCCATTCCCACGACGAGCACGAGCGCAAGCATTCGCAGGTTCGGTTTCATCAGGACCTTCCTTGTGCTTTACTCCTCCTGGTGCAGTGCGTCACAAATCTAACACCATTCTGGGAATTGTCAAGTAATTCCGACCAGGGTCAGGGGGCGGGCGATGCGGGGCAACCCTCAGACTCCAGGTAATTCACCAGTTCTGGCGGCTATAACGCCAGAACCAGCGAAAAAGCGCGTTAGAACTGGATCAGCGAGAATACGGGGTAGGGCGCCAGTTTCTCGCGCCCGCCCAGGAAGGTCAGTTCGATAACGAACGCCAGCTCGGTCACCATCCCGCCAGCGCGTTCGACAAGCTGGCTGGCGGCGCGGATGGTGCCGCCGGTGGCGAGCAGATCGTCAATCAGCAGCACGCGCATGCCCGGGCTTAGGGCGTCACGGTGGATCTCCAGCTTGTTGGTGCCATATTCAAGTTCGTACTCAATCTGGTACGTCTCAGCGGGCAGTTTGCCAGGCTTGCGGATCGGCACCAGCCCCACGCCGAGTTGCAGCGCAACGGGCGCGCTAAAGATGAAGCCGCGCGACTCGACGCCGGCCACAGCGTCAATGCCCGCATTCTGGTAGCGCTCAACCATCGCGCCGATCACCTGCTGGAAGGCCGGACCGTTGCCGATCAACGTCGTAATGTCTTTGAACTGGATACCCGGCTGCGGAAAGTCGGGGATGTTACGGATCAGGCTGGACAGGTCAGTGATGCTCATGGCTCCTCCGTAGTGAATGAGGTTTTCCAGGAGGCCCGTGGATAGGGGGCGCGATGATGGCCAGCTTACTCGCCAGCAGGGAGCGTGCCTGGCAGTGGGAGTGTCGGGAGAACGCTGCCCCACGTATTATACAATTTCCGGGGCCGGTCACGGTAGCGCCAAAAACAGGAGGGCGCGAGAAGGTTGCGCCTCCCCACGCCCCTGCCAGGGGAACATCGTGGGGAACTCCGAGTTCCCCACGATGTTGGCATTACTCCTTATCGTCCTCTATCGAGACCAGGCCATACACCGTTCCGGCGTATACCATGCTGCTGATCAACGGATGCGGACGCGCGCCAGGCTGTACGCGGCGGTAGATGTAGCGTGGCCCGTCCAGATGTTCGACGCAGAGGTAGTCGCCGTAGAGATGGAAGTTGACCGCATCGGCGCTATCGGCGAGATCATCGTCGTATGTGTTGTGCATAGGCTTGTCCTCATCCATGGGGCCGGGCAGCAAGGCGGCTTCCGGCGCCAGCCGCCCGGCCCGGTCAAACGCGCTTGCCGTTGCCATTGGGGAGGCTGATCGGCACGTAACTCGGCCCCTCGACGCCCCGCTCCACCAGCGTATTGCTGACAATCGAACTGGCCCGCCGTTCGAAGATCAGGTTGGTGATCTCGTCAACCAGCGCGGTCGAGCCGTTGTAGCCGACGATGCTGCGGCGATGGTAGCCGAAGCGATCCTCTACCGGGAACCCGACCCGCAGCAGCGGGATGCCCTCGGCGTCGGCGATGAACTTGCCCTTCGAGTGGCCGATCAGCAGGTCCACCGGGCGGGCCTTGATCCGCTTGTGCAGTTCGTGCAGATCGCCCTTGAGGATGATCTCGCTCTCGACGCCCAGTTCCTCGGTGAGTTCGACCATGTGCTCGGCCCAGGGCATATTTTCGGCGGCGGTCAGAATGTAGGCCGGCGTCATGCCCATCTCGGCCACCAGGCCCACGAGGCCCTCAAGCAGATCGGGATCGCCATAGAGGGCCACCCGTAACCCGGTGGTAAACATGTGCGTATCCACCAGGGCGTCGAGGAGCCGGGCCCGTTCCACCTGCAAGGCTTCGGGAATAACGTGGTCGGTGATCTCCACCAGTGTGTCCACGAAAGCGTCGGTGTTGGCCAGGCCGATGGGCATGGTCAGCACGCGGGCCGGAACGCCATAGCGCCGCTCGTAGATGCGGGCCGCTTCGCCGCCGACGTAGCGTTGCAGCGCGATCGTTGCCAGGGATTTGGAGGAGCTGCGCAGTTCCTCGACCGTTGTGCCGCCGCGGGGGAAGTGCGGGCGCGGTTCGTAGTAGCCCCCGTCGAGGGTCTCGGAGTAGTCGGTGATCCACAGGCCGTGCAGCCCCATCTCGCGCAGGATGTGCTTCAGTTCGCGGATGTCGCCCGGGTTGACCCAGCCAGGGATAATGTTGATCTTGCCGTTGGTCTCGCCCTTCTTCTTGCGCCGGTCGGGCAGATTGCTGGCAATCTCCTTGAGGAAGTTATCAAAGCCCGTGGTATGGTTGCCAATGTACGACGGGGTCTTGACCGAGAGGATGGGAATGGTCACTTCCGGATGCCGCTCGAGAAACTCGTCAATGATGCCCGGAATATCGTCGCCGATCGTCTCGGAGAGGCAGGTCGAGCAGACCATAATCAGCGTGGGATGGAAGCGCTCCCAGATGTTCTTGAGCGCGGCCAGCAGGTTGCCCTTGCCGCCGTAGACGGTGGTCTTTTCGGTGAGTGAGGTGGTGGCCACCTCGACCGGTTCACGGAAGTGGCGGGCCATCTGATGGCGGGGATAAGTGGCGCAGCCCTGGGAGCCATGGTTGATGGTGATCGCCCCGTGGATGCCGTAGTTGGCCAGCATCGCCCCGATCGGCGCGCACGAGCGCGTCGGATTAATGGCGACCGCCCGGTCCTGTATCGTTATGGCGCTCATCTATTCAACCTCCTCGAACCCGTGGCTCGTGTGGTGCGCTGCCGGCGCGGGCCGGGCGCGGCTTCGCAGGGTCTTCCAGATGGGGGCGTGCAGGGCCTTGTCAATATCGCGGGCGAAGTTGACCATGCCGACGAAGCCGGCATACGGCCCGGTGTCGTAGGTGTGGCCGTTGACGAACGGCACGCCCATCTTGTAGGCCACGTACTTCTCTTTGTTGCCCGAGATGAACAGGTCAGGGCGCCGGTCGCGCAGGATCTCCTCGATCTCCGGCACGTTGGGGTTGTCCACCACCAGGGCGCCTTCCTTGAGCTGACGGAAGATCTTGTGGTAGTCGTCATCGTGGCCGAAGGTGGTCGCCGCGGTCATCGTTTCCATTCCCAGCTCGCGCAGCAGTTCGATCCAGTGCCACACCCGCGGCCCGCCCTGGTAGATGAAGACCGTCTTGCCCTGCAGGCGCTGGCGGTAGTAGTCCAGCTTGGGTTGGATGCGCGCCAGTTCGCGCTCGATCACCTCCTCGGCCTGCGCTTCAAGGCCGAAGAAGGCCGCTGTATCGCGCAGGGCCTGCGACATGTTCTTGATGCCCCACAGGGTGACGTCAATGTAGGGCGTGCCGTACTTGTCGCGCATCATTTCGGCGATGTAGGTCGCCGAGCGCTGGCAGTGGACGACGTTGAGCGCGGCCTTGTGCATGATCTTCAGGTCGTCTACCGAGACGTTGCCGGTGAAGCGGGTGAGGATCCTGACGCCAATGGCCTCGAAGAGGTACTCGAAGGTGCGCAGGTCGTTCTTGATGTTGTAGTCGCCGATGATGTTGATCGCCCGGCTGAAGTCGCCCTCCGGCTCCACCGAGCCGACGAGCTGGCGGAAGATCGTCTCGTTGCCGACGTGGTGGCCCAGCGACTGGCTGACGCCGCGGAAGCCCTCGCACTCAAAGAAGACCACCGGCTTGCCGATGATTTCTTCGGCCTGTTTGGCCACGTCGCGGCCATCGTCGCCGATCAACGCCGTCGAGCAGGTGTTGTAGACGAAGACGGCCTTGGCGTCGGGGAACTCGCGGCTGGCCTCGATGATGCACTGTAACAGCTTCTTCTCGCCCCCGAAGACGATGTTGGTCTCGTTCATATCGGAGACGAAGGTGTACTTGATGTGGAAATCGCTGTCGGCGAGGTGCGGCCGGTAGCCCCAGGAGAAGAAGGCGCAGCCGATGGGGCCATGGGTGAGCTGGATGGCGTCTTTGACCGGGCCGCCGACCACGCCGCGGCAGCCGGCGTAGGTGCAGCCGCGTTCGGTCATGTCGCCGGGAGTGGTGGCAACGTTGTTGGCGATGAAACAGCTCGACCCGTCGCCGCGCTGGCAACCGCCGTCCGGTCCCTTGAGCGCGATGTGGATCGCTCGTTCGGGGAGGGTCTGATTGCACTTGAAATTCATACGGCATCTCCTTTGCGAGCCAGGAACCTGGGAATGCAGACGCGATCGCCCGTGCCGCAGCCTTCTTCGCCAGGGACGCCGATGGCGTCCGCCCGGCAGCGGGTGCAGTTGCGGAACTGTTCGATGATCGGCGCGCAGGCGTTGCGGACCTGGTTGACCTGGTCAAGGGTTGGTTCGGGCAGATGGGCGAACTTCGCCAGGGGCAGCATGGGGATGATGTTCATAATGTAGGCGCCGTTATCCTTGACCGCGCGGGCAATGGCGGGCATATGCTGGTCGTTGACGCCCGGAATCAGCACCGAATTGACCTTCACGACCATGCCCCGCCAGGCCGCCTCGCGCAGCCCCTCCATCTGCTGGTGGTGCAGCAGGTCAAAGGCGGCGCGGCCCCGGTAGGTTTTGCCCCTGTACCGCACGTACTCGTAGATCTGCTCGCCGATCGCCGGGTCCACAGCATTGATGGTGATGGTGAGGGTGGTGATCCCGGCGCGCTCGATGGCGTCAATGCGGTCAGGCAGCAGCAGGCCGTTGGTCGAGAGGCAGCGGATGAGCTGCGGAAACTCGTCGCGGGCGCGCTCGAAGGTGGCGAGGGTGGCCTCGTTGGCCAGGGCGTCGCCAGGTCCGGCCACGCCGAGCACCTTCAGGCGCGCGTCTCGGGCGATCGCCGCGCGCACCGTGTCGAGCGCCTCGTCGGGCGAGAGCACGCGCATGGTGACGCCGGGGCGATTCTCGTTGGGGCAGGCGTACTTGCGGACGCAATAGTTGCACTTGATATTGCAGCGCGGCGCCACCGGCACGTGGATGCGTCCGAAGCGGAAGTGGGCCGCGCGACTGTAGCAGGGGTGGGTGTCGAGATCCACCTTTGGTATGCAACTGCCGGCACAGCCTGCGGGGGACTGCGTGTTCATCGTGATCTCCAGGCAGTGCATCCGGCGCCGATTCTTGCCCGCATGGCGGGAGAGGAGGGTTGCTGAGAGGGAGTGCTCTCCCAGGCCCTCCCGCGCAAGAACCTGCCGGATGCACGATCGCTCTCCAGCGCGGCCTCAATCCACAATGCCATACTCGCGCATCAGATCCTCGAGTTCGTCCTGGGTGATCGGGGTGGGGATGGTGAAATCGGTATTGCTGTCGATCTTGCGAGCGAGCTCACGGTACTCCTCGGCCTGGGGCAGGCTGGGGTCGTAATCTATGACCGTCTTCTTGTTGATCTCGGCCCGCTGCACATCTTTGCTGCGCGGCACAAAGTGGATCATCTTGGAGTTGATCCGTCGCGCGAACTCTTCGACCAGGGCGCGCTCGTTTTCCACCAGGCGCGAGTTGCAGATCAGCCCGCCCAGCCGGGCATAGCCGCGCTCGGCGAACTTTTTGATGCCTTTACAGATGTTATTGGCAGCGAACAGGGCCATGTATTCGCCAGAGCAGACGATATAGATCTCCTCGGCGTAGCCTTCACGGATGGGCATGGCAAAACCGCCGCAGACCACGTCGCCCAGAACATCATAGAACACGTAGTCGAGATCGTCCTCGTAGGCCCCCAGGGTCTCCAGGGTCTGGATTGCGGTGATCACCCCCCGACCGCCGCAGCCAACCCCCGGCTCCGGCCCGCCCGATTCGACGCACTTGACCATCCCATAGCCGGGCACCATCACCCGCTCGAGGCTGACCCGCTCAGCGCCAAAGTCGCGCAGGGTGTCGAGCACCGAAGGTTGGCGAACGCCGCCCAGCAGCAGTCGCGTACAGTCGGCTTTGGGGTCGCATCCGACGACCATCACCTTCTTGCCCATCGAGGCCAGGGCGGCTGCAATGTTCTGCTGGGTTGTAGACTTGCCGATCCCGCCTTTGCCGTAAAACGCTACCTGACGCATACCAACGCTCCTTACGAAGGTCCTGACGATACGATGCCGATGTCTGGCGCGCCTGCCGGGACGGGTTGCGGCGGCGGCCGAAGAAGTGGAGCGCGCCGCATAGGAACCTCGCCGGCGCCGGCGGCAGAGGTTCGTCTGATGATGCGATGGCCGATGCGTGAGACAGTAAGGAGATGTGGTATGATGTCGCCGCATCGGCGCTCACGCCGCCGTTGCTCAGGTCCCCCGCCGGTGCCAGCGGCGTGGGGACCGCCCTTGATAAGCCCGTGGAACGATCCGGCGCGGCTGCGACACAGCGCTGCGCGAAGGCGCCCTGCCAGTCGCACGCGCGCCAGGGCCGGGCCTGCCTGCCAGAAGCATGCCGCTCTGCGGAAAAGGGCGACGCTGATTGCTTACACCCTTGTTGCGCCGATCGTTCGGGGCCGGGGTTGGCAGAGAACCGCGTTATTCTCTACCGCCGTTCAAGTGGAGTGGAGAGGGGCGTTTGGTGACAGCCGGTCCATTCCAATTCATGATCGTTTACGATCATTCCTGGTTGGATTTGCTGCGAATATACCATTTCTTGCTCGCCATCACAACCGATCAAACAGGTTTTTCGGGTTGTATTTTCTTAACTCTGGTTTGGCGCCCGCCAATGCCGCATAATTGCGGCTCAATGCGCTATAACGAGGCGGTTCCTCGACTTTTTATGCCATGGCGCAGTTACGTCGCGTCAGAAAGCGAAATATCGCGGCCAACATAAGCCCTCGCGCTCGCGGGATGAGACGGGGTGTTGGTATATAAAGACTAGATGATATGGGAATTATAGTGCTTTCTGGCAGTGATTTGTATCTTTGGTACAAATGATAGACAGCGATTGTCGTTATTTCTATCCATAGAGGAGCGCATGCGGTTTCCACGTTCGAGCGGCATTCTGCTGCACCCCACCTCCCTGCCCGGTCCCTGGGGGATCGGCGACCTCGGCCCGGCTGCCTATGCCTTCGTGGATTTTCTGGCCGCCGCCGGCCAGAGCCTCTGGCAGATTTTGCCCCTTGGTCCCACCGGCTACGGTGACTCGCCCTACCAGTGTTTCTCAGCTTTTGCTGGCAACCCGTTGCTGATCAGCCTCGACGCGCTCATCCAGCGCGGTCTGTTGAGCTACGATGAGGCGGCCTCTGCCGCGGCCGAGCGTCACCTCTCCCTCGACGCGGTGCACTATGGCGAGGTGCTGGCCGTCAAGCTCCCCCTGCTGCAGCGGGCCTTCGAGCGGTTGCAGGCGGGCGCGGCGCCCGATCTGGCTGAGGAGCTGCGCGCCTTCCGGGATGAGCAGGCTGGCTGGCTCGCCGATTACGCCCTGTTTATGGCTTTGAAGGACGCGCACGCCGGCCAGTCGTGGAACACCTGGGAAGCCCCGCTGCGCGACCGCCGGCCCGAGGCCCTGGCGCGCGCCCGCCAGGAGCACGCTGCGGCGATCGCCTTTCAGGAGTTTCTCCAGTTCCTCTTTTTCCATCAGTGGAGTCGCCTCAAGGCCTACGCCAACCAGCAGGGCATCGCCATCATCGGCGACGCGCCGATCTTCGCGGCCTATGACAGCGCCGATGTCTGGGCCAACCGCGAGTTGTTTTTCCTCGACGCCAGCGGCAACCCCACGGTGGTCGCCGGCGTGCCTCCCGACTACTTCAGCGCCACCGGTCAGCGCTGGGGCAATCCACTCTACCGCTGGCGCGAGATGGCCCGCGATGGCTATCGCTGGTGGGTCGCCCGCCTGCGGGCCGCCTTCGCCCAGGTTGACATTCTTCGCCTCGATCACTTCCGCGGCTTCGCCGCCTACTGGGAGGTGCCTGCCGAGGAGGAGACGGCCATTAACGGTCGCTGGGTCAAGGGCCCCGGCGCCGATCTCTTCACCCGTCTCCAGGCGACCCTGGGCAGCCTGCCCATCATTGCCGAGGACCTGGGCCTGATCACCCCCGATGTTCATGCCCTGCGCGACCAGTTCGACTTCCCCGGCATGAAGGTGCTCCAGTTCGCCTTCGATACCCCTGAAAATCCCTACCTGCCCCACAACCACGTGCCAAACTGCGTGGTCTACACCGGCACCCACGACAACAATACCAGCGTCGGCTGGTTTCAGGGCCTCTCCGAGGAGGAGCGCGAACGCGTGCGGGCCTACCTGGGCCGCGATGGCAGCGATATCGCCTGGGATCTGATCCGCCTGGCCCTGATGTCGGTGGCTGATCTGGTCGTCATTCCGCTCCAGGACGTGCTGCGCCTCGGCGCCGAGGCGCGAATGAACACCCCCGGGCTCCTAGGCCAGAACTGGGCCTGGCGCTTCCGCGCCGAGGCGCTCAACGACGGCCTTGCAAGCGGTCTCCGCTTCCTCACCGCCGTCTACGACCGTCTGCCCGCGGCGCTCAAACCGGTGAAGGAGGAGGAGGGGGAGTTGGAGTATCAGCCGGTGGAGGCGTAGAGGTGTGGAGGTGTGGAGGTGTGGAGGTGTAGATTAAGTTGCGAACCAATATCCACATCTCTACATCTCTACATCTCCACGCCTCCACATCTCTCCACCCCTCACCCCGGATAGACCCGCCCGTCTTCAATTCGCAGACGAGTGACCGCCGCCAGGAAGGCCGGGGTGAAGTCGCTCAGGTCGGTGGCGGAGAGCAGGGTCTGCTGCGCGGGCTGGCGAATAGCTTCCAGCAGGTGAGCGCGGCGCGTGGCGTCGAGTTCGCTCAGCACATCGTCAAGGAGCAGCACCGGCGCTTCGCCGCTGCGCTGCCGCATGAGCGTCGCCTCGCCAAGTTTGAGCGTCAGGGTGACGCTGCGTTGCTGGCCTCGCGAGCCGTAGCGCCCCAGGTTCACTGCGCCGACGGTGAAGGCCAGGTCGTCACGGTGCGGGCCGACCAGGGTCTGCCCGCGGGCCAGTTCGTCGGGACGCGCCGCGCGGAGAGCCGCGTCGAGGCGACCGGCCAGGGCGCCGCTGTCGCGGGCCGCCTCCGGGTCAAAGCTCGGCAGGTAGGCGATGGTTAGCGGCACGTCGCCCCCGCTGATGGCCTGAAACAGCGGCCCGACGATGGCGTTGAGGTCGTCCACGGCCCGTAACCGTTCCGCCAGCAGGTAGCCGCCCGCAGCCGCAAGCTCCTGGTCCCAGTAGGCCAGTTCTTCGTCTACGGCGCGCGGGGGGCGGCGGCGCTCGCGCCAGGCGCGCAGCAGGCTGTTGCGTTGCTGGAGCAGCTTCTGGTACTGGGCCAGCGTGCGGACGTAGTGCGGGTCGAGTTGCGAGAGGGTGATATCCAGGTAACGGCGCCGCTCGGCGGGCGGGCCGTCGGCAAGGGTCAGGTCGGCGGGAGTAAAGAGCACCACCCGCAACTGCCCTACCAGGTCGAGCGCGCGAACCACGCGCCGGTCAATGCGCACGATCTTGGACGAAGCGGCGCTGAGCTGGCCGCCTTCGTCGGCGCGGCGCTGGACAATTACCTCCAGGCGCACCCGGCCCGTCCGGCGCTGCACCTCGGCCGCCAGGCGGGCAAAGGGGGGCGTTCCCGCCTCACCCATCGCGTCCCAGCGCACCAGGTCGCGATCGGCGCTGACGCGCGGCGAACGGGTGGTGGCGAGGAAGTAGAGGGCTTCGAGCAGGCTGGTCTTGCCGGCGGCGTTGGGGCCGTAGAGCAGCGTAATGCCCGGGTCAAGGCGCAGCTCGAGGCGCTGATAGTTGCGAAAATCACGCAGGCTGAGCTGGGAAACATACATTCATTGACCGGGTGAGAGCAACCCTCCGAGAAAATGGGTGCAGTCCTCCGGAGTGGGTGCAACCCGGGGGGGTGGCACCCACTCCGTTTATCTGGTCAGCTCCAGCTTCCGCAGGTCAGCCAGGGTGGCGCAGCCCGAGCAGAACATCGCCACGCGCAGCTCACGGATGAAGGCTGAAAGGCCCTCGACGACGGCCTCGACGCCACGCTCATCAATGGCGCTGACGAGGGCCGGTCGGGCCGTTCCGGCGAGATCGGCGCCGAGGGCGATGGCCTTGGCCACGTCCACCCCGCTCCGCACACCGCCCGAGCCAATAATGGTCACATCGGGGAGCGCGGCGCGCACAGCGCGAATGCACTCGGTAGTGGGGAGCCCCCAGTCGGCGAAGGCCCCGGCGACACGGCGGCCCTGCTCATCGGGTTGCCGGTAACGTTCCACCTCGCTCCAGCTCGTGCCGCCCGCGCCGGCCACATCAATGATCCGCACCCCGCAGTCGTAGAGCCGTTGCGCGTCGCGGGGGCCGATGCCGTTGCCTACTTCTTTTACCACTACCGGCACCTCCAGGGTGCGGCAGAGGCGCTCAATTTTCTGCAGCAGCCCCTTGAAGTTGGTGTTGCCTTCGGGTTGCACGGCCTCTTGCAGCGGATTGAGGTGGAGGATCAACGCATCGGCCTCGATCATCTCCACCGCGCGGCGACACTGGTCCACCCCGAAGCCGTAGTTCAACTGCACGGCCCCCAGATTGGCCAGCAGCGGGATACGGGGCGCCACCCGGCGCACCTGGTAGGTCGGCGCCAGCCGGGGGTCAACCACCGCGGCGCGCTGCGAGCCGACCCCCATGGGCAGACCCAGGAGTTCGGCGGCTTCGGCCAGCGCCAGATTAATGCGCTCGGCGACGCTGGCGCCCCCGGTCATCGAGCTGATCAGCAGGGGGGCGCTGATGGGCTTGCCCAGAAAGGTCGTGCGGGTGTCGATCTCGGCCAGATCAAGTTCGGGAAGCGCGACGTGGGGAAGCCGGTAGGCGCCAAAGCCGGTGCTGATCCCCTTGGCGGCTACATCCTCACCCAGGACAATGCGAATATGATCGATCTTGCGCCCCTCGGTCTGTCCTGAGTCAGGCATGATACGCTCCTTGCTCAAGCGGCTTTCTGACGCCTTTTGTGCGGATCATACCAGTAACCGCAGGGGCCGTCAAACAGGGGGAGGTGCTACAATCAGCGATAGGGTGTCAGACAGGGGGTGGAGCAATCCGGAGGATTGCTCCACCCGGGCCGGTGCTCAAGGAAAGGAAGACGAATGATCCTCGAAATCCTGCGCGTCGAGCGCATGCGCACGCGCCGCGACCGGTGGGCGCTGGCGGCGGCTGTGGAGGCGGTGCCGGGTGTGCGCCGGGTGCTGGCCAACCAGGCCGACCGTACTCTCCGCGTTGAACGGGAGGATGATTCGAGCCTGGCGGCGATCATTCAGGCGATCAACGATGCGGGCTACGACGTGGCGGTGCTGGCGTAGGGCAAGTATACGGATTTTGGATTTTGGATTGTAGATTGCCGTATATGGCCGCCTGGATGAGACCTGGCGGTGTTGCGGATGCGCTAGACTACGAGCCTATCCGGATAACCAGGATATCCGTTTCTGGGAGGCCGTAGCCCTCCCAGCCCCTCCCTGAGGGAAGGGGCGTGGGAAAACCCGGTTTCCCCGCCTTCCTGCGAGAGTTATTCAGACAGGCTCTCAATTTGGCATCAGGCATCGCGGACGTTGGATTGAAGGATGCAGCGCGGCGGATCTGGACGCGGCAGGCATCCCGCTAATGGGCGAACATATCGTCCGGATCTGTGCCGGGATCATCGCGCCTCACAGGTACTCGCGCTGGCTGACCCGGCGGCGCCACTCCTCTTTGATCTCCACGTTGGCGCCGTCGGAGGTCATAAAGTCAATCAGCAACCGCGAAAAGGTGTTCGACTGCTCCAGGAAGGGGAAATGGCTCGCCCGGGGCAGGGTCAGCCGTTTGACCGGGCGCCCCTGGCGCTCGAGGGTGTCGAGCACCTCGCTATGCTCAATGGCCACAATACGATCCTGCCCGCCATATACTGCCAGCAGCGGCACCGGTAGCGCAGCCAGGGCCGGGCGCAGGTCGGTGTCGAGGAGCGAGTCCTGGACACTATGCAGCACCTGCTCGCTCAGGCTCTCGGTGTCCTCAATCAGTTCCTGTTGCACTTCAGGGTCGGCAATCGGCATGCTCTTCAGCAACCTGAGCCAGACGTTGGTCGAAGCATTCAGGCCGAGGAGGCGGGAGAGGCCGCCGGATTTGAGGTGCCCGGCCAGGGCCTCGCCGTACAGCGGGGTTGCCACCGTCATCACCCGCGGAAAGGTCTCCGGGCGCTCGCGAGCGGCGCGGATGGCGACCATGCCCCCCATGCCATGGCCCACCAGGATGGCCGTGGTAATGCCCATCTGGTCAACGAAGCGGAAGAGCATATCCACGTAGCTTGAGATGTTGAAATCGGAACCGCGACGGTCGCTCTCGCCGAAGCCCCAGAAATCCAGAGCATAGGCGCGATAGCGCTCGGCCACTGCGTCCATCGTGGAGACCCAGTAGCGCCAGGAGCCGAGCCAGCTATGCAGAAACACGATCGGCTGGCCGCGGCCAAACACCTCGTAATGCACCAGTCGGTTGTCGAGATGGATTGCACTCACTCGGAGTCCTCGTGCGCTTCAGGCGCGCCCGCCTGCTCCAGCGGGATCACAAAGCTAAAGGTGCTGCCTTTGCCGTGCTCGCTCTGCACCCACATTTCACCGCCGTGCTGTTCGACGAACTGCTTGGCGATAGCCAGGCCCAGTCCAGTCCCGCCGGCCACGTCGCGGAGGGGGTTGTCGGCGCGGTAGAAGGGACGGAACAGCTTCTTGAGCTGCTCGCGGGTCATGCCCACCCCATTATCTTCAACGTCAATTTGCAGCATATTGGCGGGGTTCAGAAACGCACGCACCTGGATGCGCCCGCGCTCATAGGTGTATTTCACGGCGTTGGAAAACAGGTTCTGGAAGACCTGGGTAATACGCTTCTGATCAGCTACAACCAGGGGCAGCCCGGGCGCGATGTCAACGGTGACGTGCATCTCCTTGCGTTCGTACTCGAGCCGCAGTGATTGCAGCACGTCGTTGATCACCTGCGAGATATCAACGCGGGTGAAGTTCAGTTTTTGCTTAGAGTCTGGGCGGGCGAAGTCGAGAATATCCTCGATCAGCGCATGCAGGCGGTTGGTGTTCGTCTTGATAATCTGCAGATGGCTGATCTGATCCTCGCTCAGCGATTGGGCGCTGGTGAGGAGCAGCATATCTACGTAGCCTTTCACTGCGGTGAGCGGTGTGCGCAGTTCGTGGCTCACATCGGAGATGAACTGCCGCTTGGCGTGGTCGGCTTCGATCTCGCGGGTAATGTCGCGCAGCACCGCCACGCTGCCGTAGCGCTGTCCGTCACGACTATTGCTCATCACCGGCGCCAGGTTGACCGCAATCACCTGCGTGGGATCGCTCAGGTCGAGGTACATGGAGTAGGTGCGAGAACCTTCGCGCACCTGTCGCAGGCCATTAGTCAGGCCGCTATAGATGGTGGCGGCGCGTTTACGCTCCGTGTCATCAGCGCCGTAGGTCTCAAGCATGCGCAGGGGTTGGTGCAACATCACCTCAGCGGGAATCTCCAGCACCTTCGCGGCGGCCGGATTGTAGAGGATCACGCGCTCCTCGGTATCGAGCACAATGACGCCTTCGGTGAGCGACTGGAAGACGGCGTTGCTCTTGGACGTCTCCTCAAGCTGGTCGGCGAGGAGCCGGGCGTTGGAACTCGCCAGGTCATTGATGTAGCTGTAGAGTTGCGCATTGTACAGCGCCGCCGCCGCCACGCCGGCAATCGTGCCGAGCAGGTTCATCTGCGAGTCGGTGAAATACCCCACCTCGGGGCTGGTCAGCACGAGCACCCCCAGCCGCGTATCGCCGGTGTTGAGCGGCACGGCGGCCACTGAGCGCACGTCATCGGCGCGACCGCTCTCCTGGAGCCAGCGCGGATCAAAACGCACATCGGCGATGTTGACCGATTCCTGGTGCTGCATGACCCACTTGGCCAGGCTCTCGCCGCTTGAAAAGTGGAGCGGAAAGTGGGCCAGACGCACCTCGCCACAGTCGTCGAGGACGGCCCGGCAGATCAGGTCGGAACTGGAGGGGTCGGAAAGGATGATTGAACCCCGCCTGACTCCCAGGTTGAGCGAGATCAACTCCAGAGCGCGCCGGATGATCGCTTCGAGATCGAGCTGGGTGGTCAGTTCCAGGGTGATGGCGTGGACCGCCTCCAGACGCTCTTTTTCTTCGGCCAGTTGCCGGGCGTTGCGTTCGGCCTCAGCGGTGCGCTCGCTCACGCGCCGTTCCAGGTCGGCGGCCAGATTGGAGATCTGGCCGAACAGGCGCGCATTCTGGATGGCCTGGCTGGCCTGGTTGGCCAGGGCGAACGTCACGCTCACGGCTTCATCGTCATAGACGTTGGGCGTAGCCGTCCCCACAGCGAGTATGCCGACAAGTTCATTGTCAACCAGCAGCGGCGCGCCAATCCAGCTTCGCGCCTGCCAGCCGAGATCCGCCAGCGGCCTGAAGCGCGGGTCGCGGGCGGCGTCTTCGATTAACACAGGACGACGTTCAGCGGTCATGAATGCCAGCAGTTCGTGTTGTCCGGCATCGAAGGTTGCGCTCAGCAAGGCCGTCGCTTCCAGTCCTCGCGCCTCGGTGATATGCAGGTGGCCGTAGCCCTCGTCGCGGAGCAGCACGGCGGCGGTGTCATAGGTCACCACGCGGCTCAACTGGTCGAGAATAAGCGTCTGAATCTCCTTGAGCGCCAGGGTGGAAGTAAACGACTGGGCCACGTCGCGCAGCGTGTCGGCCAGGAGGCGTCGTTGCTGCTCGAGCTGGAACAGGTGCGCGCTCTGCAGGGCCTGGCCGGCCTGGTTGGCCAGGATCGAGAAAAGCGAGACCTCATGGGCAGTCCACTCACGGGGATGCCAGTTGCCTACCCACAGTACCCCCAGGCGCTCATCGGGCGGGCCGAGGGCGATGCCCAGCACACTGCGGATGCCCAGTCGCACCGCATCAGGATTGGCGTCGGCGTGTTCGCGCAGGTCGCTGATCGCCAGCGCCTGGCCGCTCGCCAGCAGTTGTGCAGTCATGCCATCGAGACGGAAGTTGATGTGCAGGTCCTCACGGCGACGGTGATGCTCCATCAATATCTGCCGCGCGACGCGCCCCTGCCGGTCAAGCCGCAGCACTGCGCAGAGCGTCGCCCCCAGCAGGTTGATCGCGGCGTCGGCGACCAGGTGCATAGTCTCATCAGGGTCAAGCGTTCCCGAGAGGTTCTGGGTGACCTCGAAGAGGGTGGTCATCTCGCGGGCATGATGGCGCGTCTCGCTGAACAGGCGCGCGTTGTTCAGCGCCACGGCGGCCTGATTGGCCACCGTGGCAAGAAAGCGTCGAGCATTCTCGTCGAAGGCGCGCGGCTCGGGGCTTTGAATGTTGATTACGCCGAGCACTTCATGCCCGAACAGGATCGGGGCGACCAGGAAGGACTGAGCATCAGTACCGGCGCAAATTCGGTCATCGGCCAGGTCCAGTCCCAGTTGCGCTGCCTCGGCGAGGGTGCGGATGAGCAGCGACTGGCGGTTGCGGATGGCCCAGCCGCTGGCCCCTTGCGGATGCACCCGCGCGGGGATGGAGGCGGGCCGGCCGCGGTCGAACGCCAGCGGAAAATGCAGCGTATCGTGCTGCGCTTCGTAGATGCCGATCAGCGAGGTGCTGACGTCAATCACCTCGGCGATCCCGGCGTGCAACTTCTCCAGCAGGGTCTGAAGTTCAAGCGAGGCATTGACGGCGGCGCTGATCTTATTGATGGTGGTCAGCTCATTAATGCGTTGTTCGCGCTCCTCAAAGAGGCGAGCATTCTCCAGCGCGGCGGCCGCCTGGTTGGCCAGGCCCGCCAGGAGGGTCTGCTCGTCGCCGGTGAAGCGCCGCGGCGCGTTGGTCATGACGCTGAGTACGCCGACGATCCGCTCGTGGTAGATCACCGGCACGCCCATGTAGGAGATCAGGTTGTTAGCCTGCTGGAAGGCGGGGAAGAGCGAGCCGCCCGCGACGTTCACATCGTCAATGACCAGCGGCTGCCCGGTTGCGGCCACACGACCGGTCAGCCCCCGGCCCACGGGCACCCGCATGTGGCGCGCCTGCTCCATAGCAATGCCGTGGAGCGCGGCGGGCACAAGCACGTTTTCGTCGTTAATGGTCCAGAGAGCCACGGTGGTCACCTGCAGGCGGCGGCTCACCAGCTCCATCAACTTATCAAGCACTTCTTGCGGGCGCAACAGCGATGAGAGTATGCGCGCGGCGTCAAGGAGGGTCGTCTGCTCGGCGACTTTCTGCTCCAGCGCCTGCGCGTTGCGCTGAGCGGCCTGGAAGGCCTGGGCGCGAGCGATCGCCGTACTGGTCTGGTTGGCGATTGTCTGGCACAGGGTCAACGTCTGCGGTTGGAAGGTTCCCCGGCGCCCTACGAAGTCGAGGCCCACCGCGCCGATCACCTGACCGTCAATGATGATCGGCACCGTGGCGATCGAGCGAATATCGAGTTTGGCGAAGGTAGGATGCGAGGGCGCGAACAGCGGGTCGTGCTGCGCGTCGAGCGCCACCAGCGGCTTCTGGTGTTCATCGAGCCAGGCGACGGCGGGGTTATTGGCGATGGGCACCTCGATCTGGTCAAGGATGCCCGAATGGACATGTTCGGCGACCGCCGGAGCGACGCCCCGCTCCCGGTCGTAGATCACCAGGCGCGCCTGATCCACGCCGGCAGCATCGGCCATGGCGTCAACGATCACCTGGTAGATGCGCTGCACATCAGTTTCCGCGGCGGCCAGCACCGACACACGATTGAGCAGTTCGAGCCGGTGGACCTGTTCGCGGGCCTGGGCCAGCAGGCGGGCATTGTGCACGCCCAGGGCGAGCTGGTTGGCCACAGTGGTCATGAACGCCAGTTCGCGCTCGCCGTAGATCCCCGGCTCGTAGCTCGTGACCGCAATGACCCCGACCACGCCGCCGTCAACCACCAGCAAGGGCACGCCCAGCCACGCCGCCGACTGCCTGGCGTTGCCCGGGGACGCCAGTGAGAATCCATGTTCGGAATACTCGCGACTGAGGTCGTGAAAGCGCAGATGGCGCCGGGTGCGGATAATGGTCTCCACCAGACTGCCAGGGATCGGGGGTCGCGGCTGGCGGTCCAGTTTGTCAATCCCTTGGTCAACTTCCAGCGAGAGCGAGATGAGGTTCTCATCTTCGTGGTAGACATAGATGAAGCAGCAATCGAGCGGCAGAAAAGTCGCCAGTTGCAGGTAAGTCTGCCGCAACATCTCTTCCAGGTCCAGGGTCGAGCTGGTAATCTGACCGATACGGTTAATGATGTTCAGTTCGGCCAGACGCCGCTCGCGTTCCTGGAACAGAGCGGCGCGTTCCATGGCGACGGCGAGCTGGTTCCCCAGGGCGGCGAGGAACTGCCGATCGCGTTCGGTGAAGACGTGGGGAGCGACGTCCTGCACGTTGAGCACGCCGATGACGCGGCCCTGGCTGATCAGGGGCACGCCGAGCCATGATCGTGTCGGCGGATCGCCCTCGGCATAGTTCACGGTCTGGGCCAGATACTGCGGTTCGTTCTGCAGATCGCCGATGAGCAGCGCTTCGCCGCTATCAATGATCAGGGCGGTCAACCCGGCCTTGGGCGCGCTCAACTGGTGCGCCGTGGCGAGCACCTCGCCCTGGCGCATGAACAACTCAAAGCGAATCTGCTCGGTTTCGGGCCGGTAACTGGCGATGTAGAAGTAGCTCGGCACGCCCAGGTAGGCCACGATCTCTTCATAGACCCGCTGTAGCAGGGTGTTGAGATCGGTAGTCGAGGTGGCCGCGGTGCCAACCTTGTAGAGGGCGGCCATCTGCTCAGCGCGGGCGCGAGCGTCATCGAGGAGCAGGTGGTTCTCGATGGCAATCGCCGCCTGATCGGCGAAAATCGCCAGTGGTTCAACCGCTCGCGGGGTGGGCCGGCGGCGGTCCTGCGGATCGCCGGCAAACATGAGGCCCAGCAGAGCGCCTTCGGTGGAGTAGAGCGGCACGCACAGGCGATCCTCAGGTTGCCATTCATGGGGGAGGCGCGCGTCGTTGAAGGGCAGGTAGCTGAAGATTTCAGTGACAAACCCGGCCTCGAGGGTGCGGCTTTCTTCAGCCGGCACGAAATAACAGCGTCCCATGCGGAAGCGCGGCGCCAGGTAGCGGCGGGCCAGTTCCGCCGGCAGGGGGGTGCGGGCCATGCGCTCCTGCTCGCTCAGAGGAATGCCTGCAGCGGCCACGGGGCGCAACAGGTCGGGCCGCTCGCGGTCGGTGACGCAGAAGATAACGGTGCGAAAGTTAACCGACTCGACCGTACTGTAGCCTATCTGTTCCAGCAGGCTGGCCAGGTTGCGATCGGCGCGGAGGGCTTGCCCGATTTCAAGCACGTTGTTGAGGATCTGGGCGCGCCCTTTCTGCACCCGATAGAGCTGTTCGAGTTCGGCGTAGCGCTGGGCGTTGCCGATTCCCACTGCGGTCTGATGCGAGAGGGCGCGAAGGAACTCGACAGCGTCGTGGTCGAAGGCGCGGGGGCGAGGGGCCAGCAGCAGCATCACTCCGTAGACCCCGGCCTGGTAAAAAATCGGCGCGGCGAGGGCCGAACGCGCCGCAGGCGCCCGCACCACCATCAGTTCGGCAGGGTCGAGTTCGTGGCAAATTTCCGGCTCGCGGCGGGCAAGGGCGTTGTAGGCGGTAATCAGCCCGGCGGGAAGCGGGTTGCCCAGCAGGCTCGCGCGGTACGCTTCGCCGAAGCCGACCGCCTCGACCACCACGTAGAGGTCTTCTTCAGCGGGACCCGCATCATCAAAGGAACGCTGGTAAATTTCCGGCGCGAACTGCCCGCCGAGGGCATTCAGCGCCACCTCGCGGTCGGTGGCGCCTTCGACGGCGCGCAGGGCGATCAGCCCCTGGGTGGCCCCGGTGACGCGCAGGGCCTGTTCCAGCACGTATTCGAGGATCTCGGAACGATCCAGGGTAATGGCCAGCTGGCTGGAGACGCGCTGCAGAGCACGGAGCTGTTCGATCCGCGCGCGCAGACTGGCGTCGGTCTGCTCATAGCGCTTCGCGTTGGCTATCGCCTGGGCCGACTGCCCGGCGACAATCGAGAGCAGCCGGGTGTCATCCTCGCTGAAGGCAGCGGGCCGGACCGAGAACAGTTCCAGCAGGCCCAGCGCCTCGTCGCCGAGACGTAGCGGCACGCCCACATAGGCCCGTACCGGCAGGCCATCGTCGAAGCGCAGGTCTTTCAGGTGGCCGAGCTGATGGGCGTTGGGCGCAAGCTGTTGCAGATCATCCACGCGCAGCGGCGTCCGAGAATCCAGCAGACGCTCATCGGGGCTGTGACTCGGCCACTCGGAAGCAGACAGGCCCCAGCGCACCCCCGGGCGCAGGAGGCGCGTATGCCAGTCATAGAGGCTGATCTGGGCGCCGCTGAAGCGCACCAGCTTCTGCACTCCCTCCAGAATGGCCGTCAGGGTCTGATCAAGATCCAGGCCGGCATTCAGCCGCTGGCTGACCTGCTGGAGCAATTCGAGTTCGCTGGCTCGCTGGCGTTCGGCCAGGTAGAGGCGGCGATTGAAGATGGCCGTAGCCACCTGGCTGGCGAGCACCCGGGCCAGGTTGCGTTCAGCCGAGGACAACCGGTGGCGCGGGTGAGCGAAGCCGATAACCATGCACCCGATCATCTCGGCTTTGCCGCGCAGGGGCAACAACACCGCGCTGCGGCAGCCATCGTTGGTCAGGTGGCGGGCCAGGGAGTGGTGATCAGCGATGGCGGCGGTATCCTCGATCACCACGTGATCGCTCAATGCGACCTGGGCCAGTATATCCGCCGCGCCGATCAGTCCCAGGCGCATACCGTTCCCGGCGTGGTGATCGCGTCCGGTCTCACTAAACGACCCGGCGACATACAGAGAGTCGGCGGCGCGTTGATCGCGCAGCAGCACCATGCAATAATCGGCCCCCAGGGCAGCGGCGATATTCTCGGTGGCCCGATTGAGCACCTGCTCTATCTGGGTATCGGTATGGATAGCCTGGCTGATCTCATAGAGCACGAACAGTTCGCGCGCTCGTTGTTGTTCCCGGCTAAAGAGCCGGGTGTTCTGCACAAGCAGGGTGGCCTGAGCGGCAAAAAGCTCTGCGAGCCGGCGCAGGCGGCCCGGCGCGCTCGTGTGGGTGAGCAGGAGCACCAGCACGCCGATCAAGGCATCCTGGGCAAGCAGCGGCAAGGCAAGAGCCGCGCGTTCCCCGTGGGAGGCGACGCCGCGGCGGCGCCCGGCCGGGTGTATGCTGCCGACCGCGGGGGCGCGCGTCGTCGCCACGCGAGTTGGCAGGCTGACGCCAGCAAGGGGCAGGGTGAGAGGAAACTGGAACGCCCCGTCAGCGGCGGCCAGCAGCAGCAACTTGCCATCATCCTCTTCGAGCGAGTAGATGGCGCCGCTCTCCACCCCGATAAGCGGCGCCGCCCGTGTGAGCAGGGCTTGCAGCAGGGTGCGGCCATCAAGGGCGCCTACCCGTTCCAGGCTGGCGGCCGCCAGCGCGCGGATCTGCTCGCTGATCGCCGCCTCTTCGCCCCGGCGCCGGGCAAGCAACGTCAGGGTCAGTTGTGCGGCAAGGGCGTGGAGAAAGCTCGGCTCGAGCCGCGCGGCCTCGGCGCCGAGGTGCAAGCGCCCGAGCAGCTCGCCCTCTAACTCTAGCAGCAGAGGGGCCGGATCTGCAGTTGCGTCGCCCCAACTTGCCTCGGCGACAACCACGCCATCCTCGATCACCTCCAGGCGCCCGGCCGAGATGGGCAGGAGGCGCGCCATCAACGCAGCCAGTTTGCGGGCGTAACTCTCCGCATCAACGGGGCCGGCGCTGTTGTAGGCGCAGGCGGCAAGTTGGGCGAGCAATTCCCAGCCGCTCGAAGCGATCGTCATATCCATAGGGTGTAGCGCGCCAATGCAGTATGCCGGAGCGCTGGCCGGATGCTTGTGCAGGCTGTTCGCAGGAGATGCAGAGAGGCGCAGAGGACGGGCTGATCGAAGCCCTCTGCGCTCTCCGCGTCCTCCCCGATGCGTCCGTGTTCGCTAGCTGTGAGTGCCGTCCGTCCCCCCCCGGGGGGACTTTCGGAATTCAAGGGCGTGGTGGTTGTCCTTTACCGTCGTCCGTAGGCTACGGCGCTCTTGCGACCCTGCTCCCGCGCCTGCTGCACGGCGCGTAGACGGATCTCCTCGGCCAGTTCGCTCAACTCGCGAATATCCGCGAATGGGCCGTCCTGGCTGGTAATGACCCCAACGGAAAGCGACATCAGCGGCGCCTGGCGCAGGTTGCCGTTTTCGTCGGCTACTTCGAGGTAGCCCTGTTTACGGTGCTTGAAGTTGTAGTGCAGGCCGATCTCGTCATCGAAGCGCGCGATCAGCCGTTCGCAGATCGCGCGAAGGTGATCGGGGGTGGAGGTCACAACGAAATCCGGACCAACGACCATCTGGCCCACAAACTCTTCATTGCCGCCCAGTTCGTTAATGGCCTCGTTGAGCAGCAGGGCGGTAAACTTCAGCACATCTTCGCCCGCGACAGGGCCGTAGCTCTGGGTGAAGGTTTCAAAGCCATTAATATGGATGAGCGCCATGGCCCAACCTTCGGCCGAGCGTAACGAGCGTAGCTGGTCGGTGATTAGATCAGCCGTGGGCAGATTGGTGACCGGATGCAACTGGTTCTTGCGCCGGGCCTCTTCGAGCTGGTTCTTGACAATCGTATGCACCTCTTCGATATCGAAGGGCTTAACAATATAGTATTGCGCCTGGACCTCGCCCAGGCCGCGCAGCCGGTCGGCGCGTTCGCCGCGGGCGGTCAGAAAGATGATCGGGATATGCCGGGTGCGCGGGCTGGCCCGCAGGGCCTTGCCGATCTCATAACCCTCCATATCGGGGAGCATCACATCCAGCAGGGCGAGATTGGGGGGCGTCTTGTTGCAGATCTCAAGCGCCGCCGAACCGCGCATCGCAGTGTATACTTCATACCCCTGGGACGTAAAATAAATCTTCAGCAGGCTGGAAATATCTGCCTGGTCCTCAACCACCAGAATACGCTCTTTACTCACGAGCGGTCCTCCTCAAGCTAGCGACGACGCCGATAGGGACGCTGGGTGTACTCTCTGGGAATGGCGACTTTATCAGGCGCTGCGTAATCCTCGCGCCCGGCGCCGCTGGCGCCCCGTCCGTTGCCATACGACGGCAAGGCGGAGCTGGCCGGTGACTGAGGGGCGACGCGCCGTTCCGCCGGGTTGTCGTAGACGTGGGGCCAGTGATAGATAATCCGCCGCGGCTCACCCGTAGCCCTGTCCACATCCTCCAGATCGTGCCCGGCCACCGTCGTGCGTATCAGGTTCTTATCATTGTCAAAGATTATAACAGCATTCGATTCAATCATGCGACCGGGGTAGACGATAAAGCCGCTGCCAATTTTGACATTGTGGCCCACCGCCGAGCCGAGCACCGGCATATTGACCTCGACAAGCTTGCCCTGGTGCACGACCTTGATCGGTTCGTTCTGGAGGTTGAAGTCTGTAAAACAGTTATTGGCCCCGATAAAAGTATTGCGCCCGACCACGCACAGTTGAAGGGTGGAATTCTGCGCCACCATGCTGTTCTCCATCAATGTGGTCATAAACAAGCCGGCATTGAAGGGCAGGAAGCAGCGATCGCTCACCACGCTCAACATAATCTGGGCGCCTTGCATAATGTTGACGCCGTTTCCGATAATGCTGTTGGCGATAACGACGCCGGGACCGATGTACACATCATCACCAATAATGGTGGGGCCGTGAATAATCGCGGTGGGATCAATCGAACAGCGTTTGCCGACTTTGACCAGCGCCTTCGAAGCAAGAAAATGGTTCCGCCAGGGCGCCTCAAAGGGATTGAGCTGTTGCCAGAGGGTCGCCAGAGAAAACCCGAGTTTTTCCAGGAAGATGCGCCACTCGCCGGGCTGCCAGTGTCTGATGTTGGCCAGGCGCGCCTGGCTCATTTTCTTGTCCTGAGCTGCAGCCATCGAGAAGACGCCCATCAGCACATTGGCCATGAAGACGTGCAGCCAGTTCTCAATCGAGAGGAAGGCGCGAATAGGGATCTGGTAGGTCAACTCGCCTTTGTGAGCCATGTAGCTGGGGATGCGATAGTACCCCATCTCGTGGCTCAGGGTTTCGATCACGAGCGGGAGGGGCGTTTCCCGGCGCCCGGCGGGGAAGTAGTACAACTCGGCCACGCGCACCGCGCCGCGCCGCTCCTGACCGTTGTGAATGTAGACCACGTCATCCTGCCGAACAATGCCCGAGCTGAGTTGCGTGGCATGCCGTTCGATGCTTCGGTCATCGAGGGTAAAAGCAATCTGGCAGGGTCGCCCCGCGGACCTGGCGCGGCGGATGAACTCGTCAATCAGCGCTGCATTAAAGTAGAGATTGTCGCGATAAACGAGAAGTTCTTCACTATCTTCAGGCGCAAATTGGGCAAGTTCATTGATAGAATCGATCTCAATACTGCCCTTGCAGTAATTCTTTAGCAGATCGCGCTGTAAGAGCCACAGCGGCTTGTTAAGGATTCGTAATTCGCGAGCGGGCTCGGAAAATGGCGGAATAAGTGTTCGATCGCGAATAATGATCCGCTCCATTGGCGATCCCTTCCCTGGTTTCCGATAGCCGCCGGTGTTGTTGCCCTGATAAGCATGCCAGTCTACTATAGTCAGTAGGGGATGTTTCCAGCAAGCGTGAAAGATTACAATCTAATGACAGATAATCAGAAAGATCGTGCAGTCCATGACATTGTACACGACGATAATCACCCACGTCAATGTTACTCTTGGGGGAGCACGAGGTTGCGACCAGGGCGCAGGCCGGTCAGGGAGCAGGCGCGAGAGAGGCGCCGATCCCCAACGAGGTAGGTGATTCTGGATTCTGGATTGCTATGTGTCGAGCGCGCGGGCGCCCGCAGCATCAGCGTGGCAGGCAAGGCTACGGCTGCTGCCGGGCCCGAGGCTTGCTTGTTGCGGATGGTGTGATGGACCGGATTATGGCAGAGCCGCGCCAGGGCGGAAAACCACGCGCGCTGCGGTACGTGTTCATATGCACCACAGCGCACACAGAGGAGCATAGAGGCTTTTTACAGCCCCCTGCGCGCTCTCGAAGGTTACCCGCTTGAGCTTTCGACCGGAGTCTGGTATAGTCAACCTCGTGAGAAATGGAACGCAAAACGCGCGACATCTGGGATGGCCGCCAGGTATGGCGAGGATACGACGGTGGTTGCCGCGGGTTCTGGCGTTGCTCGTTGCCGTGGAACTTGGCATGCTCAGCCCGTTGAACTGCGTGATCCACTGCCTGATCCAGCGCGTGCTAACCGAACGCCCGGCCATTGCCTGGTTCCTCTGTCACGCATATGGATGGCGCGGCGCTCTGACGAACATGACTGAACCCGCCGCTCCCGCCCTGGCCCCCGACGCGGTCTCAAATCTTACCCCTCGCGCGCTCTACGAACTGCTCCATCAACTCGCGCCTCTGCTCGTCGTCATCAGCATGCTGGCGGGCTTGCTCGTCCGCCGTCCTCCCCAGGGGTCGCCGTCTCTGACCTTTCCACCCTCTACCCCACCTCCGCGCCCGTAAGACCATCGAACACGCGGTATCGTCACGCCTGTGCTGTGCGAATGCCAGGACTGCGGTGAAACCGGCTCGCACTCTGGCAGGGAGCGGTTTTCATCCTCTTAGCCGGATGGCCGGTGGCGTCTGTTCAGCGCAGTCTGAACCCTTTCGCCGTGATTGGCTCGTGAACAGTGCGTTCCCGCGCCTCCCGCCGGGGCTTCGAGCTTAAGACGAACAAACCCGGTTCACAGACTGGAGCATTGCTCAGCAAGGTTGATGCAAAGACGCGAAGGCGCCACGTGTCGGTGAGGTATTTATGCCAGCCCTGTGCGCCATTGCGTCGCAGCAGTCACGGGTGATCGGGAAGGCCCGGTTCGAGGTATGCGAGAAATGCCGTAATGATGCCGAGACGCTTATGGTGACCCATATGCACGTGCACTGCCGCGCACTCCGTTCTCCGGTGGCAGCTCTTGTGACCGCCTCAATCATATTCGTGTTCCTGAGCGGTTGCGCCGCCCCGACTGCGGTGCTTGATCAGGCGCTGATAGTTGCCGAACGCCAGAGCGGCTTTGATCTGCGGCCTCCGCTCCCGGTGGATCTGGTTCGTCAGGCGCTGATCGCGCTCGATCAGGAAGATCCGGCGGCGGTACGCCAGTTGATGGCGCACTACGGCCCGTATCAGCAGCAGTTACTGGACAAGGTGCGGCAACGCTGGCCCGACCCATTGTTCGGGCGCCCCGACCTGGTCGTCTCAATTGGCCCCTATCGAACCCGCAGCGCGTTCGATCCGGTTCCGTGGGGAACTAGCGAAGTGGTGCCGGTTCGGATCCATTGCCAACATGGCGTTTTGACGCTGCGCATCACTGTGATGATGACCGGCGCCGGATGGCGCATCGCGGAGATCCGTTGATGCAGGTGTGATAGAGATTTCGAAAGGAAGGTGTTCCCGTGTTCATCCGGCATGTATGGTTGATGGTCATAGCGATGCTATGGATGTTTGCCGTGACAACCAGTTCGGCGCTGGCCCATGCCCGTCTGATCTCCTCCAACCCGGCGAATGGGGCCATCCTCTCCGCTCCGCCTGACCGAGTCGTGCTGGTCTTCAGTGAAGAGCTGAAACCCGACGGCAACCTGATCACTGTCACCGACGCCAGCGGCAGGCAGGTGGACCGTGGCGACACGGCCCTCGATCTGAACGATCCGAAACGGGCCACGCTGACGGTCTCGCTCCAGGGTGGTCTTGGGAATGGTGCGTACACGGTGCAATGGCGCAACATGAGCACCGATGGCCATAGCGAGCAGGGCCAGATCAGCTTCAGCGTGGGCGCCGCCCCGGCGCCATTGCCGGCAACAGGCGCGGATCGGCAATGGCCGCTGATCGAAGCGCTGGCGCTCGCTGCTGCGCTGCTCGTTGCGGGAACGCTGCTGCGTCGCCAGCAGGCCTGAGCATACGCATGCACATTGTGGATAAAAACCTCGTACTCCTGGCGCTCGTGTGCCTGGGGATGATCGCCAGCGCGCGCGACGTATGGGCGCACCCCCGGATTATCGCTCTCGAGCCGCCGCCCGGCGCCCGACTTACCCGGGCGCCCTCGCAGGTAGCGATCACCTTTAATGAGCCGATCGAGGCGCTGAGCACCCTGGCGCTCTATAGCAGCCAGGGCGCGCTGGCGGCGCGGGGGGGCGAGCGCGATCCCGCTGATCCCCGCCGGCTGGTGCTGAAGTTGCCGCCCCTGGCGCCAGATCTGTACACCGTGGGGTGGACGGCGGCGGGAAGCGATGGCCACGTGGTGCGCGGCATGTTCGTCTTCACTGTGCTTGACGCATCGCTAGCGGCGTCGGACGCTGCGCCCGCGCAGATGCCGGTTGCGCCCCCGGCGTCGGTGGTGCAACCGGATCGGTTGCCCCTGGTGCAGAGCCTGATCCGTTGGGGGTTGCTGCTCGGAGCGACGGGCGCGGTGGGGGGCTGGATTTTCTGGCCGTGGGTGGCTGTGCCGGTGCTGGGAGGCACAGTGATCGCCTCGGAAGCGGTGCGCCGCTGGCGCCGCTGGAGCGCCGGTCTGATACTCGCAGTGCTGATCGGAACGCCCCTGCTCTTCGGGCTGTATGTGTATGAAAGCACCGCCGACCTGGCGCTGCTCAGGCCATCCCTGGGCACGCGCCAGAGCCTGTTGCTCGCAGTGCGGATGGCGCTGGCCATAGCGCTGCTCGTTCTGACGGCGACCAGCGTCACTGCCGGGGCCATCCAGCGGCGCGCGCCCCTGGCGCTGCTTCTCGGTGCAGCCCTGCTCCTTACCTTCGCCCTGGCGGGTCACGCAGGGGCGAAAGCGGAGCCCGCGATGCCCGTGCTGGTGAACTGGCTGCACCTGGCGGCAACGAGCATCTGGGCCGGGGGGGTGCTCAACCTCGCGCTGGCATTGCCGCTGATCCGGGGAACAGACGGATTGCCCCTGATTAACGCGCTGTTACGGCGCTTCACGCCGCTGGCGCTAGGGGGCGCTGCCGCGCTGGCCCTGAGCGGTGCGGCGATAGCGCTGCGTGAAATTCCCTCACTCACAGCGCTCCAGGAAAGCGCCTACGGTCGCGCTCTGCTGGTGAAGCTACTGTGCTTTGGGGCTATGCTCGCCCTGGGGGCGTACCACGGGCTGGTCGCCGGGCCGCGCCTGCGCGCCGAGGCGCGCTCCTGGCTGGCGCGCCTGCGATACAGCCTGCTGGCCGAGGGAGGATTTGCGCTGCTGGCCCTGGGCGCGGCGGGAACGCTGACGAGCCTGCCCCCGCCGGTGGAGCGCCGGGGCCGGCGGTCTCGGCCCCGGCGCCGACGACGCTGGCGCCGATCGTGCCTCCCGCTGCCGGCGTTGTCTTCGATCAGATCCAGCCGGCTGGCGACCTGCGAGTGCGGTTGCGCGTCGAACCAGCCCGTCCGGGCGTCAACGAGTTCCAGGTAAGCGTTACTGACGGCGAGAGCCAGGCGGTCGAGACGCAGCTCATCCGGCTTAGCCTGACGCGCCGCGGGCTGGATATTGGCCCGATCGTGCTCGAAGCGCGCGATGGCGGTGACAATGGCACAGCCGTGGCCAGCGGCGTGCTGGGCATTGCCGGAGAGTGGGAGATCACAGTGCTGGTGCGGCGGGCCGGCCTCGCTGATGTGAGCGCTGTGTTTGTAGTTCCGCTTGCCAGGCAGACCGAATGGAGGTAAGCAAAGTGCATTACTATGCGGCGGCGCCGCATCGGGCCTGCCGTGAGTATACGACGAACCTGCCAGGCCGTACAGGCCGCTATCTGAGACATGGTCGCACGAGAGCGGCTATGCCGCCATGGCCCCCTCTCGGCCCATCACGACGTTGCCGTGGCCACCAGGCGCTCCCCGGCGTGGCGCGCCCCGGCGATGTTGCGCGCCGCAGGCCCCAGTTCCAGCTCCGCATCCCGCAGATCGTGCGGGTCGAGCACCACGTGGTGCACCGAGGTCGAGCGCAGACAATCCATCCCCGTCGCCGCTGTGCAGATCTCCCAGCGCGCCAGCAGTCTTTCGTGAGGGTCGAGGATGCACAGGCGCTCCGCAGCGAAGCCGGCTTTGCCCAGCAGGACACATGCCAGATGCACGCCGTGGATTCCCCCGCCGATAATGAGCCAGTCGAGCATGCTACTCCTCTACGTCTTTCAGCGTCAGGCCTCGGTCGCGCAGAGCGCCCAGCAACCCTTTCTTCTCGATCTCGCGCAAGGCGGCCGCGGAAAGTTTCAGACGCACGAAGCGCTGCTCCTCGGCCACCCAGATGCGGTGGTAATGGAGATTGGGTTCCCAGCGCCGATTGGTGCGACGCTTGGAGAAGGAGACATTATGCCCGTACGAGGGCTTTCGACCGGTCAGACTGCAGCGTTTAGCCATGGGAAGGCTCCTAAGGCTCAATCTATCCACAGGGAACTGGCCCGTGGGTCCCGTTCGCTATCCTCAACCAGGATCATCACGCGATCGCCTTCACGCACCCCGGCATCGCGGAAGAGACTGTGGTGCACATAGACATCTGCCTTGCTGCGCTCGGCGCCCTCTCCCTTTTTCTGCAGGTCGAAAGGGAGGGGCCAGGGGTTCTCAGGTGTAAGGTTTTCCGGCGCATCCTCGCGTCGCATGCCCCATCCGGGGCATTGGGACGCCCAACTCCCCCCGCTCCCGCGCGCGGGAGCGGGGGGACGGGGGGGTGAGGATCGTCAGCGCATGGGAATGCCGAGAACCGCTTCTCGCTCGAAAAACCCTACACCTGAGAAGGGGCCAGGGGGAGGATGAGGAGGATCGCCCCGCGCCAGCGCGGGTCCGCCCGGGGTACAGGCGTCGAAGATGACCCTACCACACCGCCATCACGCGGGTCGGCCCGCCGGAGCCGGCGGCGATCTTGGGCGCTCCGACAAAGAGCGTCGCCCCGCTGGGCGGAATGCTCTCCAGATTGGCCAGGTTCTCCAGCCCCCAGCGGTTCGTCGGCAGGATAGTGTAGTGGACCGCAAAATCGGTGGAGGGGCCGTGGTCCAGGCTCAGGGTATCCACCCCGATCCCCGAAATACGGCGCTCGGTCAGCAGAAAGTCAATCGCGTCCTTGCCAAAGCCGGGAAAGTGCATCACCCCGCTGTTGTCAGTATTGCGGAACGCCTGGACGGAGCCGGCGCGCGCGCCCCAGCCGCTGGCCATGAGCACCGCGGCATTGTCGGGCAGGCGCCCGTAGCGCCGCTCCCAGGCGCGAATGTCGTCGGGCGTCACCAGGGCGTCGGGGTCGCGCGCCGCCCGCGCAGAGATGTCAATCACCGCCGCGGGGACCACCAGGGTCTCGATTGGAAGCTGATCAACGAATAACCCGTTTTTCGCGAAATGGACCGGGGCGTCCATATGGGTGCCTGAGTGTTCCCAGTAGTTCAGGATGCTGCCGTAGTACCCGTCCTTATCGTGCGAGACCGCCGGTGTGATGGTGAACGGGGCCGCGCCGGGAAACAGCGGGAACTGGGTGCCGAGGCGGTGGGTCAGGTCGGCGACATTGCTGAAGGTGGTTCGCCGGATACGGGTGGCGTGGGCCGCGCCAGCGGGCAAGGCGAGGGCGGCAGCGGCGGCGCCGAGGCCGAACTTCAGGAAGTTGCGCCGGCTGATCTCAGGGTTGGTAAAGCTATCCAGGGTTCGGGGCGGGCACATGGCAGACTCCTCGGAGCTGTGCAGAGGCGACAAGTTGCGAACTGCTTTTGAGGTGCAGGGAGGATCGCAGGAAGGGCTTGCCCTCCATGTCGTTCACCGCGCTGTTACAGGCGTTCGGCGCGGCCTGTCACCGAAGTAGGCCGGGTCAACGCGAGCAGCACCGGGCAGAGACGGGCGATGTCGGCCTGAATGGCGGCGACTTCCTCATCGGAGACGGAGCCGGCGAAGCGCAGGGTGTAGGTCAGGTCGGTGGGAGGAACGGGGGCGTCCTCGGTGACGCCGAGCGTGCCGCGGTAATCGAGCAGCCCGGCAACTTCCACTTCGAGCTGATCGAAGGCCACGCCGCGGTCGGCGGCGATGACCAGGGCCGAGTGGGCGATGCAGCTTGCCAGAGCGCCAAGCAGCAGTTCGGGCGCGCTCGGCCCCAGGCCATACCCGCCCAGGACCGCTCCCGCGTCGCTGACAACCAGGTGATCGCGCATGCGGATCGGGCGCACCCCTGAGCCGGCAGCCACAGCCACCGTCGCGCGCAGTGGAGTCGGGGCGGCATCGGGCGCGCGCAACTGGGCGCGGTAGGCATCTACCAGCTCACGTTTGCGTTTGAGATACTCGGGCAGGCTCCAGGTTGCGGGCATAAACAGCTTCTGGCGACGCGCAGCCCCTGTCTGCGTCGAAGCGAGCGCGCCTCAACAGGACGGCCCCCTCCTCGCGGCGAACGCGGCGCAATGCGTATAGGAAACTCTTCAGGATGAGGGAAAGGATACCATAAGGTGAGGGTGATTGTCAAGACAAGGTTAAGGCGCGGGTGAGACGTAGGTTCCTGCGCCCGCTGGCGCATTAGCGTGGCGACGCCCACACGTGACGCCGCACGGGCGGCCGCCATGGTGACACCGTCCGGCACAGCGGCCCCGCCCGCCCACGGCGCGAACATTGTTGTGGGTGCCCGGGGATGCCCAACTGTTGCCGGCAGGGTCACGCGGGTTTCGCGCCCGACCTCGTGTCACCCCGAAGGCACGGTTCTGAGCCAACCCTTAATGTGGCGTTAAAAGGGTGTTTATGGAGGTGCGCTATGCTAAGGCAAGAATAGACGCCGCTGTGTGAGTCAGCATGTTCAGAGTTGCCACGTTGCTCCTGATCGTCGCGGCCGTGATCGCCGCCGCAGGCTGCGCGCCTGGCCAGCGCGACGCCACGGCTCCCTTGTCGGTGGCTGCCATGGAGCCGACTGCGGTGGTCGTCCCTCTGCCTACGGTAACGGCTACCCCCACGGCCACGCCCTTGCCGACGCCTACCCCCGCGCCAACCGCCACACCCACGCCGCTGCCCCTCTCGTTCCGCTACGCCGCCCGTCCTGGCGATCGGGTCCGATTATTGCGCCCCGGAGTGGTGCATCTGCGGCGCGTCACCAACGATCCCTTGCGGATCAATGTGCTCCTGCTCGACCTTGCCAATCCTAACCTGGAACTGGGCGTGAGCATCCCCCAGAACCGCTTCTTCGGACTGTACCGCACCTCCATGCTGGCGCGGGACGCGGGGGCGCTGGCGGCCGTCAATGGCGATCTCTTTTCGGTGGACGAAGGTACGCCGCAGGGGCTGACGATGATTGACGGCCAGGTGTTGATGGCCCCCAAGTACCGGGCTACGTTTGCCTGGAGCCGCCAGCGGGGGCCGTTCATTGGCTATTTCACCCGTGAATGGACCTGGCAGGCCGAGGTGCAGGCGCCGGATGGCGCGCGGGCGCCGCTGACGCTCCTTAACACCCGTTGCCCGCCTGACCAGATCTGCCTCTACAACGAGTTCGCGCGCCAGGTTCCGGGGCGCGAGGGCGATGTGAAGGTGCTGCTTGGCCTTGATGGGAGAGTACGTCAGGTGACGCGCGGGCAGGCGCTCAAGCTCGGTCCTGGCGAACGGGCGCTCCAGGGCGTCGGCAAGGGCGCCGCCTGGCTCCGCAAACACGCCGAGGTCGGCGTCCGGCTGCGCATCGCCATCACCACTGATCCGCCGCTTGACCATTACGAGCAGGCCATCAGCGGCGGGCCGATCATTCTGCGTGATGGGAGGTTCGTGCAGGATTGTCTGTGCGCCCTGCGTGATTGTCGCGAAACCCGGCAGCCCCGCGCCGTGATGCAGTGCGAAGATTTCTCAACCGACTGGAAACTCAAGCACTACTTTGACGTGCGCATGCCACGCACCGCGGTGGGCTACGACCGCGCCAGGCAAACGCTCATCCTGGTAGTCGTGGATGGCTACCAGCGGGGCTACAGCCGCGGCATGACCCAGCAGGAACTGGCTGATCTACTCCTGGAATTTGGCGCCGACACGGCTATGGAGCTGGACGGTGGCGGCTCCTCGACCATGGTCATCGAGGAGCAGGTGGTCAACCGGCCCCCGGACACGACCGGCGAACGGCACGTCGCCAACGCGCTGCTGGTGTTTTACCGGGAGCCAACGGTTGCCGACCGGTAATGATCGATCCAGAGGCGGGCTTTGCCCGCCTCGGCTCACTTCATGGGAGGGTCTGGGAGGGCCATGCCCTCCCAGGAAATCTATCACGTTCCGTTGGGGGCGGCGCAGCCGGCGGAGAGGGTCTGGGAGGGCGTGGCACCTCTCAGGTGCAGGGTTTTTCGAGCGAGAAGGGGTTTTCGGCATTCCCAAGCGCTGACGATCCTCACCCCCCGCCCCCCGCTCCCGCGCGCGGGAGGAGGGGCGGGCGTCCCGATGCCCCGGATGGCGCATGCGACGCGAGCATGCGCCGGAAAACCTTACACCTGAAAAGGGCGTGGCCCTCCCAGGAAAAGCCCATTTCATACCATTGACGTTCGGCAATGACCCTGGGAGAAAACTGTGAAGCACCTCAAACCGCTGCTGGGGGTTCTGGGTCGCGTGATCCTGCTGATGGCGCCCTTGCTGATCATTGCGCCGACGCTGGCCTGTTCGATGCCAATGCGTAAGGTGACGCCCGGAATGACGGAAGCGCCCACGGCGACAATTCTCCCGCCCACGCCCCCCCCGGCGACCCCGACGTCGGCGCTTCCGGCGCCAACTCCTGCCCCCCGCTACGCCCTCGGCGAGGCCGCGCCGTACATCCCCATCTTGATGTACCACTACATCCGCGAGGTGGACCCTGATGCCGACCCGCTCGGCTTCCGGCTCTCGGTGCGCCCCGACCGCTTCGCCGAGCACCTGGCCTGGCTGCGCAAGCGCGGCTACGTCGGGCTGCGTATGCGTGACCTGGCTGCCTGCCTCCGTTTTAACGACTGTCCTTCCCGCGCGGTGGCCCTCACCTTCGATGACGGCTACGCCGACAACGCCACCACGGCGCTGCCGCTGCTGCGGCGCTATGGCTTCGTGGCGACCTTTTTCATCGTGACCGGCTTCGTGGGCCGCGAGGGTTACATGGATTGGAAGGATCTGGCGTTGTTGCGTGACAGCGGGATGGAGCTTGGCGCGCACACCGTCAGCCACGCCGACCTGGCGGCCCTGGATCTGGACCAGGCGCGCTACGAGATCCTCGCCTCGCGTCAGGCGCTGGAGGAGCGGCTGGGCATCGAGGTGGTCAGCTTCAGCTATCCGGCTGGCAGCCACACCCCGGCGGTCAGGCGGCTCATCCGTGAGGCCGGCTTCACCAGCGCGGTGACCTCGGCGCCCGGCGCGCGCCTGGAGCGCCTCGATGCCCTGCCGCGCCGCCGCGTGCTGGGGGGCGAGACGCTCGAGGGCTACCGCTGGTACTTTGTGCCGCCAGTCGGAGCGGGGCGACCGTAGGACGGAACGATCCGGGAGGGTCTGGTCTCACAGACCCTCCCCACGGTTGAGCGCCCCGATTGCCCCCTCGCCGCGCCTCTACGCCTCGACGCGCACGCCGCGCCAGAAGGCGATGTAACCGGCGATCTGCTTCGCTGCCTCCTTCGGTTCGGGGTAGTACCAGGCCGCATCCTTGTTGACGTTGCCCTCGACGACCACATCGTAGTAACTGGCCGTGCCCTTCCAGGGGCAGACCGTGTGGGTCGCGCTCTCGCGCAGGTATTCGCGCTTCACCGCCGTGGGCGGGAAGTAGTGGTTGCCTTCAACGATCACTGTTTCGTCGCTTTCGGCGATCACTGCGCCGTTCCAGATTGCCCGGGCCATGGTTGGTGCTCCTTCCAGTGTAGCGGTTGCATCATAACCGTGTTGAGCCCCTAGATTATCTTCAATACCAGGGCTGGTGAAATGTCTTGCGGGCGGTATAGCTGCGCCTGAACTCACCATTAGAGGCGGGCTTCGTACCAACCTGCTCTAAAAGAAAAGGGTTGCCAAGAGCCGGTGCGTGTGCCATAATAGCCATATGGTACATATGAGCTACAGGCGCGTCAAATGCTAAACCGCCAGAAAGCCGTACTGCTGCTCCTGCGCCAGGCGGGTCGCGCGGTCTCACCGGTCCAACTAATGAAGTGGGCGTTCCTCCTCGCCAATGAGACGCCGTCGCATGGTGGAGCACACTTCTACGCCTTCGTGCCCTATAAGCACGGCCCCTATTCCTTCACGCTCGATCAAGAGAAGAATGCACTCGTGCGCGATGGACTCCTTGAGGTCACCGGGCGTGACCAGTTGCGCCTGACGCCTGCTGGCCGGCAGGCCGAGTTGAAGCTTGCCGGAGACGTGCCGCGCGATATCCGCTATATAACGGACACCTATGGCCATCAGTCATCTCAGGCGCTGATTGACCTCGTGTACAAGAAGTATCCCTGGTACTCGATCAATAGTCAATTCCCGGAACGGCGCCGTATGGCGCGGCCCGTTGCGCCATGCGCCATCTACACGCTGGGCTATGAGGGGCTGACCGCCGACGCCTTCCTGAATCGGGTGCTGGAGGCGGGTATCCAGCGCATTATTGATGTGCGTCATAACCCGATCTCCCGACGCTATGGGTTTCATAAGAGCACGCTCGTCCGCCTGGCAACTCTGCTCGGGCTGGAGTATGTGCATGTTCCGGAGCTGGGCATTCCGGGCGCCGAGCGCGGCCACCTGGAGTCGTTTGCTCAGTACCAGAAGTTGTTTCAATCCTATGAGGCTGAGCTTTCGCGGGTGCTGGAACAACAGCGCATGGTCGCGAAATTACTGCAAGAAAAGCCGGGCGTGCTGGTGTGCCTGGAGGCCGATCCACGCTTCTGCCATCGCAGCGTGCTGGCGCAGGCCCTCACCCGGATTGTGGACTTGCCTGTGAAACATCTGAGGTGATCGCAATGAGTGAGAGCTGGCAAACGACGAGGGTGCTGATCACGGTAATGACCTATCCGCACCCATCGCGCGGCTATCAGGAGCTTGTATGCACCGCGGGGGTCACCGAAACAGGCGAGTGGGTCCGCCTGTACCCAATCGACTATCGCTATCGTCCCCGACAGCAGCAGTTCCGTAAGTACCAGTGGATCGAGATTGATCTGCTACCCTACGGGCAGGGCAATGATCGGCGCAAGGAGAGCCGTAAGCCTTTGCTCGACACCATAAAAGTGCTCGGTCCGCCGCTCGATACAAAGGACAAATGGGCTGCACGCCGCGCTATCATCGATCGTATGCCGGTGCATACGGTCAACGAGCTCAAGGCGCTCCACGATAGAGATCGGACATCGCTTGGGATTGTGCGCCCGGCGCGGGTGCTCGACCTGGAAATTGAGCCGGCTGATCCCGAGTGGAAGCCAGAGTGGCAACAACTGTTTGACCAGCTACGGCTGTTTGATCCCCCACAGAAACCGCTGCGCAAGATCCCATTCAAGTTCAGCTATGTTTTCGAGTGTGAAGATAACACCAAACCCCACCGTGCAATGATTGAGGATTGGGAGCTCGGGGTGCTCTGGCTGAACGAGGTTGCGCGTCTGGGGGATGAGCGGCTGGCTGCGGAGAGCGTTAAGCGCAAGTTTCTCGATGAGTTATGCCATCCCAGTAAAGACACGCGCTTTTTCATGGGTACGGTATTTCCCTACAACACCTGGGTTGTGCTGGGTGTCTTCTGGCCGCCCCGCCTGACGCCACCGGCCGGCGATGCTTTTCAACAGGCGTTGTTTTGATTGACAGGCTGAAACTGTGCCGCCTGCGCAGCGCAGGTGCACGGCATCAACCAGACGATAGGGGCGACGGGCCGGTCGTCCCTACCTTTCTGCCCGAACCTCTTGATCCAAAAATCCCCGACGTGAGTTCTCCCACCCTCCTCACTCCCGCACGCTGATCACCCGCACCTCGCGCGGCTCGGGCGCGTTGCCGGTGACCAGCAGCAGCCCCGTCTCAGTCGGATTGGTGGTTGAACCGGTATCGGTAATGGTCAACTCGGCGCTCGCGCCGCCGGGGAGAGTGGCGAAGCCGGCGCCTCCCGGCGTTAGCGTGGCCAGGTAACGCTCGCCGCCGGGCGCGAAGGTCAGCCCCTCGATCGTGTCGGTCACCTCGCCGGTGAAGTAACCGTCCACAGCCTCAATTCGCGCATTGATCGGCTGGCCGAGCGCTGGCGGCGCCAGCGGGCCGCCCAGCGACGCCGGGCGCGCCGGGTCGGCCAGTTGAGTGTCGCAGATGGCCATCCGATACGTGGCGCTCTCCAGCGTGTGTGTGGTGAAGAACACCGCGCTGGCCCGCCCGGTGCGTAGATTGGCGACCCAGGTTACGTTGCGGCCATCGCTAAAATTGAGCGCGGCATCAAAGGTGAATACCTCAAAGTCGAACCGGCCGTCGCGGTCGGTGTCGAGCAGCACGCTCAGGTACCCTGGCGCGTTGGCGTGGCTCTGGCGGCGGGCGTTGTTGATGGCGAATTCCAGCACGTACCCCGGCCGCTCTGAGCAGAACCCTGCCGGCACGGCGTAAGTGGCGTAGCCCGCGTAGCGCAGGTCAATGATTTCGGCGTTCGATCCGGCGCCCGGTTGGGCCTGCACCGGGCTGCTGCCCAGCAGCGAGTAGACGCTGATCGCCGCCTGGCCCACCCCGCGGTTGCTCACGGTCACCGGCTGGTTGACCCGTGCACCGGGGGGCGCGACGATGTTCCCTGCCAGCCGCGGCAGGACGTGCCAGGGCAGGCTCAGGTCGTTCGCCGTGGCGCCGCTGGCATCGGTGAGCTTCAGGTAGCCGTCGTACTCGAAGACGCTCAGCAGATCGCCGTTGGCGCCGTTCGGGCCGGAGTTCATGGTCCAGTCCCGTAGCCTGGCGCTGTCAATGCTGAGAGTCAGGCGGAAGCTCCGCTGGCCATAAGCCGGCACGCTGATCGTCTCAGGGGCGGAGAGGGTCACGGCGCCGGTGGCCGCGTCGTCGGCGTAACGGAAGGTTGGCTCGATGTGGTAGGTGATTGGCTCGTGGCCGTAGTTGCGTACCACGATGCTGCGTTGCAGAACCACCAGCGGCCGGAAGGCGTCAACGAAGCCGAAGGAGATCGCCCCGCCGCCGCTGGCGGCCTCCCAGGCTGAGGCCCTGGCGGCAATGGCGCGGTCCACTCGCACCTCGCCGCTGCCGATGCGGGTGATCGGCGCCAGCCCCCCGCCGAGGGCGGCAGGGGTGTTGAAGATCCTCGTTTCGGCGGTGTTCATCAGACGCGCCTTGAGTTCCGCGGGCGAGAGTTGCCAGTCGGTGGCGTTCATCAGCAGGGCAGCGGCGCCGGCCACCACTGGCGCCGCGCCAGAGGTGCCGCCGAAGGGCTGCGTGCCGCTCCCGCTGCCGGCGACCGCCGAGATCGAGGCCCCGGGCGCGCCGATCTCCGGCTTGATGATCTGCCCGAACATCACCTGGTTGCCGTAGAACATCTGGCCTGCGGCCGGGCCGCGCGACGACGAGCCGACCATCGTGCCCACCAGGGGCGGCCAGGTGGCCGGGTCAATGCGCATGCGCACCCCGGCGGCAAGGTTAGCCTTGATGCGGTTGGCGCTGGCCTGGCTGATCGCGAAGCCGGGAATGGTGGGCGTTCCTCCCCCGAAGCCGAAGGCGAAGGGTTCGCCCGGGGCCACCAGGCCGATGATCCCCGCCAGGGCGCCGCCAGCGGCAATGTTGCTGATCTTGATGCTGACCGCGCACGCGCCGCGATCCACCAGCACGATCCGCCCGGCGAGCGAACCGGGGGCGAAGGGGGCGCAGCCGAGCAGGTTGCCGCCCGCGCCATTGCCGTACTGCACCGGCCCGCTGATCACCCCCCGCGGGCGCGCTGACCAGGGCTGAAAGACCGCCGGGTAGCCCCCGGCGATGCTCGCCGGCGCGGTGACCTCGAGGATCGGCAGCAGGGCCGAGGGCATCTCGGTCTGCGCCACCGCGAGGGCCGTGCGCGCCGCCGAGGGCGTGCCGACGATGTAGGGCTTGTCGGCGCTGTTGCCCGCCGAGGCCACCGTCAGGATGCCGAGCGCCGTAACATTATCAACCGCCGCCGAGAGATCGTCGAAATAGTTCTGGCCGTAAGACAATCCCAGCGACATGTTGATGATGTGCACGCGATCGCGGCTATCGCCGTCGCCGTCGGGATCGGCGGCGAACTCCACCCCTCGCAGCAGCGCCACGCCGCTGCAGGCCGAGGAGACCGCCGAGCAGACCTTGACGGCGTAGATCTGCGCCTTCGGGGCCACGCCGCCTCCGGCGACGGCGTTGTCGGCGCTGATGACGGCGCTCAGGCCCCCGTCAGCGACCAGGCCCATCGCGAACATGCTGTGGACCGCGCCAGCCTCCAGGGTGACGTTCGGCAGCGCAAGTGCGACGGTGGTCGTGCCGGCCAGACGCACCTCCAGGTTGTACACCCCGGCGGGGACCTCGATGTACGGGCTGGCCTCGCCAAAGGCATAGTTGCGGAACAGCACCGGCCCGCCCGCCACGGCGACATCCACCGCTGGCGCGTCGGGCGAGGCGTGCACGAAGCGCGCGCGGGCCTTGCCCGCGGCGGGCGCGCGGTTGTCGTCCGCCAGGACCAGGGGCGTGATACGCGCGAGCACGTTGGCGGCGGCGACAGTGTAATCCTTGCCCGCCTCGACGGTCAGATTGGCGTCAATCACCACCGGCGCGCTGGTTCCGGCGGGCACGACGCGGATATTGTATGTGCCCGGAGCGAGCGAGGCGTAGGAACTGACCGCCTTGAAGGGCACGCTGGTCCACGCCGGAACGCCGTTCACCAGAATGTCCACCGGCGGCGCGTCGGGGGAGGCGTGGACGGCGCGCACCCGCGCCCGTTCGGGGTCAGGGAAGGGCCGCCCGGCAATAATGTCGGCAACGTGGGTGCCGTGGCCCTCAAAATCGATCGGGTTGGGATCAGGGGCCAGAGGCGGGCTGTTGGCTGCGCCGTTCCACGCCTCGCCGACAAAATCGTAGCCGCCGACCACCTTATCGTTAGGAAAGAAGGCCGGGTTGGCCGGCAGGCGATGGGCCTGACAGGCGGCCGGATCGGGCGTGGCCGCGGCGTCGCCGCAGTAGGCCAGGGCGTAGAGCGCCTCGGCGCCCGGGCCGCCCAGTTTGGCGTGCGTGTAGTCAACCCCCGAGTCGAGCACGGCGACGCGCACCTCTTCGCCGTCGAAGGCCCTGCTCTGTACGGCGGGCGTCGCGCCAATGTACGGGACAGTTTCGCTCAGCTCGCGCTCGTAGTTCACCACCGGATTGATGCGCACGACTTCGGGGTTGCGGGCGATGGCCTCGAGCTGGGCGCCGTCAACCTCCACGATCATCGCGTTCAGGGCGACCTTCAACCGCGCCAGCACGACGGCGGCGGGATCGAGGGCCTGGATCTGGGCGCTGATCCGGTCTTGCTGGGCCATGACCGCGGCGCTCTGGGCGATCTGCGCCTGGCCCTCGGCCACCGTCGCGGTTGGCTCGTTGCTAAGGGTGATCACCACCTGCCGGTGCCCGGTAGCGTTCCGCAGGGCCGGATTGAGCACCCGGTCGGGCAATGTAGCAGTCAGCGGCTCGGCCATACGGGCATCGGCCAGCGCCGGAGGAAGGGGGCGGACAGCGGTCTGGGCGCGCGCGGGAACAGCGGCGCCGGGCATGGTCACGCCGATCAGCAGCGCCAGCACCAGCAAACGCATCGTGGAGGATTCCGATCGCATTTTTGTACCTTTTCTTGATCGGATTTAGCAAAAAAACCTGGACTTCCTGTCCAGATCGGCTTATTGGTCTGTAAAATGAGTTTCCTGGCAATTCCGCCCCCCTCCCAACCTCCCCCCGTTGCGGGGAGGCGCCGGACTCCCTCCCCCAGCGGGGGAGGGTTGGGGAGGGGGTGGAGTTACCGAAAAACTCAATTCACAGAGTACGTACAACGGCGGCGTTCACCTCAACACTGGTTGTGTTGGGGGTGCAGATGTGAAGGTGTGGCGAGAAAGGGATGTTGTCATAGTACATCATTTTTGGGCGGGTATGCAATGCGCCCGGCCGCGCGGGTGTGACAGAGGCACCGACGCGTAAAGTAAAGAGGTACGATGAACTGGATTTGATGACCTGTTCCCGTCTTAAACTGCCCTGCCCTCTCCCATCTCGCCCTTGCCGGGCTAGAAGAGGACGGCTATAGCCGTCCTACGCCATCTCTCAACAGCGACCGTGCGTAAGGACGCAGCGCGCTGCGTCCTTACGGGTACGTCTGATACTTTGGGCTTCACAACTTGAACCATTACCCTCCCGCATTCCTTTCATCGCTGACATTTCCTACAGGATGCCTTCCGCTTTGATAAGGTCATGCGACGCGGGGGTCATATCGTGGTCAGGCTCCCTGGCACGGCGAGCGGTTCGATATGCCAGGCCAGGACGCTCACCAGGTCGTCGCTGCGCTGGAGCATGCCGGTGATCCGCAGGGTGGCGCCGGCGCGCAGCAGGCCGCGGTAGCGCGCGGCGGTGGAGGGGCGCAGGACCACATCAATCAGCCCGTGTTCGTCTTCGAGGGTCAGAAAGGTGTGCCCCTTCGCCGTGGGTGGCGCCTGGCGCGCCACCAGGATCCCTGCCGTTTCCACCCGCGTGCCGTCCTCCCCGGCCCGCAGGGCGCGGCTGCTCCGCAGCCCCTGCCGGGCCAGCCAGGCCCGCAGGGCGACGAAGGCATGATCGCCGACTGTCAGGCCCAGCACCGCCTCGGACTGGCGCTGCATCTCCCAGTGGGTCAGGCTGGCCAGGTTGAGCGGCGGCAGAGGCGGGACGAGATCGAGTTCGTCGGCCTGGTAGCGCAACGTCCCCACCTCCCACAGCAGGTCGCGGCGCGGGACCCCGAAGGCGTCGAGCGCGCCGGCCAGGATCAGCCGTTCCACCGCAGCGCGGGGCAGCCGCGCGCGCCGGCAGAGGTCGCGCAGATCGCTGAATGGCCCCCCGGCGGCCCGGGCCGCCTCCAGCCGGGCAATGCCCTGCTCCCCCAGCCCGTTGACGAAGCGCAGCCCGATGCGGATAGCGCCGTCGGCTTCGATGACGCAGCGTTCGACGCTCCGGTTCACGTCAACATTGTGAAAGCGCACCCCGTGGCGCTTCGCGTCGCCGACCAGCACCGCCGGCGACCAGAAGCCCATGGGCTGATGGTTGAGCAGGGCGACGAAGAACGCCGCCGGGGCGTAGCGTTTCAACCAGGCGTGCTGGTAGACGATGGTGGCGAAGGCGGTGGCGTGGCTGCGGGGGAAGGCGTAACCAGCGAACCCGGCGAGCTGGGCGAAGATCGCCTCGGCGATGACCGGCTCGATGCCCCGCCGCGTCGCGTCGCCGAGGAAGCTCTCGCGCAGCCCGGCGATGGCGGCGGCGTCGCCCTTGCCCAGGGCGCGGCGCAGGGCCTCGCCGCGCCCCGGCGACCACCCCGCCGCCGCCCGGGCCACCAGCAGCACCTGCTCCTGGAACAGCAACACCCCCAGCGTATCGCGCAGCACCGGCTCCAGGCAGGGGTGCAGAAAACGCGCCGGCTCCGTCCCCGTCCGGCGGCGCAGGTAGGGATGCACCATCTGGCCCTGGATCGGCCCGGGACGGATCAGCGAGACCGCCACGGCCAGGTCGTCGAGCGAGCGCGGTCGCAGGCGAGGCAGCACGCTGCTCTGCGCCCGGCTCTCGACCTGAAACACGCCGATCGTGTCCCCGGCGCCGAGCATGGCGTACACCGCGGGATCGTCGTAGGCGCAACGGGCAAAATCCGGCGGCGCCATCCCCAGGGCCGCCATCCACTCCAGCGTCTCGGTGATGGCCGAGAGGGCGCGCAGCCCCAGCACATCAATCTTGACGATCCCCGCTGTCTCCAGCGCGTCCTTGTCCCACTGCGTCACCGAGCGCCCCGGCATGGCCGTCGGTTCAACCGGCACGCGCGTGGACAGAGGCGGCCCCATCACCACCATGCCGCCGCTGTGCTGGCCGAGGTGCCGTGGCAGGCCGTGGATCTGGCGGCAGAGGTCGAGCATGAGGGCGATGGCCGGGTCATGGACCTCTCCGGCGGGGCCGTCGAGGCCCAGTTCCGCCTGCCGGAGCAGCGCCGGATCAACGCCGAGAGCCCGGGCTACGTCATTGAGCGCCAGGCGGGCCTGGAAGGTGATGAAGGTGCAGGCCAGGGCGACATGATCGCGCCCGTAGCGCCGGTAGAGGTACTGGATGACCTCCTCCCGCCGGGCGGCATCCACGTCCAGGTCAATGTCGGGCAGGGCTGCCCGCTCGGCGCTTAAGAAACGCTCGAAGACCAGGTTGTGCCGCAGCGGGTCAACCGGGCCAATGCCCAGCAGGTAGGCCGCCAGCGAGTTGGCGGCTGAGCCGCGGCCCTGGCAGCGAATGCCCTGCGAGCGGGCGAAGCGCACCAGATCCCAGACCAGCAGCAGGTAGTTGGCCAGCCCGGTCTGGCGGATGACGGCCAGTTCGTGATCGAGCTGGACCCGCGCGGCCGTTGCGTCCGGCCCGTAGCGCGCCGGCAGGGCCTCGGCGCACAGGCGCGCCAGGTAGCTATCAGCGTCGCAACCGGGCGGGGTGGGGAAGGTAGGGAGATCCTGAAGCCCGAAACGCAGCTCGAAGCGGCAGCGCTCAGCGATAGCCAGACTGGCGCGCAGCGCGTCGGGGTAGAGGCGAAACAGCGGCGCCAGACGCGCGGCGGATTTGAGGTAGTACTCATCGTTTGGACGCAACTCGTCCGCGATATGGTCGAGCGGCAGCCGGCGGCGGATGGCCCGCAGCGTATCGTGAAGGCGCTGCCCGTCGCGGCGCGCGTAGTGCACGTTGTTGGTCGCTACCGTCGGCAGGCCCAGGTAGCCGGCCAGACGGTGGAGGTCATCAACCAGGACCGGGTCGTCGGGATGCAGGTGGTGCTGCAACTCGACATAAAAACTGCCGGGAAACCACGCCGCCAGGCGCCGGGCGGCGCGAAAGGCGCGCTGGCGATCCCAGGCTAGCAGGGCGCTGGCGATCGGGCCGTGGCGGCACCCGCTGAGGCAGATCAGGCCGGCGCCGTGGCCCTCGAGCGCCGCCCAGGGCAGCGCCGCCTGGCCCTTCGGGGCGTTCTGCTGCGCCAGGGTGATGAGATGGCACAGATTGCGCCAGCCGGTCGCCTCCTCCACCAGCAGCGTCAGGTGACCGCCGTCCTCCATCGTCAGCTCGGCCCCCAGAATGGGCCGCACCCCCACCCGTCGGGCCGCCTCGACGAAAGGAACCGCGCCGTACAGGGCATCGTGATCGGTCAACGCCAGGGCCGGCATCTCCAGCGCCGCGGCCTGCGTCGTCAGCGCCTCCACGGTGCTGGCGCCGTCGAGCAGGCTATAGGCCGAGTGGCAGTGGAGTTCGACGTAGGCCATCGGGTCATGCGATTTCGGATTGCGGATTTTGGATTTTGGATTGCCGTATATGGTGTTCCGGTGAGACCTGGCGATGAGGCGCACGCACCCGTATGAGACAGGAACCGGTATCAGAGGGTGGGGAAACCCGGTTTCCTCACCTTCCACCACGAAGGCTCCTTCGTGGGAGGACCTGGCTCTCCCACACCCTCCCGCGCAGGGCCGACATTCACCTCAATCGTGCAGGTAGACCAGGCGCCACGTCCCGACGGGCAGGTCGCGCCCCAGGGTGAGCAACAGCCGGCCACGGGTCGCTACGGTAACATACTCGCGCCAGTAGCCGGCGCGCCACCAGCCCTGCCGCACCCGCCAGCGGGCGCTCACTATGGCAACCGCGTGCCAGCCTCCTCGCAGCCGTAAGCGGAGCGGGGTGGCATCGGCGGCGCACTCGACCACCAGTGGCAGACCCTCGGGCCAGAAAAGGCTCATACGCTCGTTTAGAAAACTCTCCCTTCGGATAGGGGCGTGGGGAAACCTGGTTTCCCCACCCCTCTTCAACTGGCCGTCATTCGTCGTGAGAGATAGCACTTAATTACAGTTACAGCGCGCAAAACGCCTCCTGGCAGAGGGGTGCAGGGAGGCTGCGTCTCTCCGCAAGCCCTTTTTCCGCCCGCGGCGGGCGCGCGCCCTGGCGAAGCAGGCGCATTTCTACCGCCGCGGGCGGAAAAGAGCAGTTCGTGGAGGGCTACGCCCTCCACACCTCACTGAAAGAATTACATACTACCTCTGAGTACTCTGTGAACTAGGTTTTTCGGTAACTTCGCCCCCTCCCCAACCCTCCCCCGGCGGGGGAGGGAGGCCGGCTCCTCCCCCCAACGGGGGGAGGTTGGGAGGGGGGCGGAAATGCCAGGAAACTTCGTTCACAGACTACTGAGATAGGTGCTTATTCCTCATCCCACGGACGCAGCCGGTGACGGGCCTCGGGCAGGGCCAGGCAGATAGCGGAGCCGACGGCGTACAGCAGACCGCCTGGCGGCAGCCGGCGGGCCAGATCGGCCAGGGCGGCGCGACCGGCCGCCTGGCACGCCGCGACCGGGGCGAACAGGGATGCCTGTTCGCCCCGCAGCGGGACAAGCTCGCCGGCCAGCAGCGCCATTTCCAGCACCGGGCCAGCGATCTCTGCGTCTTCCAGGAGCCGGGTGGCAATTGACAAGAGGGCGCCGGGGCTCGCCGCGGGGCGCTCCAGCGCGCGCCCGGCGCTCCAGGCGCCGTCGTCGCCGCTGAGGTGCAGGGCCAGGGAGCGGGCCTGCTCGCCGCGCCGCTCCAGCCCGGCGCCCAGCGCGGCGGTCATGCGGGCCAGGGTCCGGTCCAGCACGGCGCGATCCGCCACCGGCGCGGCAAAGGCGTGCCGCAGGCGCAGGCGCGGGGGCGGCGGCACGGGCAGCAGCGGCGCCTCGCGGCCATGCAGCGCCCGCCAGACTGGCAGCAGCGCGCTGCCGAAACGCGCGCCGAAGGCCGCCTCCGGCAGCGCCGCCACGGCGCCCAGCGAGTCCAGGCCCAGGCCGCGCAGGGTAGGCGCCAGCGGGGCCAGCGGCTCCAGCCACTCCACCGGGCAGACGGCGAGCAGCGCCGGCACGGCCGCCGGGCTGACCACCAGGGCCGCGTCCGATCCCGCGCAGCGGGCGGCCAGGCGTGCCAGGGTGGGCGCCGGCGCTACCCCGAGGGCCACGCTCAGGCGCGCCGCCGCGGCAATGCCGCGCAGCACGGCGATGTGCCGCCGCGCATCGGCCACGGTACCGCGGCCCAGATCGATCAGCGCCGCGAGCCGATCCGCTGTCCACTCCAGATGCACCCGCGGGCTCAGGCCATCGAGGCCCAGGCGCAAAGTCTGAAGAGCGGTCGCTTCGGGTGGCGCGGCGGCCAGGCAGGCGATCATTGATCCTCCAGGGCTGCGATCGGCAGATCAACCGTGACCGTAGCCAGCGGCGTCGCGAAGGGCGGCGCCAGCACTGTCACCCGGGTGCGGCTGCCCACGATCCGCGGGCCATGCCACACCCAGCTCTGGAGTGCCAGGGTCAGACGCAGGGAAGTCAGCGGGACCAGCAGCGCTCGTGGCGGAGGCGGTGGTTCAGACAACAGGCCGGTGGGCGCGGGTTCAGTCACCACCAGCGCGCAGCCGCTGGCGGCGAGCAGGCGCGGCAGGCGGGGCAGAAGGGTTCTAAGGGCCGGGGCCCCCCGCGGCAGCGCCAGCCAGGTCGCCAGATGGTCAATCACCAGAACGCCCACGGCCCGGCGCACCAGCAGCGTCGCCACGGTCAGGGCCGCTGCAGGGCCATCGGCGGGGCGCGCCAGGGCGAGATCGGCCAGGTTGACGCCTTGGACTGCGGCGGCGGCGGGGGCGAAGGTGTGTTGCAAATCGAGGATGCAGGCCAGTTCCCCGATGGCCTGCGCCCGGGCGATCAGCCCGAACGCCAGCGTGTTCACCCCTGCCGAGCGCGGCCCGCCGATGACGGTCAGCCGCCCCCGCGGCGCGCCGCCCTGCGGAAGCGCAGCGTCGAGCGTCGGGCACCCCGTGGCAAGCGCCGGCAGGCTGGCCGGCGACGGCAGCGCCGAGCCGCGGCGCGCTGCGCGCGCACCGTAGCGTCGTTGCAGGTCGGCGATCAGTATGTCGAGCATGGACGGAAGGCGTTCCATTCTTGCCCGGATTCCCTATGCCCTCGCCGGGGCACGGCCCTTCTCGAAGGTTCCTGAAGGGGAGCGCGGGGAAACCCGGTTCCCCGCGCTCCTGCTAGAGGGGAGGCAGGGGCGGTTTGCGAACCGCCCCTGCCGGGTTTTCCTGCCCCCCTGCCTGAAGGGAGGGTCTGGGAGAGCGAAGCCCTCCCAGGGACATCCTTTCGGTGCAGTGTATGGTACCGCACAAACGTTCTTATCAAGATGACAATTTGTTTACATTGCCGCGCATTTTCCGTACATCCACGGCGCGCCGTGCTGCGTAAAGATAGGCGGACAGGCAACCTCTTTAATCTACACGGCGCATTCGTTCGCAGGTGATTGCGTAATGCGCGCGCGGGCGCCCCCACCGGACCCCGACCCGGAGGCGCCAGGGGGAAAGACTCCCCGGTGTGGGTTAGCTTTGCTGTGTCCAAAAGTCGTTGCTATTGGCATGTAGGTGGTGCATCCGGCAAATAGCAATACAGGTGCGGGCGCTCAGGCCCGCGCTATCACCGGCAAGCTGCGCTGCCGCGCCTGGCAGGTTTTTGACGGATGCACCGGTAAGCGCATGGAGGAGCTCCTGATGAGTACACGTTCGATTCGCCGTGGCGTTCGCCCGATCATCCTGGCCTTGCTGGCCATGCTGGTCGCCCTGTCGCTCCTGCCCACGGCAGCGCAGGCTGCCCATGCCCCCGACGCCCCCGCCCGGCTCCGGGCGGTCCACGCGGTGCCCGATTTCGGCGCGGTGGATATCTACGTGAACGGCAACAAGGTTCTGGGCGATGTCACCTTCTTCACCGTCAGCCCCTACCTGGAAGTGCCCGAAGGGCGCTACAAGGTGCAGGTCATTCCGGCTGGCGAAAGCCTCTCCAACCCCAGTCTCTTCGTCATCAACCGCAGCTACTACCTCAAATCCGGCCGCGACTATACCCTGGTTGCGCGGGGGAGCGTCGCTTCAGGGCGCGTGGGGCCGACCCTGCTCCGTGACGACAACCGCGAACCGGCGGCCGGCAAGGCGCGCGTGCGCGCGGCCCACTTCTCGCCCGACGCGCCCGCGGTGGACATCTTCATCAATGGCGAGAAGGCCATTGAGCATCTGAGCTTCCGCCGCGCGACCGGCTATCTCGAAGTGCCCGCTGGAACCTACACTGTGGGCATCGCCCCCGCGGGCGGTACGGCGAGCAACATTATCTACACGGCTGACCTGACCCTCGAAGCCGGCAAGGTCTACACCGCCTGGGCCAACGGCCTGCTTGGCGGCGCCGGCGCGCAGGCTTTCAAGGTCACCCCCTCGGTGGATGCCGACTTCGCCCCCGTGGTCAAGCAGGCCCGCGTCCGCGCCATCCATGCCGTCCCCGATATCGCTGGCTCGCCGGTGGATGTGTACGCGAATGGCGTCAAGCTGGTCACGTTTGACTTCTTCGCGGTGACCGACTACCTCACCGTGCCTGCTGGCGACTATGATATTCGGGTCGTGCTCGCGGGCGGCAATCCGCAGACCGAGGCGGTCATTCAGGCCAACGTCACGGTGAAAGGCGGCAAAGACTACAGCATTATCGCCAGCGGTACGAACGGCGATTTCTGCGCCACGGTGCTCGAGGATGACAATACGCTCCCTGCGACCGGCAAGGCGCGCGTGCGCGCGGCCCACTTCTCGCCCGACGCGCCCGCGGTGGACATCTTCATCAATGGCGCGAGGGCTATCGAGAACCTGAGCTTCACCGAGGCCACCGGCTACCTGGAGGTGCCTGCCGGGACCTACGAGGTGGGCATCGCCCCCGCGGGCGGCAGCCCGATCTTCACCACCAGCCTGAGCCTTGAGGCCGGCAAGGTCTACACCGCCTGGGCCAACGGCCTGCTTGCCGGCACGGGCGCGAAGGCCTTCAAGGTCACCCCGTCCGTGGATGCAAAGGCCGAGTAACTACCTGAAGGGGTGTGGGGAAACCCGGTTTCCCCACACCCCTGCGCTCAACGAACGCTATAGTGACACCACACCCACGTAGATCAGGTTCTCGCTCTGGTTGGCGATGAACAATTCGTTGGTCACGGGGTTGAACGTCAGGCCCTCGACCCGCTCCGTGCCACCGCCGGGCGCAGTGATGGTCCCGCGCACCGCCAGCGTCACCGGATTGATCACCGTGATTATCCCTGCCGAGGAGTTCCCGCAGAAGAGGAAGCCGCGCCCGAAGGCCAGGGCGCGGCACTGGCCGCCTGGCGCCGGGAAGGAGCGCAGGACCGCGCCCGTTGCCGGGTTCAGCACGTGGATGTGAGTGATCGTCGAGTAGTAGAGCTGCCTGCCGTCGAAGGCCAGGCCCTCGCCGCGTCCGGCAGGCGCCGGGATGGATGCCACCTGCGCGCCGGTATAGGGGTTGATGCTGTTAATGCTGCCTGCCCCGGTGGTGACATTCGCCACGCGGATGTTAACGCCATCCCACTCCATGCTGCCTACCGTGTCGTTGTCCTCCGGATCGATCGCTCCCAGCACCGCGCCCGTGGAGGGATTGAGGTAATAGATCTTCTCCGAGAAGGGCTGCTGAGTCAGGAACAGCAGTGCCGGACGGATTCCCCCGCCGACGCGCAGACGCCGGGCATAGGCCAGGGCGCTACTCGAGCCGTTGTTCTTCTGCGGAAACTCAAAGCGGCGCACGAGCTGGAAGCCAATTGGCGGCAGGGGGGTGGCCGAGAGAGCCTTGAAGGCGTTGATGCGACCCTTGCCTAGCTTCCCGGCATAACCGGGGTTCTTGGCGTCAATGTTGTCGCACGTGCTCTCGATGATCGCCCGCACCTGGGCGTTGCTCAGAGTGGGGTTGCGCGACCAGATCAGCGCCGCCAGCCCTGCGACGTGTGGCGAGGCCATCGAGGTGCCGCTCAGATAGGCGTAGCTGTCGTCAGGGTAGGTGGAGTAGATGTTCACCCCTGGCGCCGATACGTCCACTTTCGTGCCGTAGTTCGAGAAAGAGGCCCGCACGTCGCGGTTGTCGGTGGCGGCGACGGCGATCACCTCGGGGTAAACCGCCGGGTACTGCGGAGTCACGTCAATATCCACATTGGCATTGCCCGCGGCAAAGCAGACCACCACCGAATTGCTCACGGCATTCTGAATGGCGTTGTGCACGCCGGCGTGGTCGCCGTTCATGCGCCAGCTACAGTTGATGACATAGCGGCGCGAGGGGTTAGCGACGGCGTGGCTGGCCACGAAGTTGATCGCGTCGGCACGGTTCTGGTTCATCCCCGCTGTCAGGTTGACGCGCAGGGGCATGATCCGGCAATTGGGAGCCACGCCGATCACCCCGGTCGTGTTATCCACTCCGGCGGCGGTGCCGGCCACGTGGGTGCCATGGCCGTCGGCGTCATCAGGCGAGGGGTCCGACCCGTCGGCGAAGTCCCAGTCTTCGGCGCCGCGCGGCAGGAAGTTCGCCGCCAGATCGGGGTGGTTCAGGTCGGCCCCGGTATCAATTACCGCGATAATTACATTCGGGTTGCCACGGGTGATGTCCCAGGCGTCAGGCGCGTCAATGTCGGCGTCGGCGGTTCCGGCCACGCCTTCGATTGTCTGTCCGGTATTGTGCAGGCCCCAGAGACGGGGAAAGTCGGGATCGTCAGGAAGGTACAGCGCGTCGTTAAAGCCCGCCTCGCTCGGCTCGGCGAAGGCCACCTCGGGCAGATCCGAGAAGGCGCGCAGGGTCTCGAAGAGGCCCTTGCCCTCGGGTACGGCCAGAGTATAGTAGCCTGGCGTCCGCTGCTCGACGAGGATGCGGCTGCCCTGGGCGGCGATGATACGCTTAGCTTCCTCCTTGCTTACGCCTTCGCGGAACTGCACAGTGAACTCGTCGGGGAGGAAGTAGCGCGTCAGGCCCTCTTCATCAATCATCACCGGGAGTGTGTTGGCGATGGCCGGCTGGGACTCCAGGCTCGCGCTGGCAGTGGTGAGATCCTGCCCTGCCGGCACACGGAAGACCGCGAACCCCCGTTCCAGATTCACCCCCTCACTGATGGACATGCCCGCCGCCGCCATCACGCTGGCGGCAACGTCGCCCTCCGCCGTCGGCTCGAAGGTGGCCATCAGTTCATCGGCCTTGGGCGAGAAGCGGATCTGCTTCCGCATGAACTTGTTTGTGTAGACGAACTCTCTCTCGGCCTTCACCTTCGGACGTGATGCGCTCATCGCACTCCTCCTGTTACGGTTCTGCACTTGCCAGCCGGCGCCTCAGGGAGACAGATGAGAGCCAGCAGATGCGAAGGTGGGAGGATGAGGGCAAGTCCGAGCACATCCGGTGCGGACCTGTAAACCGGATTATGTCAGATTCGGTTTACGGGCTTCACACTATGCTGTCGACTGTCCCCTTTGATGGCTGTGTATTACTGGTGACATGTAGAACGGATACGGGGATGGTTTTTTGAGGATTATCCGGTTAAGAACTGGTATTAACGCAACCCCTGGGCACGAAGATGAGCATCGAGCCAGGCGGCGCCATTGGGGCTGAGATCGGGTGGCGGCGGAGGTTGCCGGTAGTCAATCTCGAGGGTGTAGGAAAACCAGGTTTCCCCACACCCCTTTCCACAGGGAGGTTGCGGAATGATATCACCCCTTCAGGGCCTCCAGCAGCACCGCAAGGGTGTCGCGAGCGCAGCGCTCCCAGGTGAAGTTAGTTGCGCGCTCCAGCCCCCGGGCGCGCAGATGGTCGCGGAGCGCCGCGTCGGTGGCGAGGCGCCTGAGGGCGGCGGCAATGGCATCGGTGTCGCAGGGGTCCGTCAGCAAGGCGGCGTCGCCGGCCACTTCGGGCAGGGCCGAGGTAGTGGAGGTAAGCACGGGGGCGCCGCAGGCCATGGCTTCGAGCACGGGCATACCAAAGCCCTCGTAGAGCGAGGGAAACACAAAGGCCAGCGCCCCGCCGAGCAGCGCCGGCAGGTCGGCGTCGGGCACGTAGCCGGGAAAGCGCACGCGGTGGGCAAGGCCCAGCTCGGATGCGCGGCGCATGATCGGTTCGCTGAGCCAGCCGCGCCGCCCGGCGATGACCAGGAGGGTGTCATCAACCCTGGCGCGGGCGAAGGCCTCGATCAGTCGCGCCAGGTTCTTGCGCGGCTGGATGGCGCCGATATAGAGGAAGTAGGGCGCCTCAAGCCCGTAGCGCGCGCGCGTCGCAGCGATCTGCTCGGGGTCGTGTAGCGGGCGAAACATGCTGCTGAGGCCGTGGTGCACCACCGCGATGCGCTGCGGATCGGCCCCGTAGCGACGCACCAGGTCGTCTCTGGTGGCCTGCGAGATGGCAATGACCCGCCGGGCGGCGCGCAGGCACCAGCGGGTGCTCAGGTCCAGTTCCAGGCGCCGGCGGGCCGTGTGCGTCTCCGGGAAGGCCAGGTAGCCCAGGTCGTGAATGGTGACCACGCTCCGCGGCGGGTGCAGCAGGGGAACGACATGGGCTGGCACAAAGAGCAGGTCGGGCCGATCGCGCGTCAGGGCCGGGCCGAGGCGGGCGTGCGTCCAGAGCCGCGGTAGAGGTATACTGCGGAGGGTAAAGTTGGGGCCGAGGGGTGGCAGCGCCGGAGGCAGACCGTTGGTGTACAGCGTGTAGGCGTTCCAGCGGTCAATACGGGCCAGAGCGGCGAGCAGTTCATAGGTGTAACGCTCGGTGCCGGTGCGTTCAACGACGCTGATCCGGCTGGCATCAATGGCGATGCGTGGGGGCTGCATAGCCTCTATTGTAATACACTACGAGCCCCGCCCCCTTCTCCTCACGGAAACCAGACAGTGACACAACCTGGAGAGGTTGTGCTCAAGATTAAAAGACCTCCTATGCCTCGCGTCCTGATCCTGTACGCCTCCCTCGGCGCCGGCCATGGCAGCGCGGCCAACGCTCTGGCCGCGGCGCTTGCCCGTCTCGGCGCCGCGCCGCGGGTCGAAGATGCGCTGGAGTACGCCAGCAGCGTGGTGCGCGCCACCGTCACGCGCGCGCACCTCGAAATGGAACTGAGCGAACGGGGCCAGCAGTTCTATCGGGTGATCTACGAGCGCAGCAATGAGAACGACATCGCCACGGCCTTTCGCCAGAATCGCCTGCTGGGGCTGCTAACCCGGCCCTTTCTCGCCCGCCTGGAGCAACTGTTCGCTGAAGCGCGGCCGGATGCCGTGGTTTCGATGCATCCGATTGCCGGCTACATCCTGGCCCTGCGCCGGCAGCAGGGCCGCCTGAACGCGCCGCTGTACGTGGTGATCACCGACTTCCTGGCCCACAGTAGCTGGCTGGTCCCCGGCGTGCGGCGCTATTTTCTGGCCAGTGAGTTTACCCGCCGGACGCTGGAGCGGCGCGGCCTGGCGCCGGAGTTGTTAGAAGTGACGGGCATCCCCATCAACCCGGAGGTCGCCGAGCCAAAGCAGCGCGCCGAAGTGCGCGCCCGGCGCGATCTGCCCCCGGATCGGCCCGTCATCACCCTCTTTGGGGGCGGGATCGAAGCCCGGCGGGTGCGCCTGGTGGCCGAGGAATTGCTGGCGGGCGAAACGCCGGGCGTCCTGGTGACGGTCGCCGGGCGCAACGCAGAACTGAACGCTGCCCTGCGCGATCTGCGCGATGGCCCATTGATGCGTCTCAGACGCCTGGGGCGGATTGATTACGTGGACGACCTGCTCGTCGCCAGTGATGTGGTGATCACCAAAGCCGGCGGGCTGATCGTTAGCGAGGCGCTGGCCCGCCGCGCCCCGCTGGTGATTGTGGACCCCCTGCTCGGCCACGAGGAGTGGAACGCCGACTTCGTAACCGGCGTGGGCGCGGGCATCCAACTGCGCATGCCGGAGATGGCTGCGCGGGCCGCCCTGGTGCTCCTGCAACAGCCCGAACGCCTGGCGGCGATGCGCCAGCAGGCCGCCCGCGTCGGCTTCCCCGAGGCCGCGTTAACCATCGGGCGCAGGATCATCGAAGATCTTGGTCCAGCTTGAGAATGCGACAACCTTCACAACATTGACTGTTGGCAGAGAAACGGTTACGATAGAAGGTAACTCCATTATGGCGTAAAACTAGAATGTATGGAAAGGCGGGCAGAACAGGTTTCTGCGCGCCCTGGCTGCCGGGAACCGTGACAGCACGACCCTGCAGATCGCATCCCAGGAACGGTACGTTCTTCCTGCCCACAGGGAAGCATGGCGGCTTGTCTTCCAGATTGCACGCCAGGGAACCGCAGGTTTTCCACATCGCAGCTCAATGCAATAACGCTGGCGCCTCAACGTCGCAATGGCGGCTCGTGCGGTGGAGCAGAGCAAGCGTATGGCGCGACGGCATCGAGCACGCGTGGTCGGAGCAGGCAATCTCACCGCTTCAAACCGTCTTGTTGCCGGCCAGCGGTCACGGTTGGACATAGCGAGACGGTTGTTGACCCGGTTGGGTGATGCGGCATTGCCGGAAGCAGTGCTCCAACTGGGGTGTGAGATCCTGGGCGCGGATCGGGGCCTACTGCACCTCCCCCACCCACGGCACGGAATCGAACTCGTCGCGCGGTATCCTGACGATGCGACCCTGCACCCCGCAGATGCGCTCGACAGCCGGCGTCTGACCTGGCAGACGCTCCACAGTTCTCTCCCGCAGATCATTGACTGCGTCCACGATGACGAGGCGCGCTGGGAGTATTGTCACGGCGAGGACTGCCGACTGACTCTGAGTGCGCCGTTGCAGTGGGAGGGCCAGAATATCGCCGTCGTGCAACTCTCCTACGATGGCCGACGACCGGCAATCGAAACCACGCTGTTGAGCCTGGTGTACGAATACGCCGAACTGGCGGCCCTGGCGCTTGTGCAGCACGAGCGCCTTCGCGTCGCACCAGATCGACTGTCGGGCCAGACCGTTTGCTTAGCCGACGCCAATCAGCACGCTTTCGGGTCCGGCGTCTCAGCGGTGCTGGCAGCCGGTGAGGCGGAGCGTGCCAGGATCGCCCGCGATCTGCACGATGGCGCGCGACAGGCGCTCCTGGGCGCGCAGTTGCACCTCGAAGCCATGCGTGAAGCGTTGCAGCGCGGTGATACCAGGGCAATACAGGATCATCTCAGCCACGGGCGGACTGCGCTCAACACGGTCGAACAGGAGCTTGCACGCATTGTCCGCAATCTCCACCCGCCACGGCTGGATAAAGGCGATCTCTCGATTACGCTGACTGAATTGGCCAGACAGTGGACTGCCGCGACGCAGACGCTCACGCTCTGCACGGTTGATCCGTGCCTGCCCCCACTGGAAGCGACGCAGGCCATCGCGCTCTACCGGATTGTCCAGGAGGCGCTGGCCAACTGCAGCCGTCACGCCCGTGCGTCACGGGTGGCGATCAGCCTGCACTGCGACGATAAGAAGCATGTAACCCTGGTGATAGATGATGACGGGCGCGGCGGCGCGTCTCCGCGGGGCGGCGCTGTCGGCCTGTTGAGCATGGCTCAGCGCGCCCACGCCATCGGCGCCGAGTTCTTGCTAGACTCGCCCCCCGGACGGGGAACCCGCGTCGTTGTCAGGCTGCCTCTGGAGCATCGCTGCCCGCGGCAATCGGCGGGCGGCGATGCCTAGCGGCGCCGTTTGGTACTGCGGCCGGCCAGGACGCCGGTTTGCTTCAGGGAGCCGGGGTGCAGAAACCCGGTTTCTCTATTTTCCCGTTACACACCCATACGGTTGTGCTACCCGGTAATGTTCAAGATACAGGAGGCGCTCGTGATACGAGTCTTCGTTACTGATGATCACCCCATCGTGCGCGAAGGGTTGCGCAGCCTGATCTGTTGCCAGAATGATATGACGCTCGTGGGCGAAGCGGATAACGGCACACAGATGCTGGCCTCGGTTGCCGCCGTAGCGCCTGATGTGGTGCTCATTGATGTGCGTATGCCGCGCCTGGGCGGTCTTGATGTTTTGCGCCGCATCCAGGAACAAACGCCCGTGCCGGCCTGTCTGGTGCTTTCGAGCTACGATGATCCCGCCTATGTCCTGGCCGCGATTGAGGCCGGGGCGCGGGGATACCTGTTGAAACACAGCGCCTATGGGGCCATTCTGGATGCCATCCGCGCTGTGGCGCGCGGCGAGCACGTCGTCTCGCCGGCCCTGGTCGGAACCCTGTTCAGCAGCGTGACGGAACTGCGGCGGGAGCGGGTGCGCCAGGATCTGGGCGGCGACGTCAGCGCCCTGCGCATGCTGCGGGCCCTCGCCGACGGCGCGACCACCTCCGAGATCGGCTCGATGCTACACGTCAGCGAAGTCACCGTCAAGCGGCGCATCCAGGAACTCACCGATCAACTAGGCGTCCGTAACCGGACCCAACTGGTCGCCGAGGCCATGCGCCGAGGCTGGATTTGAGCCTCATCAGGCAACATGATCCCTTCGGATCACAGGATTGACCCCTTTGGATCTTCCCTGATGCCGGGTCAGGCGATTAAGCTCATCACGACCTGCGTATATCGTGCCTGGCTGATACTACGGAGGGTGATTGATGGAAGATCAGAGGGCTACTCCGCCAGATGAGGTTGTTGCCGGGACGCAGCCACCGCCAGACGAGGTTGCCGGGACGCAGCTACCGCGTCTCGGTCGGCGCAGTTTCCTCAAACTCGGTTCCGTCGGCAGCGCTGCTGCGGTCCTGGCGGCCTGCGCTGCGCCTCCCGCGCCTCCCACAGTGGCGCCTCCGACGGCCGCGCCGGCGCCCACGGCGCCCCAGGCGCCCACTCCCGTCGCCGTAACCGAACCGGCGCCCGCACCGATGATCGGCGATCTTTTGCCCTACCCGCGGCTGAAGATCGCAACTATTGCCGATCTTCAAAAAGGTGTATTCTTTGCTACTTACCCGGATCAGTTTTCGCCGGTTCAGATCCTCAAGCTGGGTGTAAAGACGGTCGGTGGCGTCGGTCCGGATGAGGATATCGTCGCCTACAGCGGGCTGTGCACCCATATGGGCTGCCCGGTCAGTTATGACCCCGCCACCAGGATATTTATGTGTCCCTGCCACTACAGTTACTTCGACGCCGCCGCCGATGCGATGTTGATCAGCGGCCCGGCCACCCAGCACCTCCCCCGGATCGTGCTGGAAGTGGAAGGGCAGGACATTTACGCCATCGGCGTGCAGGGACTGATCTATGGCCGGCCGCATAATCTGAGTCTGACCAAGCCATAGGAGGTATCGCGATGCCTGTACATCGTCCGGCGGATCGGCTGGTGCTGCCGCCTCCTGATGCCGAGAAGTTTCAGACCGTGTGCCACTACTGCATTGTCGGCTGCGGTTACAAGGTCTACAAGTGGCCCGAAGGTCAGGCAGGAGGCCTGCGCCCTGAGGAAAACGCATTAGGCGTTGATTATACCAAGCCGGTGGCCCCGCTGAGCGCGGATTGGATCGCCCCGGCCCACCAGACGGTCATCACCGAACGCGATGGGCGGCGCTTCCACATCGCCGTCGTGCCTGATAAGGAGTGTGTGGTTAACAAGGGCAACCATTCGGGGCGCGGCGGCACCCTCGGCGCCAGTCTCTACCGGCCCGACGGGCCAACCAGCGTGCGCCTGACCCATCCGCTGGTCTATCGCGCCACTGATCAGGTGGTGACGACCTGGGATGATGCGATCGATCTGACCGCACGGGTCATCTACGGCAGTATCCAGCGCGATGGCAACAACTCGATCTTTATGAAGGTCTTCGACCACGGCGGCGGCGGCGGCGGATTCGAGAATAACTGGGCGGTTGGCAAATTCTTCTTTGAGGCGGTACAGACGGTCAATTGCTCGATCCACAACCGGCCCGCCTACAACTCGGAAGTGCATGCCTCGCGCGACATGGGCGTGCCAGAATTGAATTACGCCTACGTGGACGCCCAGTTGGCCGATACCATCGTGCTCTGGGGAGCCAACTCCTTCGAGACCCAGACCAATTTCTTCCTGGTCCACATGGTGCCTAACCTGCGAGGGGTGACTGTGAAGGATAAGGAGGCCGCCCGCCCCGGTGAACTGGTCGGACCGGGCCGCATCATTATCATTGATCCGCGCCGCACCGGGACAGTGGTAGTGAGTGAGCAGGCCGGCGGTAAGGATCGCGTGCTGCATCTCCAACTCAATCCCGGCACCGACATTGTCGTGGCCAATACGCTGGCGCGGATCATCTACGAGCGCGAGTGGCACGATAAAAACTTCCTGGCCAACCGCGTCGAAGCCGAGACCGTGCAGCCGTTCCTCGACCAGAGCCTGCAGATGGCGAAGGGTCTGGATGAAGTGCTCGCCGAGGCGGAACGCATCACCGGCCTCTCGCGGGCTCAGCTCGAGCAGGCGGCAAGCTGGATCGCCGAGACCAAGGTTGATGGCAGTCGCCCGCGCACCCTGATCCTCTACGAGAAGGGGGTTATCTGGGGGTTGAAAAACTACCAGAATGTCGGCAGTGTCGTCAACCTGGCCCTGCTGACCGGGAACTTCGGCAAGCCCGGCACGGGTTGCGGGCGTCTGGGCGGCCACCAGGAAGGCTACACCCGCCCGAGCTATAAGGGGCCGCGCCCTGCGCCATATATAGACGATCTCTTGAGCCAGGGTCAGGGAAGTGTGTTTTATGTGGCAGGGTGCAATCCGGCGGTGACCACGCTCAACGCTCAGCGTATGCGCGAGACCCTGCAGACCCGTGGTAAACTGGTGCGCGATGCCCTGGACGCCAATTTCGCCGCTGACAATGCCGCCAGAGCGCAGGCTGTGCTCGACGCGATCAGCCGGGGGGGGCTATTCATCATCGTTCAGGATATCTACCCGATCGCGACAGCGCGCTTCGCGCACGTGGTCTTTCCGGCAGCGGCCTGGGGTGAAAGCCCGCTCACCTCGATCAATGGCGAGCGGCGCCTGCGGCTCTTCGAGCAGTTTATGGACCCGCCCGGGGTGGCCGAGCCAGATTGGAAGATCTTCGCGATGCTGGCACAGCGGATCAAGGCCCTGGCCGAAGCCGATGGCAATGCCGATCTGGCCCGGCGCTTCAGCGGCTTCGAGTGGAAAACCGCTGAAGAGGTGTTCCTGGAGGGTGGCGAGGCCTTTGCCGATGGCGTGAAGGCCAGCCCCGAGCGCTACAAAGGGGTGGACTACGCCTTTCTGAGGGCGGCGGGCAACAACGGCATCCAGACCCCGGTCACGATCGTGAATGGAAAACCGGTAGGCCGGGTGCGCTACTTCGAGAATGGCGAACCCTTTCATACCGAGAGCGGCAAGGCGAAGCTCCTGCCCACCCCCTGGCCCGGTTTTCCGGCGATAGTTCAGGCGCAGATCGATAAGTATCCATACTTTCTTATCGATGGGAGGAACAATAACTGGCAAACCTTTTATAATGACCTCCACATTCCATTTCATGCGGAAAGAACGCCCATGTCCTACATCGAGATCAATCCTGAAGATGCGAAAAAAGAGGGGCTTGCACCGGGCGATATCGTGCGACTCTACAACGACTACGGCGAAGCCACGGCTTACACTATAGTGAGCACGAGTGTCAAACCCGGCATGCTCTTCAAGCTCTTCGCCCACCCTCGTTCCACGGCCAACAGCCTGAGTACGCCCTACGTCGATCCGGAGACGACCAATCCGTATTTCAAGGGGACGGCGGTCGGGTTGCAGCGGCTTGGTCGGCTTGAGGATCTCGACAAACGGCTGACGTATCAACCGACGAATTTCGAGCCGATTGTCTGACGCAGAGAGCTTTGCCCGGGTTCCCCGTCCTCCACCCTGCGCGAGCATGGGGAACCCCGGCTGTGTTGTGCGCGACCCGGAGGGTAGAGCGACCATGCCGCCCTGCGGGCGTGAGCGTGGGGAAGCCCGGTTTTCCCCCGTCCCTCTACCGGGCGATGTTCACGTTTGTTTTATCTAGAAGGCCGGAACCAGATGACCCTGTTGATCACTTCAACACCGCTGCGCGCAGTCCTGGAACAATCGGCGGCCATGCACCGCCATCTTTGCCCCCGGCAGGTGCTCGGCGCGCGCATGGGGATGTATGCCAGCGAGCTGCTGGGTCTGGAGTTGCCCCGCTCCGATAAGCGTCTGTTTACCTTCGTGGAAACCGATGGCTGTTTTGCCGACGGGGTGAGCGCGGCGACGGGATGCTGGCTGGGTCGCCGCACGCTGCGCCTGATCGATCTGGGCAAGGTCGCGGCAACGTTTGTGGATACGCGCAGCGGGCAGGCCATCCGCATCCATCCCCACCCGGAGGCCCGCGCGCTGGCTCGCTCCTACGCTCCAGATGCCCGGAGCCGCTGGCATGCCTATCTCGAAGCCTACCAGATTATGCCGGTCGCCGAATTGCTGGTGGCGCGTCCGGTCAGCTTGAATCTGGATCTGGCGGCGCTGATCGGTCGGAACGGCCTGCGCACGCAGTGCCAGCAGTGCGGCGAGGAGATTATCAACCAGCGCGAGGTGCTGCGCGAGGGGCGCACGCTCTGCCCCGGCTGCGCTGGCACGGGCGTCTACTGGTCGGAACTCCAGGCTCCAGAGGTGCTCGAACTGCCTTATAATAAGAAGGAGAAACGTTACGAATTCGTGCCGGCCGTCCCGCTGGCGCGGCGCAATGGGTAGAACGGAACGGCCAACCTACGGAGCGGCGCCCCGCGTTGCCCTCTGGGCAGGCATCCTGCTGACCCTGATCGGTCTGGTCAGCCGTTACCTTATTGGCGCGCGAGAGTTCAGTTCCGTCACCCCCCTGCTGTTCGGCATGCCTATCGCCTTGCTGGGCGTGGTGGCTCTGGAGCCGCAGTATGCCCGACGCGCCATGCAGAGCTTGCTGGTTCTATCGCTGCTGGGCGTGCTGGCGACCTCTTACGTGCTGCCCCTGTTCCGTGACGCGCTCCAGGGCCAACCTCTGCGCGGCAATGTCGCCGTTGTCCTGGCCAACGGCGTGACGCTGCTGCTCTGCGGCCTCCTGCTGGTCGTCTCCTTTGTCGCCTTGCTACGCGCCTGGTGGAAACGGGCGCGTCGCTAGCAGGCCCCCCATCCCTCCTCCCTGCCTCGGTGTGGTCTTCAAATTGCCGTGGCGAGGTGTCGCCGCTGACCGGCGGCGCCCTGTCGCCGCGCATATCATCTTGCTGTAAGAGACAGCCGGAGCGTTTTCTTGTATGATCGCCACAGGTGGCGCGACGTGCGCCGCGCTGTTGTGCGAAAGAGGGTATGGTGCAAGAGGAACTGGCCTATCGCATCCACGGCGGCGCGCCCGTGGTGGGGCAAATCACCTGTCTTGGCGCCAAAAACTTCGCTACCAAGGCCATGGTGGCTGCGCTGCTCGCCGATTCGCCGTCTGAACTGTTCAATTGCCCGCCGATTGGCGACGTGGCGATTACCCATGCCATGATCGAGGCTATCGGCGCCACAGTGCAGGCTATGGAGGGGTGGCTACGAATTGACCCCCGCGGCATCCACACGTCGCGCGTTCCCATTCCAGACTCGGGCAGCAACCGGATACCGATCCTGCTGCTGGGCGCGCTGCTCCACCGTTTCGAGGAGGCGGCCGTGCCCGTCGTCGGCGGCTGCCGCATCGGCGAGCGTCCGGTGGATTTTCACCTGATGGCCATCGAGCGCTTCGGGGGCGAGGTGAGCACGACTGCGGAGGGCTACGTGGCCCGCCGTCGCAGGCGTCTGAAAGGGGCGGTGGTGGAGTTGCCCTATCCCAGCGTCGGCGCCACCGAAACGTGCCTGTTTCTCAGCGTCCTGGCGCAGGGGCGTTCGGTGATCGTCAACGCAGCCATCGAGCCGGAAATCATCGAACTGATTACCATGCTGCGGGCCATGGGCGCGATCATCTTCACCTCGGCCGGCCGCGAGATCCGCGTCGAGGGTGTTGAGCGCCTGAGCGGCACGCGCATGCCCATCCTGGGCGACCGGATTGAGGCCGCCTCGTGGGCCTGCCTGGCGGGGGCCTCCGATGGCGATATCACCGTGCGGGGCATCAATCCAAATATTCTCGGCAACTTTCTGGCCCACTTCCAGCAAGTGGGGGGCGGGTTCGAGCTGCTCGACGCCGAGACGGTGCGGTTCTTTCGCCGCGCGCGCCTCTCGCCCACCATAGTGGAGACCGATGTCTACCCGGGCTTTTCGACCGACTGGCAGCAGCCCTTTGCGGTGATGCTCACCCAGGCCCACGGGATCTCGATCATCCACGAGACTGTCTACGAGAACCGCTTTGGCTACCTGAAGGCCCTCAACCAGCTCGGCGCCAACACCCAGTTAACCACCAGTTGCCTCGGCGGCCTGCCCTGTCGCTACCGCGATCGCAACCACGAGCATAGCGCCATCATCGTCGGGCCGACCCCGCTGCGGTCCGACGGCAACATCATTACCATTCCCGATCTGCGGGCCGGTCTGGCCTACATTATCGCCGCCGCCATCGCCCGCGGCGTCTCGATCATCCGCGGCATTCATCTGCTGGAGCGCGGCTACGGCGACGTGGTTCCCCGGCTGTCGCAGATGAACCTGCGCATCGAACGCGTGCCCGTCGCGGCGCTCTTGTAGAGCGGGCGGGAGAGAGAAAGATCCGCCTCTCACCTTCCTGCCCGCCTGGACCGACAGGGGCGACCGGCCGGTCGCTCCTGTCGGTTTACGCAGCGATGCCCGACTAGAACAGCGTATGCGGCGCGCGGCGACGGGTAGGGAATGTATAGGCCAGGGGAAGGGAGCAGGAAAACCCGGTTTCCCCGACGAGCCTACTCCCGCCCCAGGCGACCTGACGCGCTCGGGAGCTTGCGCGCCCGCAGCCAGTCGCTCAGGGCATAGGGCAGGTATACGAGCAGGAAGGCCAGCACAGCGAGCATGACCAGGGGCGCGATGTACCAGGGCCAGGGGCCGAGGTAGTCGATTAACGATGGAAACTCCGGCGTGCGGGCGATGAAGAGGTAGTTTCCTCCGGTAAGCCAGTTCACCACGCCCACCGCCAGCGCGAAGCATCCGGTAAAGATCATCACCCGGCCGATTGAGCTCCAGGTGGGACGGTAGCCCCAGGCGGCGGCAGCGAACACCACCGCCCACAGAACGACTCCGTGAGAGGTCCAGAAGATCCAGTAGACGAAGTGCGGAAAATTGAAGCCGCTGGCGGTGAGATCCGGAGTGATGAGCGCCTGCGTGCCCCCGGCGAAGCCCCAGAAGTAGAGCACCTCGTAGAGACGGTAGTTGCGGGTGGCAAGCATCAGCGCAGACAGCGGCACCGAGAAGGTGCAGAGGTGCAAAGGAAGGGAGTATGTCACGCTCCAGATCCCATTGGCCAGTTGCCAGAGATCCCAGCCAATCCAGTTAGCGCAGGCGAAGAGCGCCAGTCCCCAGCGCAGGCCGTCGCGCCCCGTCGCGCCGAGGCGGGGCGTAAGCAGGCCAAGCAGCACACAGATCAGGACAATCGCAGCCAGGGGGAGCAGATGCGCCAGGGAGAACAGGGTGAAGGGCGGGCCTTCATAGGCAAGACCAAAGAAATCGGAGCGCATAGGCGCTGTCTTCCGGCGCGCTGGAGACAGTCAGGGCCGGGGCGGTACGGTGGCTAACCGCCGAAGGGTGGAAGGTTGCAGGTACGGGCGGGTGCACTGGCGCACCCGCCCGTTATTGGCTAACCCTCCCGCTGCATGCTTCCATCGGGGAGCCAGCGAATCCGCACCCCATCGACATCAGTCCAGATCTCCTCTTCTTCTTCCTCCTCCTCTTCCTCCCGAACGAAGACCGGGCCGTACCCCTGCGACCACTGGATGAGTTCATCAATGGTGTACCAGCCGGACTGGTAATGGACCTGGTCGGTGGGGTTCAGCCAGAACCGGATCTGACCGTCCATCCACTGCCAGCGCTCGAGTGAGCGCCAGTGCTTTCCCTGGTCGTTGAGCACCGCTTTCAGTTCCTCCAGCATCCGGAGCAATTCGGGCAGGGTGCGCCGGTTGCTGTAGCGTAGCTGCAGCAGGCGCTGGTTTACTGCGTCGCGCAGCCGTTCTAGCTCTTCGATGCTCATGGCCTCAATGTCGATGTCGGTCACAGCAGGCGTCCTTTCTGTGGGTGCCGGTTCAGCCGGGCTGATGCGAGGCCTGTTGCGATGCTGAGGAGAACGTCGGCTGATCCGCTCCGGTACCCAATCCAGAGCTTCGCGACGAGAGCCGGCGGGCGCGTACCGCGGTGTACGTTGTTCGCCCTGTCACGACATCTCGTATACCTATCATACCGCAAGTCTGTTACAAACGGCATGCACATAAGCTGAGATCTCTGTCACTTTGGTGCATCTCTGCCAATAGAACGATAACCCGGAGTGGTATTTCGTTCACGGAAGGTTCGCAAGGGGGCATTGTCGCGTCGCTTACCTTCCAGCTATGGTAAAATAAGAAGCGCCAGCATCCGCATACGTGTATTCATTCTGCGCTCGCGCCAACGATGCCGCGACCCAGTCGCCGATCCGGGTATGTGTCGCGCCCAAAGCGCCTGATGTTGCTCCTAATCACGGTTTCTCGCGTGTGGTGGCGGCATACCCGCGGCGGAAGGATCAGGTCCTGTGCTGATGGTGAACCGTGTGAACGAGCGCACCGAGGACGTGTGCTGTGAACCGCTCCTGGAAGAGCGGCGCCGCCGAGGGGCGCGCCCGCGCCATCTGGCCGGGCTGCTTGTGTCTGGCTATGCTACTCTCGCGCTGCTCTGGTTGCTGTTGAGTTTCCCGCACCTGCACCCCTCCGCTGTTCCAACCCACATGCTCCACGATCTGGCCTTTGTCGGCGTCACCGGCGTCATGTTATTCATTGCCGCCACGAAGATCATCGCCCTTGTCGTCGAGCGTGAACGGCGCGCCGCTGCGCATCTCGAGGCTCAACGGCAGGCGCTCGAACGGGCCAACCGCGCCCTGCGGGCCTTCTCCGAGGCCACTCTGAGGGGCTGGTCGCGGGTGCTCGATCTCCGCGATCATGAGACGGAAGAACATAGCGCCCGCGTCACCGCGCTTACGGTACGTCTGGCCCGGGCGATGGGCATTACTGGCGAGGAGCTGGAGTATATCCGCCAGGGAGCGATGTTGCACGATATCGGCAAGATCGGGGTGCCCGACGCTATTCTGCGCAAGGCGGGCGCCCTTGCCGAAGAGGAGTGGGCGGTGATGCGCCGGCATCCCGAGCTGGCCTACGATCTCCTGGCCCCTATCGGCTTTTCGCGTCCCGTGCTGGACATTGCCTATTACCACCACGAACGCTGGAATGGCAGCGGGTATCCCCTGGGTCTGATGGGGGAGCAGATCCCGCTGGCGGCGCGCATCTTTGCGGTCGTAGATGTGTGGGACGCTCTCCGCTCCGACCGGCCCTACCGCCGTGCCTGGTCGCAAGAGCGGGCCTTGCACTACCTCAAGGCTCACGCCGGTACGCTCTTCGACCCCGGCGTGGTGCGGGCCTTCTGTGCGCTGATCGAGGCTGAGCGCCAGGAAGGGGGCGCTTTCCACCGTCGGGTGGCATAAGCGTGGTTTGCCTCTCGCTACGGGGCGATCCGTTGCCGCTAAACAGCGCAACCCGGAGGGTTGCGCCGCTTAGCGGCGCGCCTGGGCCTTGACGGGCGCGACCGGTCGGAAGCGCCCCATTGGCCGGATTGCCTGCCGGCTGTGCAGTTGTTCGAGCCGGCGCAGGTCGATCAAGACGGCCACTTCGTCGCCGGCCTGAAGCCGTGTGTTCAGGGTGACCTTGATGGTCTCCTCTGCGCGCCGCAGCGCCAGCACCAGCACCCGTTGCTTCTGGCGGAGTTCTTCCGCCGTGTGTCCTTCCAGATGGTCGCCTGGCGTCACGCGCAGGATGGTGGTGGTGTAGATCTGCTCTGCGACTTCGATGGCATAGTCAATGCCGCGCACCACCGCGGCGGCGCTCAGGGTGGGCGCGGCCAGGGCCGGCACGCTGAAGGTGGTATGGGGGCCGAAGAGGGTTTCCAGGCGTTCCGCCAGATCCTCGTTGTAGACGCGCAACACCAGGTCAATGTCGGGCGCCAGGCGTCGCGCCGCCAGGCCGATCTGCATGTTGGTCAGGTCGTCGCCGGTGGCGGCGATCACCGCGCAGGCGCGTTCGATCCCCGCATGTCGCAGCACCGTTTCCAGGCGGGCGTCACCCTGGTAGAGGTCGGCGACCAGTCTGCGCACCTCCTCGAGCAGTTCGCGATCCGTATCCGGGTGCTGGTAAATGAGCACGACGCGCGGGCGCGGGCGCATAAGCGACAGCGCCCGCACGACGCGGAAGCCGATACGCCCCAGCCCGCAGACGATCACCGTGTCGAAGGCCCGGTCGGTATCGGGAAGCGGGACGAGGCTGAAGCTACGTAGCCCTATAATAGGTTGCTGGCCGTTGAAAACGCTCTGGTCAACCAGGTGCACCCGCTCGAGCTGGTCAAGGGGGCCAAGGAGGGCAACCTCGTCACCAGGCTCGATGCGCTCGGAGGGGCGGTGGTTCTTGCCGCTATTCCAACGCGACGGCCCGCCCCTGACATGGTGCAACACGCGCACCTCGAAGCGTTCCTCAAGCTCCTCCAGCGGGCCGACGAAGTCGCTGCCAGGCGGAATTCGTTGCTGCAACACTCCCAGGAGGCGTGGCGCGCCGTCGGCGTGGTTAAACTGCGGCGGCAACGGAAGCACGTGGGCAATCGAGCGCCCCAGGGCCGCCGCGGCCAGGGTGGGAGCGGCCAGCGCCGAGGCGCTGAATACACTGTTGTGCCCAAAGGTTTGTTCCAGGTTCAGGTCAAGTTCGTCGTTGAAAATCCGCAGGATGACCGTGATGCCCGGATGCAGACGACGAGCCGCGAGACCGATCTCGACGTTGGCGAGGTCGTCGTTGAGTCCGGCGATGACGCTGCGAGCGCGGGTAATCCCGGCGTTACGCAGCGTCTCGCGGCTACGGGCGTCGCCGTGGATGACCGGCACGCTGAGCGCCAGGGTGGCCTCCAGGAATTCGCTGTTCCAGTCGCGCTCAATGGCCACCACGTCGTAGCCGGCTTCGAGCAACTCGCGGATGACGCGATAGGTGACGCTGCCAAGCCCGCATACCACCACGTGGTTGCGGTACGTGCGCGCCAGGGATACCTGCCAGCCCTCGCGGCGACTGCCCTTGTCGAGCACGAAGCGTCCAAAGTTGAGAATACCTTGAAACAGCAACGCTAGGCCGAGCAGCGGGGTGATAAAAAACAGCAAGCCGCCAAGCACATCGCCGTCAGGGATGGGGAGGTCGGTCTCCAGCGCCATCATGCGCAGAGTTTCGTAGAGCGCGGAGAGCACCGTGAACTGCCGTATCCCGGCGGCGGCGTGATCGTAGAAAAAGAGGAGATAGATAACGTTGACGAATGTTAAAATGATGAAGCCGATGAGCGTGACGCGCGCCTCACGGGCCAGCACGTACACGTCGTAGATGCTTGCGGCAATCAGGCGCCACAATGGCTCGCGTCGGTGCAGCAGACGTTGCAAACGGGCCTCGCTGCTGCCGATGGGGTCGTACTCGCGGTTCTGCATAGCGCCGGATATCAGTAGTCAAGGCTGGGGTTAGTCCGTGAAGTTAGATTTTTGGATAAACGTTTCCACCTTCTCGACCCTTGAATCACATCTGCGCTCATGCGTTCTGTCCACCCCTAAACCCGGCGGGGGAGGGGTGGAGAGGGGGTGGGTTGAGCAAAAAATGTAGTTCACAGACCATTAAGTAGTCTGTGAACGAAGCTTCCTTGCCTTTCCGCCCCCCTCCCAACCTCCCCCAGTTGGGGGGAGGAGCCGGACTCCCTCCCCCGGCGGGGGAGGGTTGGGGAGGGGGCGGAGTTACCGAAAAACTTCGTTCACAGACCATTAAGGCTTCATTATAAAGTTATACCATACCATGGCCTACAAACCGATCAGCGCGATTATTCTGGCAGGAGGCGCCAGCCGGCGGCTGGGGATTGACAAGCGCCGCCTGCGACTCTGGGGTGAGCATGGCCCAACCCTGCTGGAGCGCACCCTGGCGACGGCTAACGAGCTGTGCGATGAGGCGCTGGTGGTGTTGAACGATCCTGAACTGTGGCCCCCATTGCCGGCGCGGCTGGTGCGTGACGCCTATCCCGGCGCCGGTCCCCTCGGCGGCGTCTACACCGGCCTGGAGGCCTGCACACGCCCGTTCGCGCTGGTGCTGGCCTGTGATATGCCGTTCCTCAGGCGCGAATTGCTGGCGGCTATGCTCGCCGTCCCGCGCGACTATGACCTGCTGGCGCCGCGCGCTCGCGCTCCCCGGTCCACGCGGAACGATCTGGGCCTTGAGCCGTTGCATGCCGTCTACAGTCGCGCCTGCCTGCCCGCGATCCGCCATGCCCTGGAAGCGGGCGAGCGGCACATGACAGCGTTCTTTCCTCACGTGCGCGTTCGCGTGCTGGAACGGGAGGAATACGCCGCCTATGATCCCGATGGTCTGGCCCTGTTCAGCCTGAACACCCCTGAGCAGCTCGACCAGGCGCGGCAGAGGATCGCGGCGATCTCAGCGCACTGACCGGAATGATCGGGGTTGACATGGCTGGATCCGTTTGATACGGCGTGGCCCTCATCCCTCCACACCTCCACACCTTCACACCTCTACACCTAGCCTCATGGCGCCGGCAGCGACCAGAGCAACGTCGCCCCGCTCCGGTCGCCGGAGGCGAGCAGGGCGCCGTCGGGGGCGAAGCTCACGCACCAGATCGCATCGCTGTGACCTTCCAGAATACCCGCCAGCGCGCCGTTGTCCGTGCGCCATAACCTGACGGTCCGGTCGCGGGAGGACGTCGCCAGCATGTGCCCGTCAGGGGCGAAGGCCACCCCGGTGACGGGCAGGGTGTGCCCGGCAAGGGTGTGCAGCACGCGCCCGCTCGATGTTTCCCACACCCGCGCTTCACTTCTGCCGCTGGCGTTCGGGGCCGCGAAGTCGTAACTGGCGGCGACGCGCCGGCCGTCCGGCGCGAAGGCCAGGCTGGTTACGATGGGCATGTTCCCCGCCGCGGGTGCAGGCAGAGTGCGCAATGGCGCGCCGTCCTCCGCCCGCCACAGTTGCACGCGCCCGCCCTGAGCGGCGCTGGCCAGGGTTGCGCCGTCGGGAGCGAAGGCGACGGCGCTGATGGCGTTCAACTTCGGCCCCGGCGTGCCCAGGACGCGCAGCAGGGCGCCATCACTAACGCGCCAGAGCCGAACGGCGCCGTCATTGGCCGCAGTGGCCAGGATCCGCCCGTCGGGCGCGAATGCAACGTCGTTGACCTCCCAGATGTGCCCGTCCAGGGTCTGGAGGGGCAGTCCATCACGCGCGCGCCAGAGCCGCGCGGTGCGGTCGGAGGCGCCCGAGGCCAGCAGTTGCCCGTCGGGTGAGAAGGCAATGCTTGTTACGTACCCTGTATGTCCCTCCAGGGTACGTATCGGGGTGAGATCCCCGACGCGCCATAGCTTGATCTGCCCCCCCTGCGTGGCGGCGGCCGCCAGCGCCCCATCGGGGGAGAAAGTGACATCGAGTACGCTGTCCGAGAAGACGCCAAGAGTGTCCAGCAGGCGCCCGTCGCCGGCCCGCCAGCGGCGCGCGGTCTGGTCCAGCGAGGCCGAGAGCAGCGTGGCGCCGTCTGGAGCAAAGGCTACCGCAGTCACCGAGTGGCTATGGCCGCTCAGGGTATGCAGCAGTGCGCCGTCGTCCGGGCGCCAGAGGCGGATGGTATGGTCGAAGGAGCTGCTGGCCAGGGTCTGGCCGTCGGGGGCGAAGGCGACGGCAGTGAGATAGGCGGTGTGGCCCGTCAGGGTCCGCAGCCGGGCGCCATCGCTCAGCCGCCAGAGATAGACGCTCTGGTCGAAGGAGCCGGCCGCGAGGCTTTGCCCATCGGGGGCAAAGCCGAGGCCCATGAAGCCGCGCTGACCGCCGGCCAGCCTGCCGGCCAGCGTGCCATCGCTTACCCGCCAGAGGGGAATAAACGGCTCGTTCCCTGCGGCTGCCAGCAACTGGCCGTCAGGTGAGAAGGCAACATCAAAGACCCGTGGATGGGTGAAGGAGAAGAGCAAGGCGCCGTCGCTTACGCGCCACAGCTTAACACTGTCGTCGTGCCCGCCCGAGGCGAGCAGTTGGCCATCGGGGGAAAATGCCAGCCCGTAGATGGACGAGTTGTGCGCATCGAACGCGCTGATCTCCGCGCCATCGGCGACGCGCCAGAGGCGGATCGCAATCCTGACCCGCGATGTCTCCATCTGCACGCCGCCGCGCTCCTCGCGACCTGTGGCGCGCCCGACGAACACCCCCGCGACAACGAGTTGCCCGTCAGGCGAGAAGGCCACCCGCTCAACCCCCTCGGCGGGCCCCAGCACCCGCACCGGCTGCCATGAGCTCAGATCATAGAGAACAATCCCCAGACTGGTGGCAAAGGCGACGAGCGCGCCATCGGGTGAGACGGCCAGCGTTTTGATCGTACCCTCACCCAGGCGCGCAAGGGGTCTGTACACCGGCGCTGTGGGCGCGGCGCCCGACGGCCGGCTGCCGGGCAGCAGCCCGCCGCAGGCCGAGGTCAACGCCGCCAGCGTCAGGGTGGTCAGAATGCCGATGAGACGTTGACGGGTCATCATATCAACGGAACCACCTCTTCAGCGAAGATGTGCAGCGGGGTGTGATCATAGGCCACGCGAGGGAAGTAGGTGATAAAATAGGTCGCTCCGGCCTCCTTCAGCGCGTTCAGTTGCTCGGCAACCTGCTGCGGCGTGCCGACGATGAAGTTGCGCCGGGTTTGCTCCAGGTTCCAGTTGTAAAGGGCGCGCACCGGCGCGGTGGCCTGCTCTTCGTTCTGGCCGGGGCCAACAAAGATAATGTTGACGTTGGTTGACTTGATGATCGCCTCGTAGTCGCGACCCACAGCCTCGCAGTGGGCCCGCAGCACGTCGCACTTGCGCCGAAACTCCTCAGGGCTGCCCATGAAGTTCGCGGCGTTGCCGTACTGCGCTACCAGCTTCAGGGTGACCTGCTCGCCCCCGCCAGCGATCCACAGCGAAGGATGCGGCTTGCGCACCCCTTTGGGCTGGTTGATCGCGCCGAGAATATGGAAGTACTCGCCCTCGAAGGTCGGCGTCTCCTCAGTCCACATTTTGACCATAATCCGGGTCGCCTCGCGGAAGGCGCGCATACGATCCCGCCGCTCAGGGAAGCCGTAGCCGTAGGCGCGCCACTCGTGCTCGTACCAGCCGGCGCCGATGCCGCAGTACAACCGCCCGTGGCTCAGCACGTCCACCGTGGAGGCGATCTTGGCGGCCAGAGCGGGGTTGCGATAGCCAATGCAGGTGCACATCTGCCCGACCTTGACCCGCTGCGTGTCGCGGGCCAGCGCAGCGGTGATCGTCCATGCTTCAAACACAGCTTCCTGCTCGATACGCGGTACAGTGTGGAAGTGGTCGTAGACCCAGATCGAGTCGTAGGCCGGAATGGCGTCCACAGTCCGCGCCACGCGGGTCATGGCTTCGTATTTTTCGACCGGATCGGCAATTTCCACCAGGTCCAGCCGCCAACCCTGGGGCACGAAGGCGCCGAATTGAACGCTCATAGCACTCCTCTGTGGTTCTGAGGTGATGACAGGCCCCCCAACGGAGGGTCTGGGAAGGCTTTGCTTTCCCAGAAACACTTTTACCGTGAACATCAGTGGTCTGTAAACGAAGTTTCCTTGCATTTCCGCCCCCCTCCCAGCCTCCCCCCGTTGGGGGGAGGCCCCGGACTCCCTCCCCCAGCGGGGGAGGGTTGGGGAGGGGGCGAGGGTTTAGCGAAAGACTATGTTTACAGACTAAATAGAACCCCTGGTTCCCGCGTTGCGCCTATTGTACCCTATTGGTTCCGGCGCGCTATAATGGCGGTGCGGCCCACCCGTACCAGATGGAGGAGCCAGATGACCGAGTCGATGCCCTTGCTCACCACTCGCCCGGAATGGCAGGCGCTCCAGGCCCATTTCGCAGCCCTGCGCCCGCTGCACCTCCGGGAGCTCTTCGCGCAGGACCCGGAGCGTGGCACGCGCCTGGCTGCCGAAGCTGCCGGGCTGTACTTCGACTACAGTAAGCACCGCATAACCGATGAGACCCTGGCCCTGTTGATCGCCCTGGCGCGGGCCTGCGACCTCGAAGGGCGGATCGAGGCCATGTTCAGCGGCCAGAAGATCAACACCACCGAGGAGCGCGCTGCGCTACATGTGGCCCTGCGCGCCCCCCGCGACGCGACCATCGTGGTGGACGGCGCGAACGTGGTGCCAGAAGTCCACGCCGTGCTCGACCGCATGGCCGTCTTTGCCGATCAGGTGCGCGCAGGGGCCTGGAAGGGCCATACCGGCCGGCCCATCCGCGCAGTGGTCAACATCGGCATCGGCGGCTCTGACCTCGGCCCGGTGATGGCTTACGAGGCCCTGCGTCACTACAGCGATCGCGCGCTGACGCTGCGCTTCGTCTCGAATGTAGACGCTACTGATTTCGCCGAGGCGACGCGCGACCTCGATCCCGAAACCACTCTGTTTATTGTCGCCTCGAAGACCTTCACCACCCTTGAGACGATGACCAACGCCCGCACTGCGCGCCAGTGGCTGCTTGGCGCGCTGGGTGACGAGGCCGCGGTGGCGCGCCACTTCGTGGCCGTCTCCACTAATGCCGCCGAGGTGCAGAAGTTCGGCATTGACACGACCAACATGTTTGGCTTCTGGGACTGGGTCGGCGGGCGCTACTCGATGACCTCGGCGATCGGCCTTTCGACGATGATCGCCCTTGGGCCGCAGGGCTTTCGCGCCTTGCTCGACGGCTTCCACGCGATGGACCGGCACTTCCGCACCGCGCCGCTGGAGCGCAACCTGCCGGTCATCCACGGGCTGCTCGATGTGTGGTACGCCAACTTCTTCGGCGCCGAGACCCACGCGGTGCTGCCGTATGATCAGTACCTCAAGCGGCTGCCGGCCTACTTGCAGCAACTGACTATGGAGAGCAACGGCAAGTCGGTGCGCCTCGACGGCCTGACGGTAGATTACCAGACCGGAGCGATCTACTGGGGCGAGCCGGGCACGAATGGCCAGCATTCCTTCTACCAGTTGCTGCATCAGGGCACAAAGCTCGTCCCCGTTGACTTTATCGGATTCTGCCACAGCCTGAATCCGATCGGCAACCACCACGATCAGTTGATGGCCAACATGTTTGCCCAGGGCGAGGCCCTGGCTTTTGGCAAGAGCGCCGAGCAGGTTGCCGCCGAGGGCGTATCCCCCGAACTGGTTCCCCACCGCACCTTCGCCGGCAACCGGCCCAGCAGCACCATCCTCGCCGAGCGCCTGACGCCGGCCGTGCTGGGGGCGCTGGTGGCGCTCTACGAGCATAGCGTCTACGTGCAGGGGGTCATCTGGGGCATCAATCCCTTCGACCAGTGGGGAGTGGAGCTGGGTAAGGTCCTCGCCGGGCGGATCATCCCCGAACTGGCCGGCGCTGATGCGCCGGCCCTGGCCCACGACAGTTCGACGAATGCCCTGATCCGGCGCTACCGCGCGGCCCGCGGCCTCGGGTGAGTCTGGAGAAACCGGGTTTCCCCCGGCCCCGGACTGCGTCTGGCTGTCACCTCCGTCAGGGATTGAGAGCAGGCGAGTTGTCGGCGTTGGGGCGCCGCACCAGCTCCGCCCGCCAGATCTGGCGGCCCCGGGCCTCCCAGCGACGATGATAGTGGGATTTGACCAGCTCGGTCAGCGCAGCCGACCAGGCAGCGGGTTCGACCAGATGCAGCGCGGGGGCGAGGGGGAGCAGCCTGAGCAACTCGGCATAGACCTCGGGGTGGTCGGTCATGACGCTGAGCACGCCGCCAGGCGCCAGGCAACGCTCCATCTGCGTGAGCAGCTCGGCGGAGATGAGTAACTGGTTGCGCTGGCGATTGCGCAGCAGGGGCGCCGGGAAGTGAACATAGGCGGCCCGCAGGGCGCCGTCGGGCACAATGCGGTAGATCAGGCGCGCGTCGGCGTGGATGAAGCGCACATTCGACAGGCCGGCGCACGCCGCTCGCTCCACGGCCCGCCAGAGGGGCTTGGCGACGATGTCCACGCCAACATAGTTGGCCTCGGGGTGAGCGGCGGCCAGAGCCAGCACCAGGTCGCCGGTGGCGCAGCCGATGTCCAGTTCCAGCGGGCGAGTGTTGCCGAACAGGCCGGGTGAGGAGAGCGGCGGAAAGCATTCGGGATGCAGGTACAGTTCACGGCCCGGCCAGTCGTGCAGGTAGCGCGCGGCGAGTTCGGGCGGCGGCGGGGCGACCTTCAGCCGGGCGGGATAGCGTCCTCGTCCCATCGTTGATGACTGTGCGACAAAGAAACGCGACGCTGACAAGCGTCGCGGGTGGCGGGCCGGGAGGGATTCGAACCCCCGACACCTAGTTCCGAAGACTAGTGCTCTACTCCACTGAGCTACCGGCCCCTGCCGTGGATAGTCTAGCACACGGCGCGAGGAAATGCAAAGCGTGCGGGGAAACCGGCGCACCCCTCCGGCGGGGGGCCGGGGCGTGGAGAAATTCGGTTTCCCCATACTCCCCCGCCTTGACAGCCGGCGCCGGATCTGCTAGATTAGTGTCAGAAAAACACTATAGAGAGGAGCAGCGCGTATGAGCCGGAGCATCAACCTGAGCCACGCCGAGCCGTTTCTGCGCTACCTGGAGGAGTGGTACGCCGCGCTTCCGGTGGTGGATCTGGCCGCAATCGTCGCTGATCGCCCCGAGCGGGTTGCGGTCTTCTCCATCGACATGATCAACGGCTTCTGCAACGAAGGCCCCCTGGCCGGACCGCGGGTGCGGGCGCTTATTCAGCCGGTGGTGGATGTATTTACCCGCGCCTACGCCCTGGGAGTGCGGCAGTTTGTGCTGACCCAGGACACCCACGATCCTGATACGCCCGAGTTCGCCGCCTACCCGCCGCACTGCATCAGGGGCACCGCCGAAAGCCAGACCGTGCGCGAGCTGGCCGAACTGCCGTTCGCCGACACGATCACGGTCATTGAGAAGAACTCGCTCAGTTCGCACCTCGGCACGCGCCTGGGCGACTGGCTGCGCGAGCGGCCTGAACTGGACACCTTCATCATCGTCGGCGATTGCACCGACCTGTGCGTCTACAGCGCGGCGATGCACCTGCGCCTGGAAGCCAACGCCCTCAATATGCGGCGCCGGGTGATTGTGCCCGCGAGCGCAGTGGATACTTACGACACCCCCGTGTCGGTGGCCCGCGAGCTGGGGATCATGGCCCACGATGGCGATCTGCACCACGTGCTCTTCCTCCACCATATGGCCCAGAACGGCATCGAGGTGGTGGGAGAGGTGAAGTGATCCAAGCCTGTTCGACGTTCTCGAAGGAAGCGAGCAAAGAGGGTGCGGGAAGGTGTGGCCCTCCCGCACCCTCCCATTTCCTCGCCCGGTCAACTCACCGGCTCGACCACGATCTCGACAACGTTGGGGTTGTTGCCGGTGATGACGGGGTAGATCCGGGTGGACGTGTAACGCAGTACGCCGTCCACGGTGATGGTGGCGCGGACGGCGTAGCGCCCCGCCGGGTTGATCAATGCCGGGTCGTAGCTGATAGTGAAGGGGAAGGGCGCCTGCCGGCCGTTGGCGACAATCTGCTGCCGCCCGATGACCGTCGCCGGCGCGTCGGCCCGCGAGATGTCCACCAGCGTCACCTCGATGAGCGCCTGCGGCGGCAGCGCGATCCGTTCCCGGTAGGTGACCGTGCCGCGCACGGCGGTTGTTTCCTGGCCCACATTACCCTCCAATCCGCGGAACTCGGCGCCGAGCCGCCCGAACAGGATACGGTTGGCCGAGCGCAACTCGGGATGCAGCTCGAAGCGCGCGCGCTCGAACCACTGCACCTGGTACTCCTTGCCCTCCAGCACCTCGGGCATCGGCTCGGAGAGCGGTAGACCAAACAGGGCCAGGCTTTCTTCGAAGGTCACACCCGGCTGGCCGAGATCGAGCCCGCTTCGCCGGAAGGCCTGCAAGAACTCGCCACAGACCTGATGGCCGGTCTCACGGAAGAATCGGCAGTTCTCAGCATCGGCGTTGTTGGGATCAGCCTTGGGAAAGCTGAACCAGTCACGCCCCTGCTGGGCGAGGCGATCGGCGCCAATGCGGCCAATCAGCACATCGTAGGGCCGGGCGTTCTCGGGGTGCAACTCCAGGCGATTACGCTCGAACCACTGGACCTGAAAGGGCCGGCCCTCGATGCGCTCCTCGCGCTGCGGGGTGATTGGGAAGCCAAAGACCGGCAGGCCTCCGTTCCGCTCCCAGTACTCGCGGATGCGCCCGCTGATACAGAGGCCCGTCTCGGAAAAACAACGCTCATTAGGCTGCGACTGGACCGGGACGGCCGCCAGTGAGCCTGCTACGAGGGTAACGATGAGCAGGCCGAGGGTGAAAAAACCTGTTCGGGTGTGTCTGTCCATGATCTTCTCCCGTAATGAGAGCATGTTCCGAAGCCTGCTGGGGAACGGGCCGCGAGGACTCTGCTCTCCCTGAAAGAGGACGGGGAAACCTGCTTTCCCCGTCCGCCTGCCTGCGGGGAGGCTCTGGGAGGGGAAAGCCCTCCCAGCAAAACACCTCCCGCCCGTCTTGAACGGTCATGCACGGTTTCGAGCTCTTTTCTCCACCGTCGAGCGCCGGCACGTAAGTATACTCAGTCAGCTTGTCAAAAATCTGTCAAAGCTGGTGAAGATGAGGCGGGGTTTCGCTGCGCGGCCGTTTGGGATACCGTTGGGGGGGCAACCTGGTGGTCTACCCGGCCGGGTTGCTCCCCAACCAACTTGCCGAGATCGCCAGGCGCGGCTATAGTGGTAGCAGCCAGCGGCACGGCTTCGTCGGAACCTGCCGTTGCAGGAATGGATATGGTTCAAAACAGGAGATACGCAGATGGCAGCCGGCACAACATCAGATTTGCGCAACGGCATGGTGATTCGCTACAACAACGAGTTGTACCAGGTCGTTGAGTTCCAGCACGTGGCGCCAGGCAACTGGCGCGCCTTCGTGCGGGTAAAGCTGAAGAATCTTGCCAATGGCAAGGTAATCGAAGATCGTCTGCGCGCTGGCGCGGATATTGACATTGTGCGCATTGAGCGACGCCCAATGCAGTACCTCTACCGAGAGGGCGACGATTATGTGTTCATGGATAACAACACCTATGACCAGATTCCGGTCTCGTCGGCCATGGTCGGCGATGCGGCGCGCTTCCTGAAGGAGAATGAGACCGTTGACCTGGTCTATGACTCGGAAAAGGAAACCCTGCTCGGGGTCGAACTGCCGATCTTCGTGATCCTCGAAGTTACCGAGACGGCGGTTGCGGTGCGCGGCGATACGGCCACTAATGTCACCAAGCCTGCTACCCTGGAGACAGGCGCGGTCATTCAGGTGCCGGGGTTCATCAACGAGGGCGATCGGCTGAAAATTGACACCCGCACCGGCGAGTACATCGAGCGGGTGTAGGATGGCGCCCATGTCTGCGCCCGACGCGCCGTTCCGCCTGCGCCGGACGCCTCTGCATCTGCTGCGCATCCTCATCCCCTAATCTCACGGTAGACTCTACGAGATCCGGGACCCCGCCACGCGCAGCATCGGAGAGCCACGCAGTCGTGTGCGCCTTTCTCCCCGCCGCCGATTCGAATCCAACAACAGTCTCCCGGCGCGGCCCGACGCTTCACGGTTTACAGGGCGCGGAGAGCCTATCTCTCCGCGCTTTGTGGTATCCGTCAGCCTGGACACGCATCAAGACAGAAAAGTACGCAGGCGCTGAATAGCTTAGCTTCGCCGACCTTCTCCAGGATGCAGAAAATTCCCGAAACAAAGATTAATATTTTGTAAGGATAATCGAAACCTTAGGGCTTGACAGTCATCATACTGGCTTTGTATGCTCATGGAGCGATTGTTTCACGGGCTGGCATGCGACGGTTGCAGGACCCGACAACCACGGTCAGCATTAGGATGTCGCTGCCCTCCCTCTTGCGCCTGCGGCGCCCGGCACAGGCCGGTGATCTGTATCGCCCTTCAGGTTATGATAAGAAACAAATCCGGTAAAGCCCGCGAAGGCGGGCTTCGCGTCGCTAGCCCGCGGCTTATGGAGATTAAGAAAAGAATCCGATATACCACCAGCATTCCCCTGGCAGCATCACGTGCTGCAGGCTAAAGCCCTCGCTCAGGACGTAGAAGCCCCTGCGGGGCTTTCGTGAACTCAGCCAGGTCTTTAACCCGCAGCGTTCGGCGATGCCGGAATATTTTCTTAACGTTCATCAGCCGCCGGGCTACAGGGCGAATACCGGTTTATACACTTAATCTTCATAACCTGACGCCCAGGGAAGGATATGCTCCTTCCCAGGTCACGCTTTCAAACTCCGCCGATCGCCAAGGGACCAGTGGTTCCTTATTGTCATGCACCGCTGCGAAGTGCGCTCGTCTTAACAGAGCCGTGCCGTTTCGACAGTGCAAACAGGGATAGGTGATGCGACTCGTCCGCTTGCCCTCGCCCGAGGATCTGGCACGCCAGGTGGTGCCGCTGGTACTGCTGGCGTCTGGCGCGCTGACGCTGGGAGGCTTCGGCATACTGCTGCTCCTGCCTACGCCCGCAATGGCAGGAGCGTACCTGCTGCTGGGCGCGCTTCTGGCAAGTATCACGGTTGCTGCAGTGTTGTACCGTCGCGGGCGCGTGGCTGTCTCGGCCATCCTGATCGCTTACATCGCCGCTGTCTTTCCATTGCTCAGCAGCCTGGTTCTGGGGTTTGAGCATAACCCGCTGATCTACCTTTCGGCTCTAGGAGTGGCTCTCGCCGGCTTGCTGGCCGGTCCTCAACCCTTGCGCGCGGTAACGCGCGACAGTCTGGCGCTGATGCTGGTGCTGGCGCTTGCTCCACTGGCCATAGAGGTAAACGGCGGGAACGGGTCGCTTGGAGCGCGCGTCGCCGCCGGGCTGACCCTGGCAACCCTGCTGCTGGGGGTCGCGGTGACGAGTTGGACGAGCATTCATCAACGGCGGGGCCTGCTGGCCTGGAAGATCAGAATGACCTCGCGCTCCAGGCGCCGCGAAACCGCTCTCCAGCGCGCCCGGGCCGATCTGGAGTCAGTGCTCCGTGAACGTGACCGTCTCCACGACCGGCTCTACCAGCAGCAGTTGGAACTGGAAGCCGCCCGTGCCGCCGCCGAAGCCGCTGCGCGCGCCAAGGCCAGCTTCATCGCCACCATGAGCCACGAGTTGCGGACTCCGCTCAACATTATCATCGGCTTCAGCACGGCGATGATCGAACATCCAGAGATCTATGAAGCGCCAGGGCTGCCGCAACCCATTGTCGCCGATTTGGCCGAAATCCGCCGCAACGGTCAGCATCTTTTGCGCTTGATTAATGAGGTGCTCGATCTGGCCCAGGTTGAGGCTGGGCGCCTGGAGTTGCACCTCGCGCCCCTTCCTCTGGTACCGGTGCTTGACGTGATGCTCCAGGCAGCTCGAGGGCTGGTGCAGAACCGCCCCATCCAACTGCGTCGCGAGTACAGCGGCGCCCTGCCCCTGGTGATGGCTGATGAAGTGCGGGTCCGCCAGGTGCTGCTCAACCTTCTTTCCAATGCCTGCAAGTTTACCTATACGGGTGAAGTGGCCCTCGGCGCCTCCGCCAATAGCGTCGAAGTAACGGTCTGGGTGCGTGATACGGGGATTGGCATCGCTCCGGCCGATCAGCAACGTATTTTCAACTACTTCGAACGGGTTGACTGCGACGATGCCCGGTTGTACACCGGCACGGGTCTGGGGCTGGCTATCGCGCGCTGGCTGGTTGAATTGCACGGCGGGCGGATCTGGCTGGAGAGCGAACTTGGCAAGGGTTCAACGTTCTATTTCACCCTGCCGCGCGTGCCGGCGCCCGGGGTTGCATTTGCCCGGCTACCCGCTGGCGCGGTGCAGGATACGGCTAGCTGATGCACGTTGTCGCAGAAGATGGGAAGGAGCGCGAACCATAGAGTAGAGTAGAGAGCAGCGATAATTGCCAATGGCGCCAGGCGGGTTCCCCGATGCTCGCAGGGTCAAGGAGTCGCGGTATGGCTACGATCCTGCTGGTTGATGATGTGTATACCGCTCGATCCCTGCTTGAGCGGGTGCTGCGCCTCGTGGGCCGCTACGACGTCGTAGCAGTCAGCAGCGGCGAAGAGGCGGTACGCGTCGCCCTTGAGGCTTCCCCGGATCTGATCGTGCTCGATGTTATGATGAGCGATCTGGACGGCGTAGCGACGCTCCAGGCCCTCCGCGCCCGTGGGGTCGCCTGCCCGGTGCTGGCCTACACCGCACGCTCGGAACAGTTCCCCGGGGAGTTTGCGCAGCATGGTTTCAGCGCGTATTTGCAGAAGAATGGCGACCTTAGCGCACTGCTCTCCACGGTGCGTAACTTGCTCGGCAGGTCAATCGCCACCGCTCCGGCCACCCTGGCGGCGCCTGACCCGGTTATCGCTACCGAGCTGAAAACAAAGGCGGTAGGTGATGAGGACCGCCATTCCTGATCCTGTAATGCCAATCCCTGTACGTGTTCAGGCTTGGGGTAACCCCACGGACCTGGGAGCGAGGGCGTCCCGCCCTCGTCAGGATGCGAGGGCAAGATGCCCTTGCTCCCAGGAGAAGTGCGAACACGCTCCAATCCCTGTTGAACACCGTGCGGGCGCAGATCCACCGTCAGGCCTCATCGGAACGCTATATACGGCCATCCAACAGCTATAAGACGCCCATTTTCGGGGCGCATACCGGCGCGATGAAAACACTGGCGGCGAACTATTGGCTGTGGGTTGCCGTCAGCTTCCCTTCCGCACCACAAAGACAATCTCGTTAGCGAATTCAAAGGGCTGGAGTTGCCAGGCCGCTGCCGCAGCAATAGCGCGCATATGCGCCGTGTAGGTTGCTGCCATGCCGACGCTACGCCCCCCCAGGGTGCGGGTGGGAAACGATACGACCAGGTAGGGTGCGTCAATCCTGTGCAGCAAATCGCGCCCGGCGTCGCGGCGGATATGTTCCAGCAAGGGCAGCGTTTTGAGCACCAGAGCCACGTCGGCGCGCCAGGGTGGTGGCCCGTTGCTCAAGTCGCAGACGCTGCTCGCGCCGTTCAGTCGCAGCAGGGGCAGGGCCGCGTCGAGGAAGGCGCTCAGATCAGTATACATGTCACAGGCCAGATAGGAGGCGCCTGGCGCAAGCGGCATCCAGGGCGCGGCAAGAGGGTTTAGCCCGCAGGCGAGGTCCATAAGGCTGTGTACCGGGGGCAGAGCGGCGAAGATGGTCGGGTAGAATCGTTCCAGGTCGGGCAGCCGCTCGCGCGTGGAGGCGTGCTGGCCTAACACTTCCCGACAGACTGCGCGAAGCCGCCCTGGATCGCCTGCCGCGTCGCGCAACGCGGCTAGCCAGGCCGAGTATGGCGGCGTTCGCTCCAGGAAAGCCCCGCCAATCTGATGCAGACGCCCTTTGGCGGCCTTGACCGCCGCCTTCAGCGAGCCTCGCGCCGCCAGTTCCTGCGCGCCAATCGCACGCACTACTTCCGGGTGCAGCGCGCGATACTTGCCACTCGCCAGCACCCGGGCGACCAGTCGGTCAAGGTTGTCAGGATCGGGCGTCACGTTGCTCCCGGTTTCTTGCCCGCCGCCGCCTCGGTTGCCACCGGGAGGGTAAAGAAGAAGCTCGAACCCTGCCCCAGTTCGCTTTCGGCCCAGATACGCCCGCCGTGCAGCTCAACCAGCGCGCGAGAGATGCTTAACCCCAGGCCGGTGCCGCCAATGCGACGCGTATTGGTATTGTCAACCCGGTAGAACCGCTCCCAGATCCGTGAGAGATCGTCAGGCGCAATGCCGATCCCCTGGTCGTGCACCGCCACAAGCACAAAGCGGCCTGGCGGGTGGTCGCCAGGCAGTTCGCCGCTCCGCGCCTCGCGCATCTCCAGAATGATCTCCTTCCCCTGCGGACTGTACTTGATCGCGTTGGTAAGCAGATTAAAAATAATCTGTTTCACCTTGTCGCGATCAACGAACACCGGCGGCAGCACCGGGGCCACGTCAAAGAGCAATCGGTGGCGTTCGAGCTGGGTGTGGAGCTGGGTCGTGAGTTCAGCCACGATCCCGTGCAGCGACGTGATCCACTGGTTCAGTTTGACCTTGCCTGCTTCCAGCCGCGAGAAGTTGAGCAGATCCTCCACCAGTTGCGACAACCGGCCAGCTTCCACATACACCGTACTGATGAACTGGCGGCGCTCTTCAGGGCCGAATTCGCGGTTGAGCAACAACTCGGTATAGCCGAGGATCGAGGTAAGGGGCGTGCGCAATTCGTGCGAAACGATTGAAACGAACTCGTTCTTTAACCGTTCAGCCTCGCCCTCGCGGGTCACGTCGTTAATGGCCCAGAGGCGCCCGGTAACGCGGCGCTGGCTATCAAAGGTAGGGGCTGAGAGGATCTGCAGTTCCTGGGCGGGATTCACCAGGTGCAGGCGCAGTGTACGGTGCTCGGTTGGCGAGTGCAGACTGGCGGCGCAGAACTCGGTGAGACGCAGCGGGTCCTGCAGGCGTGGCAGCAGGGTCTCCACCAGATCGATTGGCACGTGGAAGGCCGCAAGGTCTTGCTCGCCGTTAATGCCAAGCAGGGCATACCAGGCCGGATTGGCGCGCAGCACCTTGCCATTGGCGTCGAGCAAGGCCAGACCGGTGGGCAGACTGGCAAACACCTGACCGAGGTAGTTGGCGCTTTCCAGGGCGTTCTGGTAGTGAATGGCGCGATGCAGCGGCAGGGCAGCCCGTTCACAGAGGGCGCGCATAAAGGCCAGTTCTTCTTCACCAAAGGCGTTGGAACGGGAACTGTCGAGGATGATCACCGCGGCGGCTCGCCCGTCCACCAGAATAGGCGCGGCCAGTTCGGCGCGCGCGCCCGGCCCGGCGGGAGGCAGATCGGGCTGCAAAGTGACATCGCGCACCAGCAGGGCGCGCCCCAGGCGTGCAGCGCGCCCGGCCAGCCCGCGATCCCAGCTCAGGCGCTGGCGCTGCTGGGCCGGCAACCGGCGCCAGTGCTCAGGTGAGAACCCCTCATAGACGTGGATGACCAGCTCGCCGGCATCGTGGTCAACCAGGGTAATGGCGCCGGCCTCGGCGCCGGTGTGTTCCAGAGCGTGGCGCAGCAGCAGGCTGAGCAGCTCGTGGAACCCGAGTGTAGTCTCCAGATGCCGGTCAATCGCCGCGAGTTGTTGTTGCCGCAGCGGCGTCAGGGTGAGACCCGCAGGCGTTTCCCCGTCACTGGCCCCCGCAGGCGACTCGACCAGTTGCCGGCCTTCCCGCGCAATAGCCACGGCCAGTTGCGGCGCCAGCGCGGCCACCAGAGCGCAGTGTCCCGGATCGAAGCGGTGGTGATGTTCGGCCCGAAACTCCAGCATGCCCCAGAGCCGCCGCCCCCAGCGAATGGGCGCCCCCAGATAGGCGCCCTGCAGCGTGGGAAGATGCTCACTCAGTCCTGCCGCGGCGCTCACCACAATCGTGCGGGTCTCGATCCCTTCCCCGAGGGCCACCCGGCGCATCAACTCGTCGTCCCACGGATAGGGCCAGCCATCAACCGAATAGAACTGCCGCCGCGCCGTCCCTGGCATGGCCGACTGGAGCCAGCATGTCAGACGGGCATCGCGGAAGCGCAGTTCGGCGCGCAGCACCTCAAACAGCCGGTGGACCCGTTGCTGGAGGGGCTGATCGGCCTGGATGGTGCGGGTTGCCTCAGCCAGAACGGCCAGGGCCTCGGTTGCGCGGTCCGTAGGCAGGGCCATAGCAGCCATCATCGCTGCTGCCGGGAGGCAGGCATCGCTGCATCAACACTGCAACGCCTTCATTGTAGCGCCTGTCGCGTTCCTGTCAAAAAGGTAGTGCTAAACGGCGAAGACGCGGTATAATAGGGCATCCAGCGCCGGCCCGTTCTCAAGGAAGGAGCACCCATGTTCACCCATGTTGACCACATCGGGTTCGCCGTCAATGACGTCGAAGAGGGCATTGCCTTCTACAGCCAGGCCTTCGGTTTGACGGAGTGGGAGCGCATCAGCCTGCCCGATCGCCACATGGCCGTCGGGGTCGCCCGGCTGGGTGATACGTTGCTAGAGTTGATCGCCCCCACCTCCGAAGAGGCGGCCTTCGCCAAGTTTCTGCGCGAGCGCGGGCCAGGGGTGCATCACATCGCCTACCGAGTTGACGACATCCGCGCGGCCCTGGCCGAACTGGCCGCCCGCGGCGTGCCGCTGATTGACAAGGAGCCGCGCCCCGGCATTCACAATACCTTGATCGCGTTCGTACATCCAAAGGCCGGTGGCCAGGGCGTGCTTGTCGAACTTGTTCAACACCAGCACTAGTTCGCCATGACCCACGACGAGCTTGAGAGTCGCCGCCTGCTCTGCAGCACGAGCCTGGGCTACACCGCCTACTACGTCTGGTCGGCGCAGGCGAAGCGCGAACGGAAGTATAACATCGCCCGCCTGCTGAACGCCTTTAGCGCCGTCAAGCGCGTCCGCGCCGAGCGCGCCCTCCGCGCGCTCGGCGAGGTCGGCACGACCGCCAGGAACATCGAGCGCGCCCTCGCCGGTCTCGAACCCGAGGCCGTGGCAACCGGCCCCGTCACCGGCACGCAGCCCTTTTCGCGCGAACTGCTGGGCCGCGCGGCCCGCGCCCTGGCCGAGGGCCGCGACCTGGTGGCGAGTGAACTGGACGACCTCTACGTCTGTAGCACCTGCGGCGAGTTGATGGAGGGCGCGCCCCTGGCCACCTGTCCGGTGTGCGGTACGGTGCGTGAAGGGTTCCTCAGCTTTCGCGCCGCCGAGGCGATGGGAACCCTTGGCCCCACGACGCTGGTGCGTCGGCTGGAACAGACCCCCGAGACCCTGCAGGCCCTGGTGGCCGATCTCGATGACGAGTTGCTCTCCTGGCCTGTGGGCGGATACTCGCTCAAGGAACTGGTAGGCCACCTGACCGATATTGACATCGTCTTTCGCGAACGGGCCTGGCTGATCCTGGAGACGGACAATCCGCGGCTGCCCAGCACTGAGCCTCCCACGCTGGAGAAGGCCGCCGTCTATCGCGCCTACCCGATTGCCGATCTGCTGGAAGCCTTCACCAACAGTCGCCGGCAGACCCTCCAGCTGCTGCGCGGGTTAACGCCTGCCGCCTGGCACCGCACCGGTTACCACACCGTCTTCGGGGTGATTCCGTTGACCCACCAGGGGAACTGGGTGGTGGATCACGAACGCGGCTACCTGATCGAGATGGCTCAGATTCGCCACGAGTTGCTGCAACGGCGCTTTGAACGGCGCCCGATTACCATTCCCGACAATCTGGTTCCCGAGGTGCTGGAGGGGGAGTGATCACAGGTAGCTGCGACGCAGGCGCCGGCGCAGGCGCCTGCGCGTCTCCAGACGCGCCGCGCGGCTGATAAGGGCGACGAAGAAAAGCCCGATCAGCGCCAGAGGGCCGTGGCGCGGCCGCGTCAGCGCGCGCAGAGCCGCGGGGTCGCGCAGGGGCAGCGGCGACGTATCGCGCACCTCGACCTTTAAGTCGTCACCGTGCCATTCCCGCTCCACCCAGAACAGGTGGGGCATGCTGCGCTGGAAGAAATAGTAGGCCGGATTGTACTCGTAGAGGTAGTCGAACAACTCGCCAAACGGCTCGCCCGGCTCCTTCGGGTGCAATACCAGCGTATCGTCCACCAGGTTCACGTACCAGCGGTGGAAGGACCAGTGAAACAGGCGCTCGGCGATTTCCGAGGGACTCTGGATGTAGCCGGCCCTGCACGTCCGGCGGAGTTCGCGGGCAAACTGCGCCGGGTCGTCCATATGCTCCAGAATGTGAGAGCAGATGCTGTAGGCGAAGGCTCCGTCTTTGAAGGGCAGGTGGTGAGCATCGGCGACGACCAGCGGCCGGTCAACTACCAGATCGCCGCCGCGCTCGCGGTTATCGGCGCCGGGAAAGCGATCAACGAGCACATCGGCGCGCGGATGGGGATTGTCGCCGCTCCCCACTTCGAGCACGAGGCCCTCGCGCGGCGGATTGAGCTTCTGACGCATGTTAATTCAGATCGTCGCCGCTGAGACTGTCGCGCAGGATATCCAGGTTCTCCAGGGCCAGGCCGGTGCCGATCGCCACGCAGGAGGCGGGCTGATCGGCCACGTAGCAGGGCACCCCGGTGACCTCGGTAAGCAGTTCGTTGATGCGCCGCAACATCGAGCCGCCGCCCGTCATCACCATGCCTTTGTCAATGATGTCGGAGGAGAGTTCGGGCGGAGTTTCGACAAGCACGGCGCGCACGGCATTGACAATCGCCTCGAGCGGCTCCTGGATGGCCTCGGTGATCTCGTTCGAGTCCACATCAATCGTGCGCGGCAGCCCGGCCACCTGATCGCGCCCGCGCACCTGGGTGGTCAGCGGCCGTTCAAGGGGCAGGGCCGAGCCGATCTCGATCTTCACGCTCTCGGCAGTGCGCTCGCCGATCAGCATGTTGTACTTCCGCTTGATATAGGCGGCAATGGCCTCATCGAACTTATTGCCGCCCACACGCACCGAGGTGCTCACGACGATGTCATTGAGCGAAATCACCGCTACCTCGGTCGTACCGCCGCCGATGTCAATGATCAGATTCCCCGAAGGTTGGGCCACAGGGATGTTGGCGCCAATGGCGGCGGCCAGCGGTTCGCGGATCAGATAGGCGCGCCCCGCGCCAGCCTCCAGGGCCGCGTCGCGCACAGCCCGCATCTCCACGCTGGTGACGCCCGCCGGGATGCAGATCATCACCTCGGGCTTGGAAAACCGAAAGCGACCGGCGACCCGCCCGATGAAATACTTGAGCATGGCCTCCGTCACCTGGTAGTCGGCGATCACGCCATTGCGCATCGGGCGCACTACTTCGATGCTCTCCGGCTCGCGCCCGAGCATGGCCAGGGCCTCGGCCCCCACCGCTCGCACGCGCCCATCTTTGGTGCTCAGCGCTACGACTGAGGGCTCTGAGAGCACAATCCCCTTTCCTTTGACATACACCAGCACATTTGCGGTGCCAAGGTCAATGCCGATCTTGCGGGCCATAGATCCTCGATTGTACGTTGCGGCCGGGAACGGCGTCGCGGAAGGCAGGGCTAATGCAACGTCGTTGGGGCAAGTCTCACACGCTGTTGTAGAAAATGGTAGCGTGTCGGCCAATCCCTACACGAAATACCTTGTCGGGTAGCATACTAGCCCCACCCCTGCCAGCGACGGCGGTACGTATTCAGATTTACCGCAGAGCACGCAGAGGACGCGCTTTTTGAAGCCCTCTGCACCCCTCCGCGCCCTCTGCGGTGTGCACCGGTTCGTAGACGTAAACACTATCCACCAGCCCTGCTAGGTTCCCAGGGCGCATTATAGCGGATCTTTGCCCGTTATTACGGCCGCCGTCCAACGTTCTTGAGCCGCGCCACCTGGAGCCGTACCATTTCTTTGCGCAGCTTGGCTTCGGCGATGGCGGCATCGCGCTCACTCTGGGCCATCTGCCTGCGCTCCTCGGCCAGTTTGCGCGCCGCCTCGGCCCGGGCCTCGTCAATCTCGTCGGCCCGCTCGACCGTATCGGCCAGAATGGTGACCCGCGTGGGCAACACTTCCATAAAGCCGCCCGATACGGCAAAGGAGGTGCGCACGCCGTTCTTGACGATCCCCAGCTCCCCCGGCTCCAGAATGGTCAGCAGCGGGGCATGGCGGGGCAGGATGCCTACCCGCCCGGCCCGGGTCGGAGCGCTGACCAGATCCACATCATCGGAGAGAACCGCCCGCTCGGCGGTGACAATTTCAAGGTGAATGGGCATACGGAACTCCTGAAGCCTCGTGCAGCCTGTCCGAAGAACTTCTGCGGGCGAGCGGGGAAACCAGGTTTCCCCACGCCCCTGCCGGAGGGGAGTGTCCGAGAAGTGGTCAGCCTGAGGCGCGACCCGAATTTCCCGTGTTCCTCTCAGTGCTCTGTGAACGAAGTTTTTCGGCAACTCCGCCCCCTCCCCAGCCGGGGGAGGGAGTCCGGCTCCTCCCCCCAACGGGGGGAGGGTGGGAGGGGGGCGGAAATGCAAGGCAACTTCGTTCACAGACTACTCAAGCCTTCTGGCTGGCCTCGTAGGCCGCCAGCACATCGTCGAAGTCGCCCTGCATGTAGAAGAACGACTCGGGGATGTGGTCGCCCTCGCCATTAAGCAGACGGCGGAAGCTCTCGACCGTCTTGGCCACCGGCACATACCTGCCCGGGCGGCCGGTGAACTGCTGGGCCACCGTGAACGGCTGGGAGAAGAACAGTTCAATCTTCCGCGCCCGGGCCACGGTGAGCTTATCGTCGTCACTCAGTTCCTCCATGCCGAGAATGGCGATGATATCCTTCAAATCCTTGTAGCGCTGGAGCACCCGCTTGACCTCCTGAGCCACGCGGTAGTGCTCTTCGCCCACCACGTTCGGGTCAAGAATGCGGCTGGTGGAGGCCAGCGGATCCACCGCCGGGTAGATGGCCCGTTCGGCGATGCTGCGCTCAAGCGAGATGGTCGCGTCGAGGTGGGCGAACACAGTTGCCGGGGCCGGGTCGGTATAGTCGTCGGCGGGCACGTACACGGCCTGCATCGAGGTAATCGAGCCGCGCCTGGTGGAGGTGATGCGCTCCTGGAGTTCACCCATCTCGGTGCCGAGGGTGGGCTGGTAGCCCACCTGGGAGGGCATGCGCCCGAGGAGCGACGAGACCTCCGATCCCGCCTGGACGAAGCGGAAGATATTGTCAATAAACAGCAGAATATCGCGGCCCTCATCGCGGAAGTACTCGGCCATGGTCAGCGCGGTCAGGCCCACCCGGAGGCGCGCGCCGGGCGGCTCGTTCATCTGCCCGAAGACCATTACGGTCTTTTCGAAGACCGTCGTCGTCTCGTCAATGCGCGCCTCGCGCATCTCGTGGATGAGGTCGTTGCCCTCGCGTGAGCGCTCGCCCACCCCGGCGAACACCGAGTACCCCGACTGTTCCTTGGCGATGTTGGCGATCAGTTCCTGGATCACCACCGTCTTGCCCACCCCGGCGCCGCCGAAAATGGCTGTCTTGCCGCCGCGGGTGAAGGGGGCGATCAGGTCAATCACCTTGATCCCCGTCTCGAAGATCTGCGCCTCAGTGCTCTGTTCCTCGAATGAGGGCGGCGGGCGATGGATGGGCCGGCGTTCGACGGTCGGGGCAATCGGTTCGCCGCCATCAATCGGCTGTCCAAGCACATTGAAGACGCGGCCCAGCGTGGCGGGGCCGACCGGCACAGCGATTGGCTTGCCGGTATCGTAGATCGGCACGCCCCGGCGCAGGCCATCGGTGCTGCCCATCGCCACGGCCTTGACGCGACCCTCGCCGAGTTGCTGCTGGACCTCGCATACCAGGCTGCCGCCGCCTTCAAGCGGTATCTCAAGCGCGTTGTATATTTCGGGGATGTGGTCCTCGAACTCAGCGGTGATCACCACGCCGATGATCTCGCGAACGACACCCTTTGCTTTGATCCCGTTCCCGTTTGTCATGGTCGCAACTCCATCATTGATCGGAGACGGGGCTATGCCTTCCGCTCCCATCCGGGTTATGCTGGTCATTCGGGAAACAACCGGCGCGCGAGGGGCCAGCCCTGCAGATCGAGCCGGTCGAAGACGCGCGCCGCGCAGCTTACATTTCAGCGAGCGCGGCGGCGCCGCTGGAGATCTCCGCGACCTCCTTGGTAATGGATGCCTGGCGAGCCTTGTTGTAGCTCAGGGTCAGGTCACGCACCAGGTCCTTGGCATTGCGCGTGGCGTTGCGCATCGCCACCATCTGGGCCGAGTAGAAACTGGCGATCGATTCAAGGATAGCCTGGTAGATCTGCGTTTCAACGTAGCGGGGCAGCAACTCGGCAAGCACTTCGGCCTGGTCTGGCTCGTAGGTGAAATCAACCTGCCGTCCGCCGCTATCCTCAGGAGCCTCAACAGGCACAAGTTTCTTGAGCGCCGGGCGTTGCACCAGCGTGTTGATAAACTCGCTGTAGATCAGATACACTTCGCTGTACTCGCCCGCCTCCACCCCCCTGAGGGCGGCCGTGGCCACGCCGAGGATCTGTTCCAGCTTCGGCGCGTCGCCAAGTTTGATAGCCTCGGCGCGCAGGTTCTGGCCGCTGCGCGCCAGAAAGTCGCGCCCCTTTTTGCCGTAAGCGAAGGTGTCCACCGTGCGGCCCTGCTGCTGCTGTTCGAGGATGAAGCGCCCCACCCGCCGCAGGACGTTGGAGGTCAGGCTGCCGGCCAATCCCCGGTCGGGAGTGACAACGATGAGCGCGACGCGGCCCGTGTCCGGGCGCGCTTCGAGAAAGGTGCCCCGGCGGGCGTGGCCCACCACGCGGGCGTTCAGGTCGCCAATCAGATCGCGCATGCGGTCGGCGTAGGGTCGCGTCGCCAGCACGTTGCGTTGCGCCCGGCGCATCTTCGAGGCCGCGACCATCTCCATGGCGCGGGTGATCTGGGCAACATTCTTGACCGAGCGGATACGTCGTTTAATCTCACGGCTGGAAGGCATAGTCTCTCCGCCAGGAACAAGGTTCGCGGATGCTTGAAGTCTGGAGCGTCCCGCCCCCTTCGAGCCTCTGCTGCTGGAGGCGAGGGCACGGCAGGAATCATGGTTTCCCACGCTCCTTCAACTGAGTAGTAAAGCAAGTTTCTTCGCATTTCCGCCCCCCTCCCGGCCTCTTCTCAGGTATAGAGTTTTTGAGCGAGAAGGGGTTTTCGGCATTCCTATGCGCTTGCGATCCTCACTCCCCTGTCCCCCTCTCCCGCAAGCGGGAGAAGGGGGAGTTGGGCGTCCCAGTGCCCCGGATGGCGAATGCGACGCAAGCATGCATCGGAAAACCCTACACCTGAGAACTTCCGCCCCCCGTTGAGGGAGGAACCGGGCGCCCTCCCCCGCCGGGGGAGGGTTGGAGAGGGGGTGGGGGTGTAGCGAAAAACTTTGTTTACAGACCAGTGAGCGCAGACAGGGATTTCGCAGCAGAGCTTTGCCCCTATCCGCGGCATAATCCTACTGATACGAACTGGTTGCCTTGAACTCCTTAATCGCCGCCTCCAGGGCGTTCTTCACCTCTTCAGAGGGGAACTTCCGGTCGAGGCGGTTATCGTAGATCAGCTTGCGCACCTCAGGATGAGCCGAGCGCAGGAAGGCCAGGAAGTCATCGCGCCAGGCGGTGATGGCCGCCACCGGCACATCGTCGAGGTAGTTGTTGTTGGCGGCGTAGAGAATGGCCACCTGATCCTCGACGGCCATCGGATGGTACTGCGGCTGCTTGAGCAGTTCCTGGAGACGCTGGCCGCGTTCGATCTGCGCCTTGGTTGTCGGGTCCAGGTCGGAGGCGAACTGGGCAAAGGCGGCCAGATCGCGGAACTGAGCCAGTTCGCCCTTGAGTTTGCCAGCTACCGAGCGCATGGCGCGGGTCTGGGCCGAAGAACCGACGCGGCTGACCGAGATGCCCACGTTGAGGGCGGGGCGCTGCCCGGCGTTGAAGAGGTCAGGTTCCAGGTAGATCTGGCCGTCGGTGATCGAAATAACATTCGTAGGGATGTACGCCGAGACATCATTGGCCTGGGTCTCAATCACCGGGAGGGCGGTCAGCGAGCCGCCGCCATAGTCTTCGTTCAGGCGCGCGGCGCGTTCGAGCAGGCGCGAGTGCAGGTAGAACACATCGCCGGGGTAGGCTTCGCGGCCGGGCGGGCGGCGCAGGAGCAGCGACACCTGACGATAAGCGACGGCGTGCTTCGAGAGGTCATCGTAGACGATCAGCGCATCCTTGACCAGCTTCCCGTCAACCATGACGCCGTTTTCCATCACCTCTTCGCCCATGGCGCAGCCGGCGTAGGGAGCGATGTACTGGAGCGCGGCGCTTTCTGAGGCGGTGGCCGAGACGACAATGGTATAGTCGAGCGCGCCGTACTTCTCCAGGATGCCCACCACCTGGGCCACCTGGGCGCGACGCTGGCCGATGGCCACGTAGATGCACACCATCCCCTGTCCTCTCTGGTTGAGGATGGTGTCCACAGCGACGGCGGTCTTGCCGGTCTGGCGGTCGCCGATAATTAGCTCGCGCTGGCCGCGGCCAATGGGAATGAGGGCGTCAATAGCCACGATGCCAGTCTGCACCGGCGTATCCACCGACTTGCGGGTGATCACGCCGGGAGCGATGCGCTCGATCTCGCGGTACCTGGTGACCGTGATCGGCCCCTTGCCGTCGAGGGGCTGGCCGAGAGGGTTGACCACGCGGCCGAGCAACTCCTGGCCAACGGGCACCGAGATCACCCGGCCGGTTGCGGTCACCATATCACCTTCCTCGATCGACTCGTAATCGCCGAGGATAATCGCGCCCACGGTGTCTTCTTCCAGGTTGAGGGCGTAGCCAAAGATCGACTCGGGGCGGCCGGCTTTCGGCGGGAACTCGATCAACTCCGAGGCGCGCACCTGGTCCAGGCCGGAGATGCGAGCCACACCGTCGCCCACGGCGACAACGGTGCCAACATTTACCTGGCGCGGCCGCAGATCAACCCCGGCGGTGATGCTCTGCCTGAGCCGGGAAAGCAACTCATTGGTCGTGGTCATGGTGCGGCTCCACACATTAGGAATGAGAGCGCCGGCGCTGCGGCGGAGGAACGCGCAGAAGCGCCCACTGCCCGCCGGCCTGGCGCCGTGCTCCGTCAGCTATTCAGCATGCTCCGCTGTATCGCGCTCAAGCGCGTGCGCAGACTGTTATCCAGCACCTGGTCGCCAACGCGAATGATCAGCCCGCCGATAAGCGAGGGATCAACCTCAAACCTGACCGACACATCGGCGCCATAGCGTTGCCGCAGATCGGCGGTGATGCGTTTGCGTTGCGCATCGCTCAGTTCAATGGCGCTGGTCACCGTCGCCTCAAGCTCTTTCGTGGGCGGGCCGGCGAGGTAAGTGGCGAACACCTCGGCAACCTCGCCGACGCGATCAAGCAAGCCTTCGCGAGCGAGGCCGAGGAGAAAATTGCGCACCTGCGGCAGCGCATTCCTGGGCAGGGCCGCGTCAATGCGCTGCGCCGCGTCGGCGGTGGTGACGCCAGCGAGCTTGGGCGCGGCGGCCCGCAACTGTTCCAGGGCCGTTTCCAGCAGCGATTCGTACAGGGTGCCAGCGATCGCCCTGGCGTCAACTGTTGTTGCCATCGTGATTCTCGATTAGCGGTCGTCGGGGCCAACGGCAACCAGGCGACCGGTCAGTTCTGGCGTCCGAGAGCGGCGAGCGATTCTTCTATTAGTTTATCATGTCCGGTCGCCTTCAGCTCGGCGTTGAGCACGCGGGTTGCCGTGAGCGTCACCAGTTCGACGATCTCATCCTTGGCCTCGCGCAACATCTGGTTGCGCTCCTGCTCGGCCTGGGCGCGGGCCTCTTCGCGGATCCGCTCGGCCTCGCTGCGAGCCTGTTTGAGGATCTCAGCCTCCTGGGCCCTGGCGCGCTCCTGAGCCTGGGCGAGGATCTCAGCGGCCTCTTTGCGGGCTTTAGCAATTTCGGCGTCGTAGTCGCGCTTGGCCGAGGCCAGTTGCTGCCTGACCTGGTCGGCCTCGCGCAGGCTGGCTTCAATCCGGGCTGTGCGCTCGTTGAGGATCTTCTGCACAGGCTTATAGAGCAGCACCCAGAGCAACCCCACGATGACGCCAAAGTTGATCAACTGGGCGAGGAACAGGTTCAGGTTGATTCCTAATGCTTCCACGCATCAACCTCCATTGGGGCGAGGGGTCACTGGATAACGCCAAAGGCGATCATAAAGGAGATCACCAGACCGAAAATCGCGAGCGCCTCGGTAAAGGCGATTCCGATGAACATGTAAGTGATGAGCGTATTTTCCATTTCGGGATTGCGGCCCATCGCCTGCAGGGCGCCTGCCACAATAATGCCGATGCCGATGCCGGGGCCGATGGCTGCCAGGCCGATGGCGAGCGCGGTGGCGATGAGATTCAAGCCTTCCATTGTCTCCGATCCTCCTGAAATCTACGCTGAACGCATCTCCTCAGAACGATGGTATGGCGGTCAGGTCGCCTCAATGGGCCTTGGAAGCGTCGGCGCCGCGTCCCCCCTCGCCGCCGTGATGCTCGTCGCCATGGCCGGTGGTGGCGATGCTCAGGAAGGCCATCGTGAGCAGGGCGAAGACCAGGGCCTGGATGAAGCCCACGAAGAGTTCGAAGCCGTAGATGGGCATCGGCAGCACCAGCGGCACCAGGAAGGTTAGCACTGCGATCAGCACTTCGCCGGCGAAGATGTTGCCGAAAAGACGAAGAGCCAGAGCGACAGGCTTGATCAGTTCGGAAATGAACTCAATAATGCCCACGAAGGACATAATGCCATTCAGATTGAAGAACTTGGAGAGATAACCGCCGAAGCCGAGGGTGCGAAAGCCCCAGTAGGTGAAGAAGACAAACGAGAGCAACCCCAGGGCGAAGGTAAAGTTCAAATCAGTGCTTGGCGGGCGCAGCCAGGGTATCAGCGTTGTGCCTTCGGGGCAGGTGGTGTAGGGATTATGCTTTTCGGCGGCCGCGGGGATGAGGGCGATCGAGCCGGCTTTTGGCCCCTCCTCGACCAGGGCCAGGCGCGCCGTTTCCTTATGCTCCTTGGCCATGCACGGCCCGATTGACGTGGCTCCGGGCGCCAGGCCGAGCCAGTTCGCGGTGAGCACGAAGAGGAAGATGGTGGCTACCAGGGGCCAGGCGCGATCAATGAATTTCGGGCTGATATTCTTGAGGAGATTGTAGAGGGCCTCAAGAATGATCTCCATCACATTCTGCAGGCCGCGGGGCACCAGTTGCATATTGCGCGTCGCCAGCCAGGCCAGCACCACCAGGATGATGTCCACCACCAGCGCCGTAAACAGGGCATTGGTGACCTTGAAGCCGCCAATGCTGAAGAGTTTCTCCGCCGCCACTTCCACGTGCGGGTCGCCGCTGAAGAGAAAGAAGCGGCTCGCCACCGCCACGGCGAGCAGTACGATGGCAATGACAAGGAAGCGCATTCGTCCGGACAAGGCTTACCTCCCTCTCAGGGCATCATCGCAGGCATGCCCGCAACCCGCGGCAACCGACATCTCCGTGGTGCGTGCCTGCCCTGGTGCGACCGTGGAACCCTGGCGCTACTCCTGGCGCGACCTGGCTTCGTTCCATTCTTCACAAATAGCATAGCATAGAATGGTCAAGCACACAAGTCCTCACCTGCGCGCCGTTATCTATATCTTGCGTCGGTTGTTTTCCGCGCGCGAGTATACCATAGGCTATCATTCAAGGCAAACCCTACGCATCGCAAACCATGCGTTGCCGTTCCATCCGGGAGGATCTGGGAGAGCGCAGCCCTCTGAAGCGGTTGGTGGCGCCTGTTTGCGGGGAGGATCTGGGAGGGCGCAGCTCGCTCTGGTAGTTGGATGGGCATCGGAACACTCGCGTTCCCCGCGCCCCTGCCTGTGGGGAGGGTCCGCGAGGGCGGCGTCCTCTCAGGTGAGGGTCATCAGCGGATTCGGATGCCGACCCCCCTTCTGCCTGGAAAAACTTTACACCTGAGAGCGCCGCCCTTCGGGAAACCTCCTTTTGCATCCCATCGCTGTGGGCGAAGCCTCGGAGCGCCTAACGGGCAAAGGCGTCACGCAGTTCGCGGATGGCCCGCTTGGCGTTAATCCACACCGCGCCGATTTTGGAACTGGCGACCTTCTTATTGAACACCAGCACCAGCAGGAAGCGCTGCATCACGTCAAAGCAGTACAGATCCACGTTGACGCCCTCATGGATGTAGACGCTCGTGGCATCATGCTCGCGCAACTGCCGAGCCACCTCACCGGTGGTGGAAAAGCCGGTAGAGAGCAGGGGCAGGACGATCATCATCGGCAGGTTCGTGGCGCTGCCCACCTCTACCAGGACCATGCCCGCCCGGTCGGTCAGCATCACGCTCTGGGCGCCCAGATCCTGGGAGAGCTGGCTCATCACCGAGCGAATGGCGCTGATGTTTTGCTCCGTCACCACCAGATTGCCGCCGCTGCTGCGCCAGGACGGGGAGGCGCTTTCGGCAGGCGCGGGGCGCGCGGGCGCCCGTTCCGCGGCGGCCTTGCTCCGCGCAGCCAGGCTGCCCCGTCCATACGAGGCCGGCGCGGAGGTCGCGTGGCGCTCAGAGAGCGGAGGCAGCACCACCCGGGCCGGCGTGATCTCTGGCCGGGAGCGCGGCTGGTCCTCCGGCGGGGCGGGTTGAGGTTGGTCCGCTGGCGGTTCCGGATCGGGCGGGATTGTTGCGGCGGGAGGTTCCGGATCAGGCGGAGGGAGGACGGTATCGGCATCTCGTTGCGCCTCAACCTCAACCGTGTGCTCAGTCATGGCGGCCCCGGCCTGCAACACCGCCTGCAGAGCGGCGACAAGCTCCTCCGGCGCCAGCGGGCCGTGCAGGACGCGATGCACACCGACAGCCTCATCGAGGGGCGCGGCTTCTTCCTCTGACGCCTGGTAGAGAACCACCCGGGTTGGAACCTCGAAATGGGTTATGATTTCGGCGAGTTCTACTCCGCTCCTGTCAGGCAGGTCCACCTCGGCGATCAGCGCCTCAGGCGGTTGTTCCTGCAGTTCCCACAGGGCCTCATCGGCGGACTCGAAGAGTTGGACCGCAACGTCGTCGCCCAACTGTTGCGGCAGGTTCCGTAGTGCCGAGCTTGCTGCGGCCACTACCATCAGTCGGTAGGTCATTGCCTTGTTCTCACCGGCAAGCGTGTTCGTGAAACCTTTAGTCTGATTGCAAGAGTACTTTGCGGCCCACACCACGGCATCCCGCAGGGTTTTGCGGCCGTGAGCCAGTCTCCAGGCCTGTTGCGTTGGGCGCGATGCGCCTGGATGCCGGATAACTCCTAAGGCTGTATCGGCGCGGTCCGGTTTGTACTGTTGGTAGTATACCGTATCGGTGTTACAGACCCTCACAACTCAGCCAGCCGGGCGCGCAGCTTCTCGAGGGTCGCGCGCGCCACTTCCAGGCCCTCCCGTTCGCGCTGCACCACCTGCGCTGGCGCGCGCGCGACGAAGCCATCATTGGCAAGTTTCGCTTCGCGGCGGGCCACGTCGGCCTCAGCCGCCTCGAGTTCTTTGCGCAGCCGGGCGCGTTCAGCCTCCAGGTCAATCAGACCGGCCAGGGGCAGGTAGCATTCGACGTTGCCGATAACGATTGACGCCGCCTGGGTGGGCCGATTCTCCAGACGCTCAACGATCGTCAGCTCATCGGCCTGCACCCGGCCCAGGCGCGCAATCAGCGGAGCCTGGTCGCGCAGCATAGGGGCCTGCTCGCCACCGGCAATCGTCGCTGTGACCCAGCGCGCTGCTTCGACCTTGAATTCGCTGCGCACATTGCGGATCGCCACGATCAACTCTTGCACCAGGTTCCAATCCCGCTCGGCGGCCTCGTCCAGCGGCGCGGGTTCGTTTACCGGATAGGCGGCGAGCATGATCGAGCGCGGCGCGTCGGGGTAGTGGCTGGCCGTGGCGGCATCGCCGACCAGGTACTGCCAGAGTTCCTCGGTGACGTAGGGCATAAAGGGATGCAACAGGCGCAGGCTTCCTTCCAGCACGGTGTAGAGCGTGGCCCGCGTCGCCCGCTGCGCCTCGGGTGCGCCCTCGAGTTGCACCTTGGCCGCCTCAACGTACCAGTCGGCGAATTCGCCCCAGAGGAAGTCGTGGATCTGTCGCCCGGCCTCGCCAAAATTGTAGCCCTCCATCAGCCGGTCCACATCGCGCACCAGCCGGCCATAGCGGGAGAGGATCCAGCGGTCGGCAAGGGAGAGGTCTGTCGGCGGCAGGCCGTAGGCCAGTTCGCGCTCCTCGCCGAGTTTGCCCAGGACGAAGCGGGTGATGTTCCACAGCTTGTTGGCGAAATTGCGCGCCCCCTCAATGCGCTGCGGGTTCAGGTTCACGTCCTGGCCTGGCGTGCCGCTGGTCGCCAGAGTGTAGCGCAGCGCATCGGTTCCGTAGCGGTCCATCACCTCCAGGGGATTGACCACGTTGCCGTAGCTTTTCGACATCTTGCGCCCATGCTCGTCGCGCACCAGGCCGTGCAGATAGACCGTGTGGAAGGGCGGCACGCCGGTGAGATAGCAGCCCATCATCATCATGCGCGCGACCCAGAAGAAGAGGATGTCGTACCCCGTCTCCATCACCGAGGTGGGATAAAACTCGCGCATGTCCGGCGTGTCATCGGGCCAGCCCAGCGTCGAGAAGGGCCAGAGGCCCGAACTGAACCACGTATCGAGCACATCGGGGTCCTGCACCCCCTCGGCGGGCGGCTGCTCGTCGGGGCCGGGAACGACGAAGCTGCCATCGGGCATGTACCAGACGGGGATGCGGTGGCCCCACCAGAGCTGGCGAGAGATGCACCAGTCTTCGATGTTTTCCAGCCAGTGGAAGTAGACCTTCTCGAAGTGCTCGGGGATGATCCGGGTGCGACCCTCGCGCACGGCGGCAAGGGCCAGGTCGGCCAGGGGGCGCGTGCGCACGAACCACTGTTCGGAGAGCAGCGGTTCGATCACCTCGCCGCCGCGCTGGCTGATGCCCACGCTCATGGTGTGCGGCTCGGCCTTGACCAGCAGGCCCTCGCGCTCGAGGTCGGCAAGCAGGGCCGCGCGGGCGGCGAAGCGGTCCATCCCGGCGTAGGGGCCGCCTTCCTCGTTGATCGTCGCATCTTTGTTCATGATGTTGATCATTGGAAGGTGATGCCGCTTCGCCACCTCGTAGTCGTTCTTATCGTGGGCCGGGGTGATCTTCACCGCGCCCGAGCCAAACTCTTTATCCACATAGGCGTCGGCAATGATGGGGATCTGGCGGCCCAGGGCAGGCAGCACGGCCACACGCCCGACCAGGGCCGCGTAGCGCTCATCGTCAGGGGCCACGGCCACCGCGGTATCGCCCAGGATGGTTTCGGGGCGGGTGGTGGCGACGGTGATCCAGGTGGTAGCGCCCTCGGCCCAGCGCCCCGACCCCCAGGGATGCCCCGGCCCGCTCCAGCCGGCGTCCAGCACCGGATAACGCACGTACCAGATCGAGACATTGCGCTGTTCGTACTCCACCTCCAGGTCGCTCACGGCGGTCTGGAGAGCGGGCGACCAGTTGACCAGGTAGGTGCCGCGATAGATCAGCCCGTCGTCGTAGAGGCGCTTGAAGGCGGTATGCACCGCACGCGAGAGGCCGGCATCGAGGGTGAAACGTTCGCGTGACCAGTCGCACGAGGCGCCCAGGCGCCGCAACTGGCGGGTGATCTCGCCGCCATACTTCTCTTTCCACTGCCAGGTGCGGCGCAAAAACTCCTCGCGCCCGACAGCCTGGCGGCTGGTCCCCTCGCTTAGCAGCAACTTCTCCACCTGGGTCTGCGTGGCGATCCCGGCATGGTCGGTGCCGGGGACCCAGAGGGTCTTGTAGCCCTGCATGCGTCGCCAGCGGATCATCAGATCCTCGATAGTGACGAACATGGCGTGGCCGAGGTGCAACTCGCCGGTCACATTTGGCGGGGGTATGGAGATGACAAACGGCGGGCGCGGGGCATCATCGCGGGGGGCGAAGAAGCCGCTTTGCTCCCACCACGCATACAGACGCTGCTCAACCTGCTGATGTTCGTAGGCTTTGGCCATCTCGGCAGGACGCCGGGGGGCGCTGGCCGAAGTGTCTGTCGTCATAGGCTCCTCGACACGCGGGGCATACCTGGGCTTGTTGTATTATAACATCCCCGCGACAGAGCGGACGCCAGTGTAGTGCGGTAAAGCCGCTCGCAACGGCGCGCGCAGACGAAACGTTTAGGGATTTTAGATTTTGGATTTTGGATTGTCGTAGATGATTTTTCGATGTGATCGGGCGCTGATGGGCGTGCGGTTCATTCCACGGGAATGAACGACAGGGCCGCGCGTGCGGGACTCACGGCGCCGGGGCCGGGCGCGGCTGAACGACGATCCGCCAGCAGGCGACATCGTCGAGGGGCACATTGGTGAAATGCACCAGGCCGGTATGGTCGGTTTCACCGCGGAAGCGTTGTTCGGCGGTCTCCAGGAACACCGTGCTGCCGGCCTGATCGAAGGGGTCGGCATCGGCCAGTTCGACGCAGATCCGTACCAGTCCCTGCTCGTCTTGCTCATCCGGCGCGAGCACCTCGACAGTGATGTGAGGGTCGTCATCGCTGCTCTGCGGCACGGTATAGGCATAGCGCAGGCGCAATCCGACGGCGCGGGCCAGGGCCGGGGGGCGCATGAGGGCCAGCAGTGGTTCGGAGAACTGGATGACAATCGTATCCAGAAAGCGGTCAACTGCCGATTGAACGCTGGAAGCCGCTGTGGCCAGCGCGCCCAGAGGCGCAGGCGGAGCGTGCAGGAAGCTCAGGTCTGGCGCCGGCGGCTCAGGGAAAGCGACCGGTTCGTAGCCGTAGAGCGGTTCCAGCGCGGAGAACAACGCCTCGGCTTCAACCCGACAACTGTCGCAGCGCGCCAGATGCGCCTCAACCTCCCGCAGCGCTGCCGTGAGCGGTTGCCCAAGCAGTACTGCGGTCACGTATTCGGGAAGGATCATCAGCGCATGAAGATGACGGACGGCGCTGTCGTTCCTCTCCCGATCATCACCATACCGGGCCTCAGGTTTCATTCCGCGTATCCCTTCTCCGCCAATGTGGCAGATACAAGCAGTATCGAGAGGTTCCTTTTGCCCTTGCGAGTCCCACCCTCAACCTGAAGGGTTGCGCGAAGTCCATTTCGCATCCAACCCCCAATCGTGCGCCAGTCGTTGCCAGGTCGGCGAGGCGCGCAACTGGTTCAGGCCCCGCGAGCGCAGCACATAGACGCTGGCGACCGGTCTGGCCAGGTACACGCTGATCGTCTCATCGTCGAGACCGGCGATAAACTTCAGCCAGACGGCTTCGAGTTGTTGCCGCGCGCGAGGTTGCTGGCGCAGCACCTCGTCAAAGCAGGCCCGCACCTGCTGGCTCAGGTCGGCGCGCATGGCGCTCTGTTCGGGATCGCTATGCTCGGCAGCGATCTGTCGCCGGTCCAGCACATCCAGGGGCAGCGCCGCCAGTCTGGTCCACAAGGGGCGCAGGACATTGCGAAGTTCCAGGGCGGCAATGGCCAGAAAGGCGCCCGGCGTATGATAACTGTCCAGCTTTCTCCAGATGCGCAGCAGGGTTTCATTCACGGCCTCGGCCCGCACGTCTGGCGCCAGATCGGGGCTTTCGCGAAAGGAAAGCCCGTACACATAGCGGTGCAACTCGGCGAATCCCAGGTCTTGCCGCTCGCGCCCCTCATCGCCGCGACACGCGCGGTAGAGGCAATGGCAGTACACGTTGATCGCTGCTCGCCACAGGTCTGTCACCTCGCCGCCCGCGACGCTGGCCTCGGTTCGTCGCGCGAACTCATCAACGCTGAGGAGTTGCCAGCCAAACCGTTGCATCACTGCGGTTACGGTCCGGCGACACTGCGTGCGCACATCGTTCTCGGTCACACCCTCATCGTCGAAGACGCCCTCGGTCATGGGGAAAGAAACACCTTTTGCTAGGGCGTCGCGTTGCAGCGCAGGCCCGTCTTATCCTACGGGTCCGAGACATCAGCCGCCAGGGGTCCGGTAAATTCGGTAGCGTTCAACTGGAAGCGCTTCGCCTTCACCGGTTAGCGCCGGGGCGGTTCCCAGGCCCTTCTGGAGCGGGAGCGCCACGTAGGGAAGAACAGGCGCATAGGTGACATGCCGCACCCAGCGTTGCTCCTGCGAGTCCCAGCGGTAGATCACCAGATCGCCGCGGCGCTCGCGCGCGTCCCGGTCATAGTATAAAACAAGGGTAGCGCTATAATCCATAAGTGAAACATTACTGGCAAGGCTGAACACGTAACTGCGCGCCTCAGCCCCCTCCGGGAGGCGCTGGGGGCCTCCGATGAGGGTGGTGGTGACGATGCGCACCCGTTCGTCATCGTCAGGCGGCGCGTCGGGAGCGGAAGGGAGGACTGGCCGGCGGTTTTCCGGCGTAACGAAGAAGAGCATGGCGTTGCCTTCGGCGGAACCGGCGCTGATCGGCAGGCGTCCGCCTGTGGTCGAGTTTGGCCCGCCCCCCTGCGAGTAACTGACGACGAAGAAGGCGTCACCGGGCCAGCGTAGCAGCACGTGGCCGTCGAGGTGCGGCACGGGGCGCGCCTCGGTGATGAGCGTCGCCGCGTCGAGGTGGTGCAGCGCCAGGGGCGCGAGCGGGCCGTGGGGGCCGCAGGGGTAGATCTGCACGGCGTCGGGCTTGCGCCCGTGCGCTTCGATCCGCGCCGCTACGGCCGCCGGGTCGCGCGCGGCGCCCTCCAGCGCCTGAGGCAGCACGTCAACGAAGAAGGGCCGATCCAGCCCCGGAGGGGTGGCCTCGCTCCATGCGAGCTGCGCCGGCGCCCGCCGCCCTGGCGCGGGCGAGGTCGTCGGGGCGACATAGGCGGCTCGCTGCACACGCAGCACGTCCTGAACCTGGCTGATGAGCAGGAGTTCATCCCCGGCCTCAGCCCCGAGGAGGTGAAAGCCCTCGCGCTGGTCGGCCGCGGAGACTTTGCCCTGGGCGATCAAGCCGCCGGGCATGCCGTCTTCGCCCCGCGGCTTGAGCACGTAGAGCCAGTGGGCCGCATCGGCGCGCCTGGCCGAGCCGCCTGCCACCTGCGCCAGGGGCCTGGCCAGGTCAAGGTAGACCTCCTGAGCCTGCTCGAGGTTGATGCCAACGCCAGAGCGGTAGCGGGTCGCAGGTAGTTCAACAAAGACAGGGAGAGGCAGGGGCAGGGCCAGCGGCCCCTCCATCGGGTGCTGATCTCGAGGATCATCCGCCGGCAGGAGGGGAAAATTGGCCCGCAGGGTTTCGAAAATCGCCTGCCAGGGTGGCAGTTCGCTGATCTGGGTGGCGGCCATCAGACTCGCGTCAACCGGCAGAGCGACGCGCGGCAGGGCCGCCCTGACCGCCGTCGCGCCCTTTGACGCCCGCTCGCTCACCCGCCAGCGCCGCTCGCGCCTGCGCTGGACAAGTATGGTATCCTCCAGATACTCGTCGTTGATGTTGAGCGCGTAGTGGCCCCACTCGTGGATCAGCGCCCGGTAGCCCTCCGGCGTGTCCCAGGTCGAAAGGAGACCGAGATCCTTCTGCCAGATGCCGCGTCCAACCCGAATGCCTTTGAACTTGCGGTCCTCGTGCCAACCGTTGTGCCAGGCGCGAGGATGCACCCGGTTCGAGGCCAGGACCTGGATGTCGGCGCCGTCGAGCAGGGCCGGCCCGCCGATGACGATCTGGCCGAAGGCCATGTAGCCGTTGGTCACGTCGTAGAGGAAGTCCGAGGCCCGTTGCATGGCAACGCGGATCTGCTGGTAGGTCGCCGCCGAAGGTTGCCATTCGAGGGCCACGATAACGTTAAAAAGATAAAGCACTGAGCGGAACAGCGGCTCGCCGTTGATCGCCGTCAGGGAGCGGGCGTGTTCGTCGGGCGCGTAGGCCAGCCACTTCTCGCGGAAGGGGAAGGTCCCCGGAAGCGCGCCTGGCTGATCGAGCAAGGCGGGATCGGCGTGGACGAAGAACTCCTGCTGGGTCGCGGTGCGTTCCGCGTTCGGGCTGTGCAGATAGGTCAGTCTGACCGCCTTGCAGCGCGCCGCCGCCTCGCCGTGGCTGGCCGCGTTGAACTGAAAGGGCAGGTCCAGGCGATAGCGATCATCATCCATGGAGATACTCCTAACCTGGAAGCTTGCTGTATACCGCACTGCACACACGAGAGTCTCATGTCTGTTCCCACATTGCCGGCTATAGTGCGTTGCGCCATCTTTGAACGCTTTGATCCGCCGATGCTGCGCGCCGTACTTGAACTCGACGCTGACGAGGCGGAGGCGGTTCTGGCAATGGCAGAGATTGAACGTCTCGAGCCCGGCGTTTTTGCGTTGCGCTCCGAGGCTCGACGCGCGCTGCTGGCGCGCCTGCGCGCCGAGGCGGCGCCCGAGGAGCGCGCGTTGCACCAGCGCGCCTTTGACTACGCGGCGGGTCGCCTGGCCAGCCAGGGCGCGGAGGCGCCCTGGCTCGTGGCCGCCTGCCTGCATCACCTCGAGGCCCTGCGCGATCTGAACCTCGACTACATGCGCTGGCACGAGGTAAGCGCGATGATCGCCCGCGTGCGCGCCCTGCCCCTTGAGCCGCAAGCGGATCACGCCGACCGGCTGGCGCTGCTGGAGGCGCATCACGCGCTTCGCCAGCAGGCGTATGCGCAGAGCGAGCGCATCATCGAGCAACTCCTGCGGCGCGCCGATCTGTCGCCGCGCCTGCGGGGCGAGGCACTGGTGACCCGCGGCCTCTGCGCGATGATCCAGGCGCGCAACGAGGCTGCCCTCGCCGACTTCGCCGCAGCAGAGGCTCTCGGCGTCGCCAGCGACGATGCGGGCCTGCAGGCTCGCGCCCGGGTGAACGCCAGTTGCGTGTACAACCTGCTCCACCGCTTCGAGCGCGCCCTGGAGCTGAGCGATCGCGGGCTGACCAGCTACCGCCAGGCGGACGATCTCTATGGCGCTGCCTTCGCCCTCTACATGCGCGGCAACAACGCGCTCTACCTGGGGCGCTGGGAAGCGGCTATCGCCGATCTGGACGAGGCCGCGGCGATTTACCGCGCCGCGGAGATGCATGCCCGCCTGGCCGCGATTGACTGGGCGCGGGGCTTTCTGCATCAACTGCTCGGCAACGAGGCTGCGAGCCTGGCAGCCTATGAGCGCGCCCTGACCATTGCCGCCTCCGACGAGCATGGCAATGCCGTCCTCGCCGCCGACATTCTTACCGAACTGGGCCTGATCTACCAGTTGCAGGCCCGCTGGGACGACGCCGACGCGGCCTTCCGCCGGGCGATCGCCCTCCAGGAAGCCCTGGGCAACGCGCTGAGCCGCGCCCTGCTGATGCACCGCCATGCCCAGTTGCTCGACCGCCGCGGCGCCCGTATGGCTGCCCTGGCCACCCTGCGCGAGGCCGTTGATCTGCTGGAAACGCTGCGCGTGGCCACCTCTGCCGAAGACCTGAAGATCAGCCTCCTGGGCACCGCCGAACAGGTGTATGAAACGATCGTCCTGACCTACCTCGCGCAGGACGATCCTGAAAGCGCCTTTGCCTACGTTGAGCGAGCACGGGCGCGAGCCTTTCTCGACCTGGTGGCGCGCCGCGACGCCCCGGCGGACGCGCTTGCGCACCGGCCCACCGTCACGCTGGCCGATGTGCAACGGCAGATGGCCCCCGACGCCCTGGTGCTCGAATACTTCTGCATCGGGGTGCTGCCGCCCGGCGACTCCTTTCTGGCGCGCATTCCCCCTGAGAACACCCGGCTCCTTGAGCTGGTGCGCCCGCAGCCGGAGATCCTGCTCTTCGCCATTACTCGCGAGGCGCTGCAGGTGTACCGGATCGCTTTCGATCCGAACCTGCTGCGCCCTCCGGCCGATGACCCGACTCCAGGCTGGCACCTGGTGACGCAACGCAAGCTGCGCTGGATGTACGACCGGCTGATCGCCCCTGTCGAGAGCCTGCTGGTGAAGCGCGCCGTGGTCCATCTTATTCCGCACGGGCCGTTGCATTACGTTCCCTTTGTCGCCCTGTCCACGCCCCGAGGCGGCGCTCTGCTCGACGTGGCCGGGCCGGCGCTGACCTTCGCGCCCAGCGCCACGGTGCTCTGCGACTGCCTGGCGCGGCCCCAGAGCACCGGGAGCGTGAGTCTGGCGCTCGGCTACAACTATCAGGGCGAGGCGCGACTGTTTCTGGCCGAGCACGAGGCCCAGATCGTCGGCGCTATGCTTGACGCCCGCGTGATCGTCGGCGATGCAGCCAAGCGCGCCGATTTGTTCGCCTCCGGCCCCGCCCTGCGCTGCCTGCACATCGCCGGCCATGCAGTCTATCGAGCCAGCGATCCCCTGGGTTCCTTCCTGTGCCTCGGCGCCGATGACAACCTCGATGCCCGTGCGCTCATGGGCGCGTTGCAGTTGCGTGACACGCTGGTTACCCTGAACGCCTGCACTTCGGGCTTGAGCCAGGTCGCCTCCGGCGACGAGTTGCTCGGTTTGCCGCGAGCATTTCTGTATGCCGGGGCGGCGACCATTGTCTGCGCGCTCCATGAGATTGACGATATCGCCGCCTATGTTCTTATGGTATTGTTCTACGCGAATCTTGCAGCCGGAGCAGCGCCCGCCGAAGCCATCCATCAGGCGCAACTCACGCTTCGCGATTCTGATCGAGACACGGTGGTCGCTCTACTGCGGCGTTCTGGAGCGGCAACGTCTCAGGTCCTCGCCGCCCTGGAGAGCTATGACCAGCGGCCCTTCGCCCATCCGCGCTTCTGGGCCGCGTTTATGCTGATCGGAAAACCCTAGGGGATTTGGGCTTGAGCAAGGGATGGTTCGTCGGGCTGGCACTGCTTCAACGCAGGCGAGAAGCAGTCGTGAAACGGGATAGGCGCTATGCAGACCACCAGACTTGGCCGGAGCGGCCTGGAAGTGAGCCGCCTGTGTCTGGGCGGGAATGTCTTTGGCTGGACCTGTGACGAGGCGACCTCCCAGCAGGTGCTGGACGCCTACGTGGACGCGGGCGGCAATTTCATTGATACGGCGGATGTCTATTCGCGCTGGGCGCCGGGCCACGCCGGCGGCGAGTCGGAGGCGGTGCTGGGCCGCTGGATGCAGGCCCGCGGGAACCGGTCGCGCGTGATTATCGCCACCAAAGTGGGCTCGGCGATGGGTGAGGGGCCAAATATGGGCGGTCTCTCGCGCCAGCATATGATGCGCGCGGTGGATGATTCGTTGCGCCGCCTGCAAACCGACTATATTGATCTCTATCAGGCCCACTTCGATGACGACCGCGTCCCGCTGGAAGAAACCCTGCGGGCCTTTGACGACCTGGTGCGGCAGGGCAAGGTGCGCTACATCGGCGCCTCGAACTACCACGCCTGGCGGCTGGTGCAGGCCCTGTGGGTCAGCGACCGCTATGGCTACGCGGCGTATATCTCGCTCCAACCGAAGTACAATCTGGTGGACCGCGACGAATTTGAAGGCGATCTGGAGGCGGCCTGCCGCGCCTTTGGTCTGGGGGTCATTCCTTATGCGCCGCTTGGCGGCGGCTTCCTCACCGGCAAGTACCGTCGCGACGGCGCTCTGCCCGTTACCGAGCGCGCCCCCAAGGTGCAACAGCGCTACATGCATGCCCGTGGCTGGGCCGTGCTGGAGGCGGTGCAGCGGGTAGCCGAAGGGCGGGGCGCGACGCCCGCGCAGGTGGCCCTGGCCTGGCACCTGGCCCGTCCGAGCATCACAGCGCCGATTGTGAGCGCCACCAGCGTCGAGCAACTCGTTGAGTTGCTCGGAGCGCTGGAGCTGCGGCTGAGCGCCGACGAGCTGGAATATCTGGCGAGAACATAGGCCCTGCCGGGGAGGGTTCGGGTGGTGCAGCCGCCTGAACCTTCTGGGCGGCAACGTAGCCGCCCTGCGTTCACTGCGGGTCAGGGTGCTGCGCGCAGGCTCTCTACTTCTCGCAGGATCAGTTGATAGCTGTTGTCCTTTCTGTTATAGTGCACTATATGCGGAAGTGAAAGAATCTGTACCGCGGCTGGCTGGCTGGCAGGCTGTTCGGCCTGGCAGCGGCCCAAGGTGAAAGGGACGTGACCATGACGACCTCAAAGCCCAGTGTGTCCGGCACGACGCCCGATATCGGCCTGAGCGCAGCGAACGTGCAAGGTGTAGTGGCGCTGCTGAGCCGCCTGCTCGCCGATGAGCACGTGCTGTACATGCGTCTGCGCAACTACCACTGGAACGTCGTCGGAATGGCCTTTGGCCCGCTGCATGCGTTGTTCCAGCAGCAGTACGAGGCGCTGGAACATGACATTGACGAAATTGCCGAGCGCATTCGCTCGCTCGGCGCCCCCGCTCCGGGCACCATGACCGAGTTATTGCAACTCACCACCCTGTCCGAGCGTCCTGGCGAGTATCCCGATGATCGCACCATGGTGGCCAACCTGGTCGCCGATCACGAGGCTATTATCCGCCATCTCCGCCGCGACGTGCGCGCGACCGATGAGCAGTACGACGATATGGGCACCAGCGATTTTCTTACCGCGCTGATGGAGAAGCACGAGAAGATGGCCTGGATGTTGCGCGCCCACATCGAGCAGCGCGGCTAGCCTCTCAGCCCAGGAGGGCTGCGTTTCCGAATAAACGTTGCGCTAGTAGTGAGTGCGAGGGCCGGCGGCCCTCGCACGTTCTTTTGCTGGGACGGGGCAGCTTCTCCGTGCAGCGTTAGCAACGTGTTAGCGTATGTTCAGAGGGACCCGGTCCTTCCGAACTTCCCCTCGGGCAACGGGATGGATCAATTCCTCCACTGGCGCTCGGCTGGCGGCGCAGCGAGGGGACGATAGCCAACGCCAAAGGGCAGCCGTTGCTGGCGACAGAGGGGAGCGCAGAGTTCTTGCGCCGCCGTCTCTACTAGGCGCGCCAGGAGGCGCAGTTCCTCGCGGCTGAGCAGGAGGCCTCCGTTGTGCAGCCAGAGTTGAACGGCGCCATCCGCTCCCAGGGCCAGGCGATAGTAGCCCCGGCGCAGGAACGGCAACTCTTCTTCCTCGCACCATTCGTCAAGCGCGGCAGCGAGATGCGGCAGATCGTAGATCGGCAGGCGAAACGTCGCAGCGTCCCACACCAGGCGCAGATCGCCGTCGGGCGCAACGCCGATCAGGCGCCCGGGGGCGGCCATCGCAACGGTGGCAAGATGAGCATCCATGGAGTCTCCAGTCACAACAGCGTTGTTGCAGAACGCATTCGGCAAGACGGTGGATAGGCTCAGTGTATGCTTCCAGGGCGGTTGTTTGTGTTAACAGGCACTGGCAACAGCTTGCGCCTTCATAACCGTTCGGCTAAGGTTGGGGGGCTTGCGGCTCCCGCAAGGGTTTCCTTTCCGGTCTGGCGCGGCGCATCCTTAGCGCGATGAGAGCATTCGGAAGGGTGATGCCTGTCGGAGCCTTGCTCACCCGCTACGGAATTTGCGAGAGCTTTACCCTTGCTATTAGCAAACACTAAATCCTTAATATAGCATACACGATTCACCAGCGGCGTCTAGTTGTGATTGTTGGAACTACTAAAGCCAGCGGCGCGGGCGCCCCGGGGC